>CADACU010000023.1 GCA_902786545.1 uncultured Anaerovibrio sp.
GAAAAAATCCATGTCTGAGCGTAGCGAGTTTGGATTTTTTTTGATGATATATTGAAGGCAGAAAATAGTTTTAGCAATGAAACCGGGCGACAGGCAACTGCCCCCGCCCGATTAGCCACTACCCCCTCAGGCATCTGAAGATGCCAGCTCCCCAAGGGGAGCCGAGGTGAAGCTTGACTGGATGATGGGCAGCTGGCACATTGCCCTGTTTAGTAGTGGCTAACTGCCCCAACAAAAAAAGAGACCGTAAGGCTACGGTCTCTTTTGCAAACTCTATATCCTATTGTATTACTCTTCCACGGCCTTCCACGCCTTCAACACCTTGGCCGCCATTCCATACATCTTGGCCTTCGGTATGGAGCATACCGCAATGCGGACTCCCTTCTTTAAAGGCACGGCAAAAATCAAATCATCGTGCAGTTTATCGCATACTGCGGCAGGATCCTTGGCCGGAACCGAAATGAAGAACCCAGCCTTATATGGCAGAGCTTTCAACCCACACTCCTGGGCCTCCTTCATAAATATAGCAGCCCTGTCGCGAATTACTCCATAAAGCTCATCACGCTCTTTTTCAAACTGAGCCAGCATGTCACTGTCCTGCTGAATGGTGGTAAGCAGGGTCTGAGCCCCCCGGTTGATATTGGACCAGGTAGCACGGCCGGTAAATTTGGTGACATTCTTAAATTCTTCAATGAGCTCCGCACTGGCAGAAAGCCCTATCAGGGCGCCTGTCCGCTGACCATACATAGTGTAGCCCTTGGACATGGAGAAGGCAAACATAACGAAAATATTTTCTGGGAGATTGCTGAACTGCTTCATAAACCGACGGGTTTCATTCTTTTCACCAGCATAATCAATATAAGCAATATCCACCATCAGATTAAACTTCTTGCCCTTGTCCGCCCACGCCTTGGCAATGTCTAAGACCTGCGTCCATTCCTCATCGGTCAGGCTATAACCAGTAGGATTATGGGCCGGAGTGTTGATAATCAGCAGCAAAGAGTCCTGCTTGGCAAACAGCTCATCCACCTTTTCGGCCAAAGCCTTAACATTGTAATTCATATTTTCATCAAACAGCTGATAGGTGGCCAAGCTACGACCAGCTTCCTGGCAGAGAGGATTATAGGTCCCCCAAAACCAGTCGGAGGTCAACACCTGATCGCCAATTTCGGAATAATTGGCAATAGCCATGTGCAAAGCTCCTGTTCCACCGGAAGTAGAACAAGCAGCGATATGGCCCTCCGGCTTGTTATCAGCAAAGGTCAGTCCAATAACCGCATCCAGATAGGCTGGCAGACCGGCTGGTGGAGCATAAGCTGCCACATCAGAAATATTCAATCCTCTAAATGCCTTTTCCATAGTTGGCAGGCAGGCCAGCTTGCCATCCTCACCGATAATGGATCCCACTGTAGCATTGGTAACCTTTTCTGCCCCATGCTGTTTTATGGCTTCATTACAGGCAGCACTAGCCCCAAAAATAACATCAACCAACTTTTTTCCTACCCGATGTGATGCAACCTGTGAACTCATAGTAAAATGCCTCCTTGAAAATAATTACGAATATAGGTAATTATGAATTCATAATTCACCATTCATCATTACTCATGGTCTTCCGGGAAGAACTCCTTGTGAATGGCGTTGGCCGCTTCCTTCAAATCAGTGCCCTTTATCAGACAGCTGATACTGATTTCCGAAGTACTGATAGCATCAATATTCACATTGGCATCAGCCAGTGCCCCAAACATTCTGGCTGCAATACCAGGATTGCCCAGCATACCGGCGCCCACAATGGATACCTTTGCTACATTTTCCTCAATGAGCACAGCCACAGCATGGAGCTTTTCTGCTACTACATCTACGGTCTTCTTGGTTTCAGGCAAATCATCCAGGGTAGTGGTAAATACCATATCAGTAACATTCTTTTCGATATTTCTGATACTCTGGACAATCATATCAACAGCGATATTCTTCTCCGCCAAGGCAGAGAAAATCTCCTTGGCAATGCCTGGATTGTTTGGAACACCCAGAACAGCAATTTTAGCAACATTTTTATCATGGGCAACACCGCGAATCACAAAATCCTTCTCTTCCATTGTATAAGCCTCCCTAATCATAGTACCGGTTGCGGATGTAAATGTAGAACGAACATGGATTGGAATATTAAAGTACTTGCCCATCTCTACGGAACGGGGCTGCATTACACCTGCACCCAGGCGGGCCATCTCCAGCATTTCGTCGTAGGTTATTTCCTTCATCTTTCTGGCGTCCGGAATCAGCCGTGGATCTGCGGAATAAATACCATCTACATCAGTATAGATTTCACAGGAGTCGGCTTTCAGAGCCCCGGCCAAAGCCACTGCCGATGTGTCAGAACCACCCCGGCCCAAAGTAACCGGATCACCCAGTTCATCCACGCCCTGGAAACCAGCTACCACTACTATATTGCCCTTTTCCAATTCCTTTTTCACACGGGAAGGATGGATATCTACAATCTTACCCTTGGTATGAACCGAATTGGTCTTCATTCCCACCATCTGTCCAGTAAGGGAAATTGCTTTCTGCCCCATGGAACGGAAGGCCATGGTCAAAAGAGCAATGGAAACCTGCTCACCAGTGGTCAGCAGCATATCCATTTCCCGGGGGAACTGGTATGGATTGGTGTTGATGCCCTTGGCCAGAGCAATCAGGTCATCAGTGGTGTCGCCCATAGCAGACACAACCATAACAATCTGGTCACCGGGCTTTTTTTCTTCGATAATTCTCTTGGCTACATTGAGGATTTTCTCTGTGGTGCCTACAGATGAGCCACCAAACTTCTTAACAATAAGAGCCATTATATCCCTCCTGTTAAATAAAAACAAAGGATTAGATAGGGGCAAATGTCCATATCAAAAATACATTTGTTTTAAATTTTCTTTATAAATACTCAAACAACGAATATTATAATACAATTACAGCTATTCGTCCACCTATTTTCTCCCCAAACAGTGTATACATACTATGTTTTTCTGTATACAATGCACAAAATATGTAAACCTACAATTTGTTGCGGTAAGCAAAGCTGTCCAACACATGGGAAGTACAGATGGCCACTGCCAGGGCATCCGCCACATCGTCCGGCTTGGGTGGTTCCGGCAGATTTAACAGCTTGGTCACCATATAGATAACCTGTTCCTTGGTGGCTTTTCCATAGCCGGTCACCGCCTGCTTGACCTGTAGCGGAGTCCTTTCCACCAGCTCAATGCCGTTTTTGGCCGCCGCCAACAGCACTACCCCCCGGGCCTGCCCCACCGGGATGGCCGTGGTAACATTGCGGTTGAAAAATAATTGCTCTACCCCGATAACATCCGGATTATACTTTTTTATCAATTCATCCAACTCATCATACAGCTTCATCAGCCGGTCCTCCGGCTTGGCCTTTGAACTGGTGGTAATAGCCCCATATTGATGGGCAATAAGCCGGCTGCCCTGTGCCTCCACAAAACCGTAGCCGCATATGGCTGTTCCTGGGTCGATACCCAATGCAAGCATAGTAGTCCTCCTAATACCCCCTCAGTCATCTAAAGATGCCAGCTCCCCCAAAGGGAACCGAGGAGAAATTCCTAATTCAGCACTATATAAATTTAGCGGCCCTTGGGCCGCTAAATTTATATATTAGTCTTCCTCGTCCATTTCGTAATTTCCGTATACTTCCTGAACATCATCATTTTCATCGAAGGCATCCAGCATTTTCTGCATAGAAGCAACATTTTCCCCTTCAACCTTTACAGTGTTATCAGGAACCATGGTGATTTCAGCCGAAGCCGGCTCAATCCCCTTGTCATTGAGTGCCTGGAGAATACCATCAAAGGCATCCGGCTCTGCAGTGATTTCAAACACTTCATCCTCAGCCACAAAATCATCGGCACCGGCATCCAGTACCAATTCCATCAAAGCATCCTCATCGTCAAAGGATTCCTTTTCCACAACAAAAACAGCCTTTTTGTTGAACATCCAGGATACACAGCCGGTAGCTCCCAAAGATCCGCCATACTTGGTGAAGATATGGCGTACATCAGCGGCAGTACGGTTGCGGTTATCAGTGAGAATATCCAGCATAATAGCGGTACCACCCGGGCCGTAGCCCTCGTAGGTCATCTCCTCATAATTACTGCCATCAGATGCCCCCAGGCCCTTTTGGATGGCCCGGTTGATATTATCCTTTGGTATATTATTGGACTTGGCTTTGGACAATGCCAACTTGAGACGCATATTACCGGTAGGATCAGCCCCGCCCATCCGAACCGCGATGGTAATTTCCCGGCCTATTTTAGTGGTAATCTTACCACGGATAGCATCGTTTGCACCTTTTTTTCTCTTGATATTAGCCCATTTTGAATGTCCTGACATTACTAAAAAACTCCTTTTTTATTTGATATCCTTCTCCTGTGGGGAAGGTTTTATTCCTAATTCCTAATTATCCTATAAAACTTCTTCTTGCCCTTCTTCACAATGGCTTCCCCATCCTTGAAGTCACTGTCCGCCAACACATATTCAGCGTCAGTAACCTTTTCATCATTAAGAGACAAACCATTCTGCTGAATCAACCGGCGGCCTTCGCCCTTGGAGCCAAAGACTTCCGCCTCCACCAGCACCTCCAGCAGCTTGCGGCCTTCAGCTGCAAGCTCAATGGTAGGCATATTTTCACTGGACCCGGAACCACCAAATACAGCCTCGGCAGCAGCCTTGGCCTTATCGGCTTCCTCCTGGCCATGTACCAGCTTGGTAACCTCATAAGCCAATACTTTCTTGGCTTCATTTATCTCCTGACCTTCCAGTGCCCCCAACCGGCGCACTTCATCCATTGGCAGGAATGTGAGCAAGGATAAGCATTTTTCCACATCAGCATCGTCCACATTGCGCCAATACTGATAAAAATCATAGGTTGAGGTCTTTTCCTTGTCCAACCACAACGCTCCACCAGCGGTCTTGCCCATCTTCTGGCCATCACTCTTGGTAAGCAGGGTGAAGGTCAAACCATATACGGCATCACCGGTAATACGACGGGTCAGTTCCACGCCACCAATTATGTTGGACCACTGGTCGTCACCGCCCATCTCCAGCTTCAGATTGTACCGGCGGTGCAGCTCCAAAAAGTCATAAGACTGCATAATCATATAGTTGAATTCCAGGAAGGTAAGTCCCTTTTCCATACGATTTTTGTAGCATTCGGCTGCCAGCATACGGTTGACGGTGAAATGCGGACCTACTTCCCGCAGCAGCTCGATATAATTCAGTTTCCGGAGCCAATCCCCATTGTTGACCATCAGCGCCTTGCCATCACTGAAATCAATGAACCGGGCCATCTGCTTCTTGAACTGATTGCAGTTATATTCAATATCCTCATCCGTAAGCATTTTTCGCATATCAGTACGACCGGAAGGGTCTCCCACCGTACCGGTACCGCCCCCCACCAGACATACCGGCCGATGACCGGCCCGCTGCAGATGGGACATTACCATCAAGCCCAGAAAATGACCTACATGAAGGCTGTCCGCCGTAGGGTCAAAGCCGATGTAGAAGGTCACCTGCTCATTTTCCAGCAGGGCACGCACCTCTTCCTCATTGGTACACTGAGCGAGATAGCCACGCTCCTTGAGAACATCAAAAACATTGGTTGACACTTTTATATTTCTCCCCTTTAACCTGAATTCAGGCTGTTAATTTGCTTTTTTGCCAGCTGGACCGGTTGGCGTCGGTGAAGCCGGCGGTGCCTTTGGCACCGTATCATTTTTCTTGGCTGGACCATTGTTGTCATCAGCCGCTTTGTTATCATCGGCAGCGTTTCCGGCGCCCTTTATCGGCTTGCCATTCTTGTCCAAAATCAGCTTGCCGTTCTTATCTATCAAGTTGCCATTCTTGTCCACGGATTCCTCCTTGACCGGTGTTTCCACTGCCGTGAGATAAGCACCGTCAAAGGACTTGGTCGGCATACTGCTGCTCACCTTGGTCATAAAGGCTTTCCAGATATAGGCCGGCGTAGTACCACCGGTCATGGTGCCCATCTGCTGGTTGTCATCACAACCAACCCAGACACCCACCACCAAATCCGGTACATAGCCAATAAACCAGGCATCGTGATAATCGCTGGTGGTACCGGTCTTGCCGGCGGATGGACGATCAATGTTAGCTCCAGTACCAGTTCCCCGGACCATTACCCCCATCAGCATACTGGTGAGATTGTTGACTGTGTCCTTTTTCAACACCTGCTTGGACTCAGGTACATTTTCCTCCAGCACCTTGCCGTTGCGGTCCAAAACCCGGACGATGGCCGTATGATTTACATGAACGCCATCATTGGCAAAAGTACAATAAGCACTGGTGAGCTCCAGCGGCGTTACCCCTCGGGTAAGGCCTCCCAAAGCCGTAGACAGATTACCATCATTCTGGTTCCCATCGGTGACAAAGGTGGTAATGCCCATTTCCTTGCCCAGATAAATAATTTTATCGATGCCTACATCCTGAGCTACCCGGACGGTTGGTACATTCAAGGACTGCTCGGCCACATAACGCAGGGAAACCTTGCCATTAAAGTCTCGGCTGTAGTTCTGTGGTGACCAGCCATTTATGGTCAACGGCTTGTCCTCAATAATGGACGCCGGAGTATAGTTGGACTCCAAAGCCGCCGCAAATACAAATGGTTTAAAGGCTGAACCCGGCTGGCGCTCCGCCATAACGGCCCGGTTGAACATATCAGTGCCCCGACCGCCTACCATGGCCTTAATATGGCCGGTGTGCGGGTCGATAGCTACCAAAGCACCCTGTGGCTGCTGAATACCGTTGGCCTCGGACATATCCGGCAGGTTTTTCATAGCCTCTTCCGCCGCCCGCTGCATATCCATATCCAAGGTGGTGTATATCTTCAATCCCTCTTTGTAAACTGCATCAGAACCGTATTTTTCAATCATGCTCTGAATCACATAGTCCACAAAATAAGCTGCCTCACTGCCGCTCTTGTTGGTGTTCTGTACCAGACGCAGCTCTTCCTTCTTGGTTTTGGCCGCGGTGGAGGAGCTGATATAGCCATACTTGGCCATCTGATCCAATACGGTAGATTTGCGGGATTGAGCTGCCTGCAGATTGTTCAGTGGCGAGTAGTAATTCGGACTTTTAGGAATTCCCGCCAGCATAGCACATTCATTCAAATCAAGCTCTTCAACATTTTTGCCAAAGTAGGTCTTGGCAGCCGCCTGAACGCCATAGGCCCCCTGACCAAAATATATCTGGTTTAGATACAGCTCCAGGATTTCCTCCTTGGTATACTGGTGTTCCAGCTGCAAAGCCAGGAACATCTCCTGGATTTTCCGTTTAAAGGTCCGGTCCTGGGTCAAATACGCATTCTTGGCCAGCTGCTGGGTAATGGTGGAACCACCCTCGCTTACCCCCTGACGGCTGATATTGGCCCAAAGAGCCCGCATTATCCCCCGGAAATCCACGCCGGAATGCTCATAAAAGCGGACATCCTCTACTGCCACAAAGGCATTTTTCAGATTTTCCGGTATCTGGTTCATCTTCACCGGAACCCGATTTTCATCCGCATGAACATTGGCAATTTCGTTGCCATTTATATCATAAATTTGGGACGATGCTGGTGGACGGATATCTGCCAGATCGGCCTTGGTATTCAATGTAGCCGTAAGAAAGCCACAGCCAACCCCAATAACCATCACCGCTATTATGGCAGCAAAGATTATCAGAATTCGGCTGATATTGCTTTGCTTCGGTGGTGTTTTGGTCTGTTTGGTCCGTTGGGCCGCACCGGTTCGTTTTTCCATGATAGACCTCCTAATAAACATATACGGTACTATTCTATCATAAATTGTCGTTTTTCGCAGATTTTATTTGAGGGAAACTTCCGTTGCCCCGGTTCCGCCTTGACTCATATCGGCAAAATTGAAGCTTTCCACATTTTTGTGCCGCTTCAGATACTCATGGACCCCTTTGCGCAAAGCACCGGTGCCCTTGCCGTGAATAATCAGCACCTGACTCAGGCCGGCCATAAGGGAATCATCAATGAATTTCCCCAACAAAACCTCTGCTTCATTTACCATCATACCCCGGATATCAATCTCCCGATGGGCAGTCTGGGTCTTTTTCATAAAGCTGTGGCTGCCCACTGGCTTGGCGGCCGCAGTTGCGCCGCTACCACCAGACTTCTTGCCCTTTTCCACAAATTTGCAGGCGTTGGCCTTGATGGTGGTTTTCATGCTGCCCAGCTGAATGTCCAGCTCCTTGCCGTTGATTCCCAGCACGGTTCCCTTCTGGTCCAGCTTGGTAACATAAATAATGTCCCCCACTTCGATGGTCTTTAAGTCAATCGGTTTGCGATAGGTCTTGGCTGAAACCAGTCCCGGGCGCACCCGATCCGCTTCCTCATTCAGGCGGTTACGGGCCTCCTGAATAGTCTGTTGGCGCTTCTGGATACCCATATCATTGAACTGTTCTTTCAGCTGTTTAATGATTTCCTCGGATTCACGCCGGGCCCGCCGTACCATGGCGGAGCCTTCGTCCTTGGCCTTGCGGATAATATCCGCCTTTTTCTGGGTGAGTTCAGTACGCATCGCCTCGGCCTTGGCTTCCATTTTTTCAGCTCGGCGCAGCTTGGCCTCAATGTCGGCATTCATCTGCTCGTACATCATTTTTTCTTTTTCCAGCTGATTTATTACCTGTTCAAATTGGGCGTGGTCCGCCTGAATCAGCTGCTTGGCCCGCAATACCAGCGACTGGCTCAACCCCAGCCGTTGACTGATGGCAAAGGCATTGCTGGCCCCTGGTATACCGGTGAGAAGTCGATAGGTTGGCTTCAAGGTATCCACATCAAATTCCACACAGGCATTTTCAATGCCCTCCCGACTGAAGGCAAAGGTCTTCAGCTCGGAATAATGGGTAGTGGCCATTACCGTTGCCTTGATATTTAACAGCTGCTCCAATATGGCCATAGCCAATGCAGCCCCTTCTTCCGGGTCAGTGCCGGCCCCCAGCTCATCCAGGAGCAACAAGTCATCCGGCTCTACCCGCCCCAAAATATCCACAATGTTGGTCATATGGGCCGAAAAGGTACTGAGACTCTGCTCAATGCTCTGCTCGTCCCCGATATCCGCGTAAATATTATTGTATACAGCCATACGGGATCCGGTCGCCACCGGCAAAAACAGCCCGGACTGGGCCATCAGCACCAACAGCCCCAAGGTTTTCATACTGACCGTTTTACCACCGGTATTTGGGCCGGTCACCAGCAGCATATTGTAATTTTCACCAATATCTATGTCTATAGGCACGGCCTTGTCCGAATCAATCAGCGGATGGCGGGCGGATAAAAGGGAAGTAATCCCCTCTCCGTTTATTTGTGGCTCCACCGCTTTCATATCGTTGGCCAGAGCCGCCTTGGCAAAGGTAAAGTCAATCTGGGCCAAAATCTCACAGTTGGTCATCAATGTCTCGTCATAACGGCGAAGCTGCATGGACACATCCCGCAGGATTCGTTCCACCTCATGCTTTTCCGCAGCGATGGACTGCTTGATGTCGTTATTGAGATTGACCACCACCATTGGTTCCACAAACAGGGTGGAGCCACTGGCCGACTGATCATGCACAATGCCAGGAAAATATTGGCGGTACTCCTGCTTTATGGGCACCACATACCGGTCCCCCCGCATGGTGACAATGGCATCCTGAAAATATTTCTGGTATTCCCCGGAATGAAGGATGTGGGACAGATGGTCCTTTATCCGCTCCTGAGCAATCTTGATTTCCCGGCGAATACGCTTCAGCTCTACGCTGGCATCATCCCGCAGATTACCGTGCTCATCCACGATGTTTTCCAGATTGCGCTCCAGCTGCCCCAATATCTCCAGTCCCCTGGCCCATTCCTTGAGGACAGGGGCATCCAGCTCCAGCTCCTTGAAATATTTTTTCACATCCCGCATAACATGCATGGTACTGAGCACATCCAGAATTTCTGATGGCTCGATTACTGCCCCGATCCCGATGCGTTTCATCAGATCCCGCAGGTCACGGACTCCGTTGATCGGCGGACGGCCCACTGACAACACCCGATTGGCCTCAGCCGTTTCCTGCAGCCGTTCCCTGACTTCGTCTATATCACTGGAGGGAGTAAGTCCCATGGCCAGTTCCTTGCCGAAAATGGAGCCGGCCTTGGCCTCCAGCTTTTTCAGTATTTTTTTGTATTCCAAAACCTTAAATGAATTTTGTTCCATTTACTTTTACTACCTCAATTACCGATGGCCATCACAAGACACCCCGGAAATAATGCCCCCGGGTAATGCCACTGCCCTCCAGCCCCATGGCCACCGCTTTTTCCTGCTCATTTAAGTCATTATCATAAATCAGATATTTTTTATAATTTGCAACAATCTTTTTCAGTTCCCCGGCTGTCATATACCTTCCTTCAATGCGCAGCTGGCTTATGCCCATTTTGCGGAACTTCATGGCATGGGGCAACATACTGAGCCGATTGGCATTTAGCACATGCATATGGCAATACTGGTCCATTACCAACGGGAATTTTATATCCTTCCGATCCTTTAGAAAGAACTTTTTCCCGCTATTAACACATGGGGCACTGCATTTTCCTGTGTGCAGTCCCCCGATAAAGCTGCCGGTGGCACAATATTCCGACACCATCAGCTCCAGGTTGCCATCCACAATACACCCTAACGGAATTGGACTGGTTTTGGCCAAAGCCTCTACCTGGGTGAGGTTAAGCTCCGGCGACAGGGTAGCCCCGCTGACCCCCAGCTCCTGTAAATAAGTCAGGGTCTTATGGTTGTATGCTATAACAGAATAATCCGTATGAACCGGGATATCTGTCAGCTCCTTTACGACAGCCAACGCACCGATATTATGTACATTTATGGCATCCGGCTGATAAGAAGCTACGGTGCGAAGCCACTTATGAAAGGCTTCTTCCTCGGCATCCCGGATGATTCTTGGGGTGTTGAGGGCAATTTTAGCACTGCGCTTATGGGCCATATAAATTGCTTTTTCGTACTCCATAGGTGTAATGGCCATATGGCTGTATGACTCGCCACCAAATATCAGCCAGTCTGCTCCGGCCTCCAGCGCCGCCTGAGCCTTTTCTAGGTTATCCACCACTGCTGCAATCCCGGTATTTACCCGCTTTTGGGCGGTTTTAGCCGCAGATAGACCGTGATATGCCAGCTTCGGCCGGTTATATTTAGCCAACCGCTGTTCTTCCAGTCTTTCCACCGCCTGGCGCCGGGCTTCGTTTATTTCACTCATAGGCACCATGACCTGACCGATGATGTGACAGGTTAAAGTCCGTAATTCAAATACGGAGGTCCCCAATCGGGCCACCTGCTTGCGAATGGTATCTTCCCCCAGGGGCCGTTTGATGGCCTCCTGCCCAATAAACTTTGTCTGTCCAATGGCTTTATTGCCATCCACATCCACCATTGTTATAGTCAATGGCTGACCAACGGCGGTCTCCACGGTTACATCCACCGGAATACGCCGCACAGGGGCACCGGTATTATAAAAGCCCTTGGCCCACTCCATCAGTTCATTATCAAAAACCTTAAAGGCCCGATCATGCTCGTATACGGGTGACTCCACCGGAAACGCGGCCACGCTGCCGGCCTCGGCCCGCTCCACAGCTACCATATTACGGTTTTTCCCGGATTTGACAATATGCAGATCCTTTACTGTGGCCGTTACCCGGCCACCTACCTTTACCCAGAAATCCACCTGATCACCCACAGCCAAGGTATCATTCAGCTTGATGGTAACC
Organism: uncultured Anaerovibrio sp.; assembly: GCA_902786545.1. GTDB lineage: Bacteria > Bacillota > Negativicutes > Selenomonadales > Selenomonadaceae > Anaerovibrio. The sequence goes on from CADACU010000023.1 coordinate 11,810, forward strand.
ATGCCGGCCTGACGGTCGTATGCCATCACCCGGCCCAGCATCAGTCCCCGGTTGTTAGGCCGCCGGTCACTCATCATATTACGGCCCTGCTTCTTTTCCAGATAGGCCGTAGTGAAATCCCGGTTAAAAATCTGCGCCAAGTCATGTTCATTTTTATCCGTAACCTGAAATTGGCCGGCGTAATGACGGTCAATGGCCTGCCGATAATTGTTCACCACAATGGCCACATATTCCGGCCGCTTCATCCGCCCCTCTATTTTCAAGGAAGCCACCCCGGCGTCAATCAGCTCCGGCAGCAGTTCAATGGTTTTCATATCCCGGGGGCTGAGGAGATACTTGCCCGCACTGTCTTCCAGCACATCCTTGTCCTGTTCATCCACCAAGGTATACGGCAAACGACAAGGCTGGGCACAACGGCCCCGATTGCCGGACCGGCCCCCAATCAGGCTACTCATCAAGCACTGGCCGGAATAACATACGCACAGAGCACCGTGAACAAATACTTCGATTTCCACATGGCAATTGGCAATGATGTGTTTAATGGTTGCCAACGAAACCTCCCGGGACAGCACCACCCGGGTAAAGCCCATTTTTTCCAAGGCCAATACTCCATCCAGATTATGCACCGTCATTTGGGTACTGGCATGCAGAGGAAGATTTGGCACCACTTCCCTGGCCAGTCTGGCCACCCCCAAATCCTGTACCAAAATGGCATCCGCCCCGGCCTCATAGAGGAACCGCAAATAATCTGCCATTGCTGGCAGCTCCCGGTCATCTACTATTGTGTTTACGGTAACATTGATGAGCACATTCCGCAGATGGGCCATTCGGATAGCCTCCCGCAGGCCCTCTTCATCAAAATTTTCCGCATATGCTCTGGCGCCAAACATATTTCCAGCCAGATATACCGCATTGGCTCCGCTTTCAATGGCAGCTATCAAAGCCTCACGGCTGCCGGCCGGTGCTAACAGTTCTACCAAATCCATATCCTCCAGTACATTCTTTTGTCCTACGCTATCAGGTGCTAAAACTTCTTCCGCCAAGTTGGCAGGCAATCACCCGTACAGCAGCGGATTTATTCGACTAAATACAGTGAGAGCCTAAAGCTCCCACTGGAAAAATCTCATTTTCGATAATCATATCTGAATATTATATCATTTATTTCAGACATTAAAAAGGGGCAACCAACGCTGCCCCATTTAATTATCTTCTGTGGTGCTTCATGTTCTGTACCGGTATATTGGCTACCAGTGCCACGGAATCATCCACATTTTCCAAGGATATTTCCATATCTGTTTTGTCAATCACCATATACTTGGATATTACCTGAATAATATCATCACGAAGCTGTGCCATAACCTCCGGAGAAACATTGGCCCGGTCCTGAATAAGGACCATCTGCAGACGCTTCTTTGCAACTTTGCCGGATTTCTCGGATCTGAACATATGCATCAATGAATCTAGCATCTACCTGTCCCCCCTTAACCGTTTTTCTTTAAGCCAAAGGCTTTTTTCAACTTGGTAAAGAAGCCCTCTTTTTCAAATTCCATAAACGGAATGTCTTCACCCATGAGACGACCTACGATGTTGGCATAAGCCCTGCCGGCCTGGGAGTCGTTATCCCCTACCACAGGCTCGCCCCGATTGGCTGAGGTTACTACCTTGATATCATCCGGGACCTGACCAATACACTTTATGGCCAAAATATCGTTGATATCATCCATATCCATCATTTCACCGCTTTCAACCATGGCTGGTCTGATACGGTTAATAATAAGCTTAATATTGTCCTTTTCGGACCGGCCCAGCTCGCCGATAATCTTATCAGCATCACGAACTGCCGAAACCTCCGGCATAGTTACTACAATAGCGGTGTCCGCACCGGCTATGGCAGTCTGGAAGCCCTGCTCGATACCAGCTGGGCAATCGATGATTACATAATCATACTCTTTTCTCAGCTCATCGCAGAGAACCATCAAATCAGCAGGATTTACTGCTGATTTATCCTTCACCTGGGATGTAGGCAAAAGCTGGAGATTGTCAAATTTTTTGTGACGCACCAACGCCTTTTTGATTTCCACCCGGCCTTCAATAACATCCACCAAATCGTACATAATACGGTTTTCCAGGCCCAGCAGCAAATCAAGGTTACGCAGGCCGGTATCGGTGTCAATCAAAACCACCTTCTGCCCACGCATTGCCAGACCAACACCAAGGTTGGCCGTAGTAGTAGACTTACCTACGCCCCCCTTACCAGAGGTAACAACAATAACTTCACTCATTCTTATAAATCCTACCTTTCTATTGGTTCAATAATTATTTGACCATCTTTAATGCAGGCCCGCTCGGCAAAATCACTTTTTTCCATCGTATCCGGTGAACGGGCTATCATATTGGCAATGCGTACTTGAGTAGGCATCAGCCGATCAGCGATTATCACTGCGTTGGTATCACCCCAGGCTCCGGCATGAACCATTCCCCGGCAAGTGCCGCGGATATCAATGCTGCCCCCGGCAATAATCTGGGCACCGGGATTTACATTACCGCAAATCAATATGGAGCTCTGACTGGTGATTTCCTCCCCACCCCGAATAGTACGGTTCAACACCATCATCTCCTGAACCACAGACTCCGGCTGCATATTTTGATTGCTGGAAGCTGGCTGGCTACTTATCGACCTGCGGGCTTGTTTCGGTGAATTGTCCACCCCAAAGCCATGCTGACTGAGCAATTGGTCTATTCCCTTTTTTACTGAACGGTCCAGATCAGCTACTTCCAGTTCGAACTTAGTTCCTTCTGGGAAAAATCCTGGATTGGAATCTAGCTTTTTCTTTATTTCTGCTTCGATTTCCTTCATACTGGCTGAACTGTCCACCAATAAGCGGAAACCATCTTTACCGCCTTTGATTGTTACCAATTCCCTGCTCATATTCTCCCCACCTGTCTGGTTGATATTTTCTAAATTACAGCCGCTTGCCGTTGGCATTGGCATTCCCCCGGCCAGGAGCCGGTGCATTATTGACTACAGCCGGCTGTTCCGGTGTCTGTTTCGGCTGACTGTTGTCAGATTTCTTTTCTTCAGTTGGCTGACTTGGTTGAGTACCTTGTGGCATCCGATTTTTTTCCGGAAGATTGAACGCGGCATCCAAAATGCGTCTGGCAATAGGTGCTGCACAAACGGCACCATAACCACCCTGTTCCACAATAACGGCCACAACAACGCTTGGATTATCAAACGGTCCATACGCTACAAACCAACCATGATCCCTTCCATGGGGATTTTCGGCCGTTCCGGTTTTACCGGCTATATCAATAGGAAAACCGCTAAATACCGAAGCACCGGTACCGTATTTATTAACCCCCCGCAGCCCCTTCTGTACCAGATGGATGAATTCCGGATCCACCTTGAGCTCAGAAACTACTTCCGGCTTGAATTCCTTGACTATCTTCCCATCCGGATCCACAATTTTCTTTACCAGATATGGCTTGTACCGCTTTCCATCAGCAGCAATCTGGGCCATTACGGAAGCGGCCTGTATCGGTGTAACGGAGTTAAAGCCCTGACCAATAGCGGCATCAAAGGTTTCCGCCAAATACCAGTCTTCGTCAAACACCCGTCGCTTGTATTCCTGGGAGGCTACCAGTCCCTCTGCTTCAAACAGCAGATTTATCCCCGTAGGCTGGCCCAGGCCAAACATCCGGGAATATTTCTCCAGCCGGTCTACCCCCAGCCGGTTACCCATTTCGTAAAAATATACATTATCCGAATGGGCCATAGCTTCTTCAAAGTTTATCCAGCCAAGGGCCTCGCCATCAGCATTTCCCTTGTCCACAATCCAGTGTTTACCGGAGTCAAAAATCTTTTCTTCCGGTGTAACAACATGCTCTGCCAAAGCGGCAGTACCCGTTACAATCTTGAAGGTTGACCCCGGCGGATACTCACCGGTGATAACCTTGTTATCCATTGGGTGATATGGATTGTTATTTATTTTTTCCCAATTCTTGGAAGAAATGCCTCCCACAAACAGATTTGGGTCAAAGGCCGGTCGGCTGACCATAGCCAGTACCTCACCTGTTTGGGGATTTATAGCTACTGCAGCAGCCGCCTTGGCCCCAACAGCCACCAGTTGCTCATCCACGGCCTTTTCCGCCGCAGCCTGAATATCCTTGTCAATGGTCAGATGCAAGTCGCAGCCCGGTATCGGATATTTCTTGCCCAATACATCCACCGGCTTGCCGGTAACATCAACCTCCACCTGCTCGCCGCCGTCCTCGCCCCGAAGCTCCAAATCATACAGGCGCTCCAGACCGGCTTTTCCTATTATATCCCCCATTTTGTATTTATGGGGTGAATCCTTTTTGGCCTCCAGCTCGCTCTCGTTTATCTCGCTTACATAGCCAAAAATATGAACGGCCTGCTCCTTGAACAAATACTCCCGGACTGGCAGGACTTCCACCACTACACCGGGATATAAATCCTTTTGTTCAGCAATGATACTGAATATTTCCGGGCCAATACCAGTCTTGATACGAATCGGGTCAAAGCCGGTATGGGCCTCAATTTTACTGTTTATTTCTTCCTTTGGCACCTTTAAGAGGATAGAAAGGCGATTTATCACATCATTAGATATTGGCTCCGTCAATGGCAACAGTGACACAGCAAAACCTGGCCGGTTGGTCACCATCACGGTTCCATTCCGGTCATAAAAGGTTCCCCGGGGAGCCACTGCCGGTACAATGCGGATGCGGTTACCATCTGCCAGATTGGCATAATACTCACCATCGTATATCTGCAAATACCCCATACGGCCAATAAGCACCAATATAACCAGTACAATAATATAGCTGATCACCTTTAAACGGCCAGTATATTCTATATTATCTGTATTCACACGAAAAACTCCTACTACAACTGAAGGCACCCCTGAGGTGCCTCAACCAATCATAATTACTTCATGTCGGCAGTTTTGTTATGCAACCATCTTACTGCACAATGAATCGGCCAGGCGAAAACAACATTATAGCAAACAAGCGGGCCCAGCTTTAATTGAAGATGGGTAAGGAAATTAAACCGATAGCCTAAAAGCATCATTATTATTTCAAATGCGACAAAACTGGCCACGGTATTAAGAAAAGCGGCGGCCACCGGCAGGGCAAAGCTGTCGTTCAGCACCCGGTTGGAAAAAATGCCACATACATATCCGGCAATCAGCTTGGTAAACGCGTTAATCCCCAGAAATGTTCCTGAGGCAATATCCTGAAAGAGACCAAACAGGAAGCCATAAAATGCTCCCAGCTTTTTCCCCTTCAAAAATCCTACTGAACCGGTCATCAACAACAGCATATCCGGTCCAATGCCGTGAAAATACACCAAAGATATAAAAGAAGACTGTATTGCATATATTACTAAGACAAATAACAGCCAGGCCAGAAATTTTTTCATTATTTTCCACCCTCACCTATTGGTTTGCCATCCTTGTCAGTCTCCGTTCCCGGAGTCTGCTTCGGCGGGGTCAGGGGCTGCGGCGGAGCCTCTCTGGAAGCAGTGATAATCATCACATCCTCCAGCTTTTGGAAATCCACTGCCGTGTAAATATAAGCAATTTCCAACAATCCACCGCTGTCATTTTTCACCTCGGCGACGGAACCTACCATCAATCCCTTTGGATATACCCCGCCAAAACCGGAGGTAACAATGGTATCCCCTTCAACTATGTCAGAATTGCGGGGAATATTTATCATCTGAGGCAGTACGGCATCGCTGGGGTTACCCTGAACTATGCCGGCTACCCGGGATTCCGCTCTTTGCACCAAGGTTCCCACCGAAGACCTTGGGTCCAAAATCAACTGTACTCTGGAAGCATGTGGTGACACCTCAGTCACCACGCCCACCAAACCTTTTTCAGTAACCACCGGCATATTTGCAGTGATACCATCTGATGAGCCACGGTTAATACTGATAACGCTGGTCCAGGTCGATGATTCACGGCCAATAACCTTGGCCGGCATCAAATCAAACTGAACCGCTGACTGTTTATAGTTCAGCATTTCCCGCAACCGAATATTTTCAGACACATACTCTGCTGCCTGAAGATTTTGCTGGCGGAGGGCAATAACTTCCTCCTTCAGCTCATTGTTTTGATAATATACAGCGGCAATATCCCATACAGTGGTAACAGCCCCATTCACCTTGTCACCGGCCCAAGAAATGGCCCGCTGAAACGGTGCCAACGCCGAAATAACCGTGGTATTGGTCAAAACCGGGTTCAAGTGTCCCCGGGCTGCCAGAAAAATCACCAGGAAAATACCAACTGCCACTGACACAAACAACCAGGTAGTCCTGCGTGAATCATTATCCCGTCGTATCCTGCTCATATTATTTCAACTTCTTTGTGGTCATCACAACACGCTTCAACAATTCGATATTTTCCAAAGAACGGCCAGTACCCTCACCAACACAGGACAGTGCATCCTCGGACACCAGTACAGGCATACCGGTCTCGTTGCTGAGAAGCTTGTCCAGATTGTTCAGCAGGGAGCCGCCACCGGTCATCATAATACCATGGTCCATTACATCCGCAGCCAGCTCTGGTGGAGTCTTCTCCAAAGTGCTCTTTACTGCATCAATAATCTTGTATACCGGCTCCTTCAATGCATCACGGATTTCACTGGCCTTGATGTTCAGGGTCTTTGGCAGACCGCTGACCAAATCACGACCACGAATATCCATTGCCTTCTCATTCTTTTCATTAACAATGGCTGAACCAATGCTGATTTTGATTTCCTCGGCAGTACGCTCACCAATCATCAGATTGTACTCCCGCTTGATGTACTGAATAATGGAGGAATCCATCTCATCACCACCAATACGGATGGAGCAGCTGGTAACAATACCGCCCAAAGAAATAACGGCGATTTCAGTAGTACCACCACCAATATCCACTACCATGGAACCGGTAGCTTCCTCCACCGGCAATCCAGCACCAATGGCAGCTGCCATAGGCTCCTCAATAAGATATGCCTCCCGGGCACCAGCCTGCTGGGCAGCATCAATAACAGCCCGCTTTTCGACCTCAGTAACACCGGATGGAACACCCACCACTACCCGTGGGCGCACAAAGGACTTGGTATTCATGGCCTTTCTGATGAAATACTTCAGCATAGCCTGAGTAACATCAAAATCAGCGATAACACCATCCTTCATTGGACGGATAGCAATAATGCTGCCAGGGGTACGGCCAATCATCCGCTTGGCGTCGTCACCTACAGCCAAAACTTCACCGTTTTCACTCTTTATAGCAACAACCGATGGTTCACGAAGGACAATACCACGGCCCTTTACATGTACCAAAGTGTTTGCAGTACCCAAATCAATACCCATATCGTGGGACAAACCACCAAATAAACTCCACATAAATAATTAACTCCCTTCAATATAACTAGGTTAAAGCATCCTTGTAACGCCAATTGGAGAATTCTCCTTTTTCCAAAGAAAATTTTGAACAACGGCGTTGTGGCGAATGCTTTAAATTTTTGTCGTCTTTGGGGCACCGCGTCCTACAGGGCACAGCGCCATAATTTTAAACCAAAGCCGGTCTGAAATAAATCAGACCACACATCATTGTATCATACCTTCCTCTTTAAGGGAAATATATTTATTATCTCCCAGAACAATATGATCCAACACAGGTATATCCATCAGCTTTCCCGCCTGTATCAGCTGCCGGGTAATATTGATATCCTCCTGGCTGGGGGCTGGGTCACCACTGGGGTGATTGTGCACCAATATTATGGCTGCAGCAGAATTTTGCACCGCCGCCTTAAACACCTCCCGAGGATGCACCACCGAAGCCGTCAGGCTGCCAATGGATATAATAGGCATGGACAAAATATGATTTTTGATATTCAACAGTATGATGGCAAAATGCTCCCGCTGCTCATACCGCAGTCTGGGCATAGCATAATTTGCCGCATCAGCAGGGCAGTGTACAACCGGCTTTTGAGAAGCGGCATTTACCTCCAGACGCCTTCCCAGCTCCACCGCGGCCATTAACAGGGCCGCCTTGGCAGAACCTATTCCCTTGTACTCTATCAGCTCATCTACATTCATGGTAGCCAGAGCTGATACCCCACTATCGCGATGCCGGCTCAATAACTCCTGAGCCAACTGCATTGCCGACTTTTCCTTGGATCCACTCCTGAGCAAAACCGCCAGAAGCTCCGCATTGCTGAGTATTCCCGGGCCATAGGCCAACAGCCTCTCCCGGGGGCGATCATCAACTGGAAGATCCTTCACCATTGTCATATAAATCAATCCCCGCTTTCTGGGCAAGACCGTCAAGACAATGGAGCGGCAAACCTACGACATTGGAGTAAGAACCTCTGATTCCCTTGATAAATGTTGCCGCCCGTCCTTGAATGGCATAGGCACCAGCCTTGTCAGCCGGCTCGCCGGTGGCTACATATTTATCAATCTGAGATTGGGATAAAGGGGAAAACTCAACCTCTGTCGTCTCCCATGCCTGCCAGGACTGATTCTTCCAGACAAAAACCACACCAGTTGTTACCTGATGTGTTTTGCCGGAAAGCTTTTTCAGCATTTCCCTGGCCTGCTCCTCATCCCGAGGCTTACCATATATATGTCCATCCAGGCTGACTACTGTGTCAGAGCCCAATACCGGATATTGGGGATGTTCCCTGGCCACCGCAGCCGCCTTATGATATGCGTTTCTAACTACAAGCTCCCGGGGATGCAGCCCCGAATCAGTAATTTCCTCTGCATTGCTTGTAATAATTGTAAATTTACACCCTATCTGGGTGAGCAGCTCCTTCCTGCGAGGAGATGCTGATGCCAGAATAATCATTTAATACCTCTTGAACAGGATAAGCGCAATCACCATACCCAAAATACTCATAAGATTTGGATAAAATGACAAGCCAACTGTCAGCTTTATTACATATAAATTCAAAACAGATGGAGTTATGTCAAGAACCGGATATGGGTGCACCAAATAAGGCATAACACTTGACAGGGCATCCACGCCACTCAGCAAATCGCCAATTATGCCACCCAGCACTGCACCAATTATGACAAATACAATCAAAGTTCCGTAGCTTCTGCTCATAACACTCACTTATTTTACCTCCGTCAAAAAATCTACGCTTTAATATTATAACGCAATTGTTCAAAATTTCCCATATTATATATGGGAAATTATTCCTCTTAAGCGTTTCGTCGAAGTATAGTAATAACTCGACATAACGCAATTGTTCAAAATTTCCCATATCATATATGGGAAATTATTCTACTTAAGGCGTTTCGTCGAAGTTTAGAAATAACTCGACATAACGCAATTGTTCAAAATTTCCCATATTATATATGGGAAATTATTCTACTTAAAGCGTTTCGTCGAAGTATAAAAATAAAACATCTTTAGATGACTGAGGAAGGGTAGTAATGAACTAACCCTCGGCTCCCTTGGGGGAGCTGGCATCTTTAGATGCCTGAGGGGGTAATGATGGAATGAGGATTTGTAAAAAGCCAGCTGGAGTGTCTATAAGGGGACATCAGATTGCCTTGCACAAGCAATGCGCTGGGCGAACTTAGTACCACTAGGCAATCTGTCTCGAGCGAGAGCGTGCCCCGTTAGACCTGCAGCTGGCATATTGCCTATTGAGTATTGGCTAATCGGTCGGGGGGGGCAGTTGACCGCTACCCTTTGCGGGTCCTGCCATGGGATGTTCCATTCCTGCGCTTCGCACAGTGTCACATCAATTTGGCAGTGGGCTTCGACGAAGGAACGACGGTGGAAAAGCTTCCGTCAGAAACCTCACGACGGCACAAATAGATTTTGTGCTGATGTGGCATGTGACTACGCTTATCCATGGAATCATCCGCATGTCACCCGCTGGGTTCCGACTGACTAATTCTTCCGGCAATCCTCCCCCGCCATACCCCATTCATAAAAAAGACTGTGAAAACACCAAGAATGTTTTCACAGTCTTTTATGCTCAATTTCAACTGTTCGTTCCAGCCTTGAAGGCCTCTACCTGCTGCATAGCCTTTCCACTGGCTATCATCTCCCGAGCCACCTTCAGCCCTTCTGCAATGCTCTCAGCCTTACCGCCCACATAGATGGCTGCTGCTGCATTGATGAGAACAATATCCGTCTTTGGCCCGGTAGCCCCACTGAGAATATCCAAGGTATACTTGGCATTTTCCTCCGGAGTACCACCGACAATATCAGACTTGCTGCATCTGGTAAAGCCAAAGTCCTCCGGCTTGATGGTGTAATGCTTCAGCCAGCCGTCCTTAAACTCACAAACGCTGGTTGGTGCACTCATGGAAATCTCATCCAGGCAATCCTGTCCGTAGATGACCATCCCTCGTCTGACCCCCAAATCCATCATTACCTGAGCCAACGGTTCCAGCAAATATTCATCGTAAACACCCAGCAGCATATAGTTCGGATGAGCCGGGTTGGTCAATGGCCCAAGAATGTTGAATACCGTCCGGATACCCAGTTCTTTACGAATCGAGCCCACATATTTCATTGAACCATGATATTTCTGGGCAAACATAAAGCAAAGTCCAATATCCTTTAACAGCTTTACACATTTCTCCGGCTCCACATCCAGATTGACTCCCAACGCCTCCAGGCAATCCGCTGCCCCGGACTTGGAGGAAGCCGCCCGGTTGCCGTGCTTGGCCACCTTGACCCCGGCGGCCGAAATTATAAAAGCCGCCGTAGTGGAAATATTGATGCTCCCCGCATGGTCACCACCAGTTCCCACAATTTCCAGCACATCCATATCGTGCTCTACCCGCAGGGAATGATCCCGCATAGCAGCTGCCGAACCAGAAATCTCCTCGATGGTCTCCGCCTTGGCACTTTTGGTGGAAAGAGCCGCCAGATAAGCCGCATTCTGCACCGGCGTGGTCTTGCCACTCATTATCTCATTCATTACCTCATATGCTTCATCATAGGATAAATCTCCCTTTCCTACGATTTTTTTAATCGCCTCCGCAATCATTCCAGCACATCCTTTCACAAAAAACATCTTCTATATTTTATTACATCAAAGTGTAATTATCAAGAAAAAATGTACACTGTGAAAAGATTTTAATTTACCATACAAGTATCCTTTCCGATTGCGGCAGGAACATTTTGTCCCCTTCCTTGATGTTATAAGTAGCATAAAATTCGTCAAACTGCTGCACACACACATTTACCCGCAAATATGGCAACGGATGGGCATCTGTTCTCGCCAGAACATCACCGTATTCCTTGGTATATACAGCCCGCCACAGGGAAGCATACTGCTTGAAGAACTTGTCATAATCAAAATCACTTTTCTTTTTGGCCATGGACAGCATACACTTCATTGCTCCCATATCCGCAATGGCTTCGGCCTTATTAAGCTCCCCGTTGCAGTTCAGCCCGTCATAGACCGTAATGCTGTTATAATAATCAATGACTTTTTGAGCCTTTTGGTCAAAGGCGACCTTATCCTCCGGCGTCCACCAGTTTTTCATATCGCCGTTTTCGTTAAACTGGGAACCGTTGGTATCAAACCCGTGGGTGATTTCGTGGGCAATAATCATGCCGATTCCCCCCAGCTTTTCCTCATAGGTAAAATCATTTTGATAAAAGACCCCATTCAAAATCCCCGCCGGAATATTGATGGAGTTATCCGTCAGCTGATAGTTGGCGTTAACGGTATAGGACGGGGTCCAGTCCCTTTCCACCGGGCCATTTATCTTTTGGGCAATATCCGCAATTTCCCACTTCAGCAGTGCCTTGTTTACATCCAAAAGATTTTTGCACTTGTTTAATTTTATGCTGTTCCACTTTTTCGGTTTATCCGGCATACAGGCCCGGACCACGATGTTGTCCAGTTTTCTTATGGCCTCCATTTTCACCGGTTCAGATAAAAATGGTTCATTTTCCAGCATAGTTTTGTAATAACCGCAAACATCCCCAATAATACCTTCGATATCCTTCTTCATCGCCTCATTGCAGTATGCCTCCGCGTAAAGATTGGACAGGGGACCTGGCAGAGCCCGCTTCACATATTCCACGGCCCGAAACCAGTCCGGGGCATTGCCCTTAAAGCCCTGAATTGCCATGTTTCGTTCCATGGCAATATCATTGGCCGCTGAATTCAAAAGCTCCAAATTCTCCAGCATCCGATACGCTACCAGAGTATCCTTCATATCCTGCAGATTGGCTTCGTTGTAATACGCCGCCACCGCCTTCAGGTATTCCATATTGGGCACAATCAGGTGGTTGGCCTTGGCCAGGTCATATTTTTCCAGCAAAGCCACTATTGGATACCGCCCGGCCAGCTCCCGCAGTTGGTCCAAGGTTACCGGATTATTGATTCGTTTAAAATAGTCCGCTTTGGACATTTCCTCATTGGTATGGATTTTTCCCGCCAGGGCATATTCCAGCCGATACATGGCCGCCAGCTTCTTTTGTACAGCTTCCTTATCGTATTTAAACAGCCGCATCATCTTTTCGATGGCAGCGTCGTTAGCCTTTTTCGTGCGCTTCCCCAAAGCTGTAAGCTTGGTATACTCCGCCGAATCCCCCAAAGTAAGGCCCATAGGCAAAATGTTCAGGGCATATTCACCAGAATTATTCAAATCCGGCTGTAAATCCGGCTCCATCAGGCCACTGGCCGGCACCTCCACCCCAATAAGGTATTGGTCCATATCGGCCAGCGTTTGGATGGATTCAATGGCATCAATATCACTCTGGAGAGGGGCCAACCCGATCTTGTCCCGCCGGTTCCAGTTTTTCACCATATTGTATACCTTTTGGCAAATATCCAGGTCATGGGAAAATACTACCCGCTCTTCCAGCAGCTGGGCCAGCTTCACATCCACATTGCTGTTTACATCATCAAACATATCATACTTGGAGCTGATGCCGTAGGAGGCCACATCCCCCAGCCAATAATCATTGCTGGCTGAATAATAATTATCTTTGGCAGAAAATGATTTGCGGTCATGCTTTTTATCGATAACACTCACATCCAGCCACGGATTGCCGCCAGCCGCCAGTGGCGTGGTGACACCAATGTATTTCTGAGGCTCTTCCTCCTCCACTGGCAGGACTTCCTCCGCCTTTTCCAAAATGACCGGGGTGTTTTTCACATCATTTATGCTGGTAGCCTGGGATTGTACCGGCAAAAAGGATAACAAACAAACCACCGCCATCAGCAGTTTGATTTTAAAATTCAAAAAATTCATAGAATACCTCACCAACAACAAAATAAAAATCCATTCCGACAGAACAGCTTACTTCATCTTCCATATGTTACATAGTAGCATATTTGCATGAAATAAACCTGTTAAATTTCTAACTTTTTTATCTGCACAAAAAAAGTGCAGACACCGGAGGTCCCGATATCTGCACCCTATAAATAATTTATAACGCCATTGTTCAAATTTTTCTTCTTTAGAAGAAAAATCTTCCAATTAGCGTTTCAACGAGCTGGGAGATATGCTCGCCAGCTGTTGTAGTGGGACATCTTAAAGCTCGTTATAATGCCTGTAGTTTATCCTTTGGCTCTATAGCCATAGAAAATATATTTAGGTTGGAAAATACTAAAATACTTGGACTGTGGCAGATTGACAACCGCCGTTCCCATTGCATACGGACCAATTTCATAGTTGCCGAAGAAAACCTGCATCCCATCCTCAGTCAGTCCAAACTGCAGGTCGTTATGGTCCATCATATACTGGATATTTTTTACCAGTTCCTTTTGGTCAAAAATCGCTTCTCTGTCATCCAGTTGTTTAATGGTCTCTGTGGCCAACAGCTCCGCAAATCCGTCCGTAGTCTGTAAAACATCACTGAGGGATAACCGCTTGCCGGACTTGGTATCTATGGTTACGGCCTTATAATAGGTAACCGGATGAGCGCCCCCCAAATATACATATTCAGTGCCATAACAGCTGAATACCGTACTGTCAGCCCTCAGCCCGCCATAGCTGAGATCATAGGTAAATGGAGCCTCGTTCTGGTATATACCATTTTCTTTGCCAATCTTGTACTCCTCCTGCAAATCGGTATTCCATTCAATCATCATATCATTCATGGAATTCAGATTTTCCTTGGACAGCTTTTCCAGGGCCGCCTGCAGCTTTGGATACATCGCAGCCGATTCCGGTGCAAGATTTACCTGGTAGGTGCTGGCATTTAATATTAGCTTTCCGTCCATTGCCGCAAACATCTGACTTTTTACCGGAGCCGACATATACCCCAGCCCTTCGCTGTACGGAATGCCGCCCGGGGTACCTTCCCTCACCCGGAGGTATCCCCCTTCCTCACAGGCATAAGTGGTGGTTCCCAAATAACTGTCCCCGGTCAACGGTGCCACCAACCCCATAGCCAGCATTGCAGCTCCTACCGCCAACATTTTCTTACCCATAATATTACCCTCCTTTTATTCCTGTCTCCTGCTCTCAGGAGCCTCCCTTGATGAGTCAATATTATACGAAAAGAAACCATTTTACCACTTAAAATTCAATTAAAAATAACTTAACAAATTATTAGATAATTTTGGTGGTCCAGCCCTCGATATTCCACACTGAATCCACCCAATCCTCATAGAAATCCGGCTCATGGGACACCAGCAAAATGGCCCCCTTGTATTCCTTTAAGGCCCGTTTTAATTCAGCCTTGGCATCCACATCAAGATGGTTGGTGGGCTCGTCCAATACCAAAAGATTTACTGGCTTCTGCATGATCTTGCACAGCCGGACCTTGGCAGCTTCACCACCGGACAGCACCATCATCTTGCTGGTAATATGCTCATTGGTAAGGCCACAGGCCGCCAGGGCCGCCCGCACCTCAAACTGGGTCATCCCAGGGTATTCCTGCCATATTTCCTCAATGGCAGTGTTGTCATTCCCCTTGGTGGATTCCTGTTCAAAGTAGCCAGGGGTAACGAATTCTCCCAGCTCAATTTTGCCGGAAATCGGCTTTATCATCCCCAACAAGGTCTTCAACAGCGTAGTTTTGCCCAGGCCATTTACTCCCCGCAGAGCTACTTTTTTGCCCCGCTCCAGCTGTAAATCCACCGGATTGGTCAATGGGGTATCATAGCCCAAAATCAATCGCTTGGCCTCAATAACAAACCGACTTGGAGTTCGGTCCATCTGAAAATGGAAATGAGGCTTCGGTTTCTCCGTGCGCTTTTCCAAAACCTCCATTTTATCCAGCTTTTTCTGCCGGGAATTGGCCATCCCCCGGGTAGCCACCCGAGCCTTGTTTCTCTGAATAAAATCCTTTTCCCGGGCAATTTCAGCCTGTTGCCGCTCATAGGCCGCATCCTCCTGCCGCCGTTTGATGGCATACATCTCCTGAAATTTCTCATAGCTGCCGGTATACCTGGTCAGTGTAGCATTTTCCACATGGTAAATCACATTGGTAACCGCATTTAAAAACGGCACATCATGGGACACCAAAATAAAGGCATTTTCATAATTCTGCAGATAGGTTTTCAGCCATTCAATATGTTCTACATCCAAAAAATTGGTGGGCTCGTCCAAAATAAGGATATCCGGACTTTGGAGCAACAGCTTGGTCATCAGTACCTTGGTCCTTTGGCCACCAGAAAGTTCATCCACCAGCCGATCCAGCCCAATATCCCGCAGCCCCAGGCCGCCAGCTACCTCCTCTATCTTGCTGTCCAGGGTATAAAAGCTATGGGCATCCAAAATGTCCTGAATTTCGCCGGCTTCGCTCATAAGCTTGTCCATTTCCTCCGGGGCAGCTTCGGCCATTTTATCATAGCAGGCCTGCATCTCAGCTTCCAGCTTGTACATATCGTCAAAAGCCGTTTTTAATACATCACGAATGGTCATACCAGGCTTTAACACAGCGTGCTGGTCCAGATAGCCGGAGGTAACCCGCTTGGCCCACTCCACCTTGCCCGCATCCGGGGTCATCTGACCGGTGATAATGGACAAAAAGGTGGACTTTCCTTCGCCATTGGCGCCCACCAGGGCAACATGCTCCCCCTTTAGCAGGCGAAAGCTGACATCTTCAAATATGGTTCTGCCCCCAAAGCCGTGGGACACCCCCGAAACATTTACTATACTCAAGTCTGTATCTCCTTAATCTTGTTTTTGTGCCATCGCCCCCGGACACTGGCCAGCCAGGTCTGTGGCGGATGATTTTCAAAAAACATAAAAATAATTGGTATTAGTAGCAGGGTAAATATAGTGGATGTAAGCAACCCGCCTATAATCACCCAGGCCATGCTGACTCTGGTCTCGGCCCCTTCCGTCATCGCCAGAGCCGTTGGCAGCATACCCACAATCATGGTGATGGTAGTCATCATAATCGGTTTTAAGCGAATTTTACCGGCTTCCACAATAGCCTCATAGGCACTATAGCCCCGGCTCTGCAAAGTCATGGTATAGTCCAGCAGCAAAGTACCATTCTTGGCCACCACGCCATCCATTACCAATATACCAATCATGGAATAAAGGTTCAGGGTGTTATGGGTGATGAGCAGGAACAAAATGGCACCAATAATGCCCAACGGCAGGGAAAACATTCGAATAAACGGTGTGATAAGGGATTCATACAGCACCGCCAGCAGCATGTAAATCAATACCATGGCCATCAGCAGGGCCATAATCAGCTGCCGGAAGGAGTCATCCATCTTGTCGGACTGACCTCTGAACTTATAGGTTACCCCTTCCCCCAGGTCCACGCCCTTCATTTCTTTTTTTACATCCTGGATAACATCGTTTAACGGCCGGTCACCGATATTGGCAAAGAGGGTAATGGAGCGTTGCTTGTCCACCCGCCGGATACGCACCGGTCCGGTGCCGTATTTCATTTCCGTAACATCCCCCAGATACATGGCCTGTCCGTTGATGTTAACCGGTATTGAGGCCACATCCGAGGCCTTAAAGCCATCAGATCCCTTAAACCGCACATTTATTTCCGTATCCTGATTGTCATTTAACACATCGTTGCTGATATAACCGGCTCCCCGCCCGGAAATGGAGGATGAAATGGCTGTTTCCACATCACCGACTGAAACCCCCATGGTCCGGATTTTTTCCCGGTCCACCGTAAGCTGCAGCTCTGGTGCGCCTTCGATATACGAGCTGGCCACATCGGACACGCCCTTTATCTTGGTGTTAAGTACATCCTTCACCTTGTTGGAGGCTTCCACCAACCGGTCATTGTCCAGTCCCCGCAACTCAATCCGCAGGGCACCGCCGCCCCGGACACCGCCACCACCGGATACACCGGTAATGGTGGTCTGGGTTTCCGACACCCGGATAGAGGCTTCATCTATATCGGCACAAAACGCGCGCATTTCATCCGCCACTTCCCAGACCGATCTGCTCCGCTCACTGCGATCCTTCAACTGGACCTTTATACGCCCCTCATAGGAATTGCTGCCGCCGGACCCGGCCAGATAATATTTAACCTCCGGTATGGACTGGATTTTCTCCTCAATCCGGCTGACCACCTTGTAGGTTTCGTCCGCCGTCCGATTTACCGGCAATTCCACAATCATCTGGAAGCTGCCTTCATCGGTGCGGGGCATAAATTCCGCACCAACGGCTCCCAATGGAATAAGGGACAAGGCCCCCACAAAGAGCAACAAAGCACCAAAAAGCAGCTTCTTCTGATTGTCGAAGCTTTTTTTCAGAATTATTTCGTATTTTTCAACCGCCTTTGTCTCCAGCCGGTCCATAAAATCCCATAACCGATTTTTACTCTGATACCAGCCCTTGTGATAAAGCTTGGCGGCCAACATCGGCGTCAGGGTAAAGGACACAAACAGGGAAAACATTCCGGCAAACACTATGGTAAGACCAAACTGCCGGAAGAACTGCCCCGTCATGCCGGACATAAAGGCAATTGGCAAAAAGGTCACTGCATCACAGAGGGTGATGGCAATGGCCGCCATACCGATTTCCATTCGGCCGGTTTCTGCCGCTTCAGCCGGTGGCTCCCCCATCTTTAAATGACGGGATATATTCTCCAATACCACCACTGAGTCATCCACCAGTATACCAATACACAGGGTCATACCCATCAATGACATCATATTGAAGGTAAATCCCGCGGCATACATCACAAAGAAGGTAGCTATCAAAGAAGTTGGAATAGCCACCATAACCGCTGCAGTGGAGCGCCAGCCCCGCAGAAACAGGAACAGAACCAAGCCAGTGGTAATAAGGCCCTCCACCAAGGTGCCCAAGGTGTTGTGCAAGGAGGACCGCACATAATCTGCATCGTTGCTTATAATCGTAAAATTATAATTTGGATTATTCTTCCGCAGCTTTGCCAGCTTTTTCTCGATATTGTCCGCAGTTTCCACCACATTGGCATCACTGTTTTTATATATCTCCATCATTACTGAGGCTTCACCGTTAAAATTTCCATAACGGTTTACCCTGGCAGTCTGATGCCGGACAGTGGCTACTGTA
This sequence comes from uncultured Anaerovibrio sp., assembly GCA_902786545.1. Lineage (GTDB taxonomy): Bacteria > Bacillota > Negativicutes > Selenomonadales > Selenomonadaceae > Anaerovibrio. Next base: position 30,288 of record CADACU010000023.1, read on the forward strand.
GTGAGAGGAATTGGCGTTTTATCAGCATTTTTGACAAAAATCTTTTCAATATCCGCCGCGTTTTTGTACTGGGCCACAGCCCGTACATCGGATTTTACCGTATCGGTGTATATAGTACCGGAGGGCAGCAACTGGTTTTCATTTTTTATGGCCGTAACAATATCATTTAAAGTAAGGCGGTAGGCCGCCATCTTGTCCTTGTCGACCTCTACGGCTACCTCAGTATCCACTCCGCCGAAAACATCGATTTCGGATACACCGCCGGCCTGCTGGATTTCATCCGCAAATTCATTGTCCACCCGGGAATACATTTCCGCCAGGGAAACGGCCGAGGTTACTGCCACTTCCACTATAGGCTCATCATTATCATCCCGCTTGATTACCACCGGTTCATCGGCTTCGTCCGGCAGCTTGTACCGGATGGCCTCTACCTTTTTGGTAGCATCAATAGCCGCACTGTCGGCATCAGCGTCAAATTCCAGCTCCACCGTTACTCTGGCCCGTTCATAACGGGCGGTGGAATTGATTTTTTTCACATTGGACAGGGAGGACAAGGCCTCCTCCACCGGTTTTACCACCTGTTGCTCCACGGATTCAGCACTGGCTCCGGGATATTTTACCATTACGGTAATAAACGGTGTATTTACCGCCGGCAACAGCTCCACCCCAATGCGGTAAAAACTGAAAAGCCCGATAACCACAAACAGGGCCACTATCATGGATATGCCTACAGGACGGTTTATGGCAAATCTGGTAATATTCATCAATTTCCCTCTCCCGTCCCATCATTATCCAGCTGTACCTTGCCACCGTTTTTCATTCGGTCAAGGCTGGTAATTACTACTTCTTCACCTTCATTTATACCCTCAAGGAACTCTACTTCCTCATCATTTATCAGCCCCAGCTTTACCACCCGTTCTTCCACGGTACCCTCGGCCCGGTTATACACAAAAACCGTGGTTATGCCGTTTTTGGAAAGCACCGCATCCTTTGGGGCAAAGAGAGTATTTTTTCGCTGCAGGATATCCACTGCCGTTCTGGCAAACAGCCCAGCTTTGATGTTTCCCTTGGCTACATCCAGGGAAATACGGGCAACATAGGATTTGCTGCCGGCAGTCATACCAGGACTGACATACACTATTTTCCCGCTGTAGGTCGTCCCCAGAGCATCAATGGTCACTGACACCGGCAAACCGGCAGTAAGCAGCGCTGCATCATTTTCCGACAGGGAACAGTCCACATAAAGGTGGCTGTTATCAATCAAGGTCAAGATCTTGCTGCCAGGACTGAGATAGCTGCCTACCTCCACATCCCGATAGCCGATAACACCGCCCCGTGGTGCCCGGATAATCATATCGTCCCGCTGCTTGCGAAGGGCATCCACACTGTAAGAGCTTTTAATGGCAGCGTACTGCTTGGACCGGACACTGGCCGGGGAATTTCCGTCAATCTGATTTAGCAGGGCATCATACTGGGCCTTGCTGGTCACATAAGTATCCCGGGCACTGTCCAGCTTGTCCTGGGAAATAGCCCCGATGGAGAACAAATATTGCTGCCGGTCATAATGGCTTTTTTGGATTTCGTAGGCAGCTTCCGCCTTGGCCAAATTAGCATTATAGGAGGCCTCCTCCGTTTCCGCATCGGCACTGGCCGCCTGGGCAGCGGCTTCCCCCTGCATAATGGCTATATCCAAATCATCGGTGTCCTGCCGTACCAGCACATCCCCTTCATTCACCTGGTCACCCAACTGGACATTTACTGCTGTAACCCGGCCCGCATACTTTGGCGCCAATACAATGGTAGCATCTGATACAGTCTGGCCGGACAATACAATATGGCGGCCCATATCAGCCCGCTTCACCTGATAGACTGCCACCTTGGGCAGAGTCAACGCCGGCTTTTTATCACCCTTTCGCCCATTGCCAAAGACAAAATATCCCAATACTACCACAAAGAGCAGGCATATAACCCCAGCGATTTTAAATTTCCTGCCCTGATAATTTGCCAATCTGTGACGCATAAACTTCCCCCATCTTTATCTCAATGCCTGCATTGCATGGCAGACATCACTTCTTGCATTTTATATATTTCCATATAGTTATTATTTTAATCTACAAGCCAGTTTTTTACCATGACTTTTTCATATATTCCTGCTAAAATCGTTATGAAAAGCAATATTTTATATTTTTTCGAAAGGTGGTTATAATTTATGTTCCCTGTCGAATTTAAACCCGGCATCTATTGGGTCGGCTCCATGGACTGGTCCATGCGTAATTTCCATGGCTACAGCACTGAGCGTGGTTCAAGCTACAACGCCTACCTCATTATGGATGAGAAGATTACCCTGATTGATACCGTAAAGGCTCCCTTCTGTATGGAAATGCTGGGCCGCATCCGCAACATCGTTGATCCGGCCAAAATTGACTATATAGTGTCCAACCATGTGGAGCCGGACCATTCCGGCGGTATTCCTTTTATGATGCAGCAATGCCCCAATGCCAAAATCGTTACCAGTGACCCTAACGGTCTGAAAGGTCTTACCGGTCGCTATGGTGAGCGGGATTACATCGCAGTAAAAGCTGGTGACACCTTGTCCCTAGGTCAGCGTACCCTCACCTTTGTCCCTACGCCAATGCTTCATTGGCCAGACAGTATGGTAACCTATTGCCCGGAGGAGGAGCTGCTGTTTTCCAACGACGCCTTTGGCCAGCACTTAGCTTCCGTAGGCCGCTTCGAGGATGATAACGACCTGAGTGAAGTAATGCATCAGGCCAAGAAGTATTATGCCAATATTTTAATGCTGTTTGGTCCACAGGCCCAAAAGGCCATCACCGCTCTCAGCGAGCTAAAAATCAGCATGATTGCCACCGGGCACGGTGTCTCCTGGCGAAGCCACATTCCGGAAATCATTCAGGCCTACAAGGACTGGAGCAGCTTCAAAAAGACGGACAAGGCCGTAGTGGTCTTTGATACTATGTGGCATACCACGGAGATTATGGCCAAGAATGTGGCAGATGCCTTCCAGAAGGCCGGTATTTCGCCACGGCTCTTTGACCTGAGATGTGACCATATTTCCGATGTTATGACGGAACTGCTGGACGCCAAATACATTGCGGTTGGCTCACCGACCATCAACAACCAGATGATGCCGACTGTAGCCGGTTTCTTCTGCTATATGAAGGGATTGGCACCTAAAGGACTGAAGGGCTTTGCCTTTGGTTCCTATGGCTGGGGCGGCCAGAGCATTCCACAGGTAGAGGAAGCCCTGAAGGACTGCAAGGTAGAAATCGTCCTTGACCAGCAGAAGATTCAAAACACCGTAAATCCGCCATTCCTGAAGGAATTGCAGCAAAATGTAATCGATATGGTAAGCAACCAGAAATAAATATACGCACAAAAAAGAGTTGTGAGTGGATGCCCTAAGGGGCTGCCAACTCACAACTCTTTTAGTTTGTCTTTTATTTAAGCAATACTTACTCTGCAGCTGCTTCAGCTTCTACAGTCTGCTCCGGTTCATCTTCATAAACCACCTTGATGTTACGATAGCAGCTCATGCCGGTACCGGCCGGAATAAGCTTACCAATAATAACATTTTCCTTCAGACCGAGGAGTGGGTCAACCTTACCCTTGATAGCCGCATCAGTCAGGACACGAGTGGTCTCCTGGAAGGATGCAGCGGACAAGAAGGAATCCGTTGCCAAGGCTGCCTTGGTGATACCAAGGAGAATTGGCTTAGCCACAGCCGGCTCTTTACCTTCGGCAATAGCCTTGGTATTAGCCGCTTCGAAGCTGTTGATATCAACATACTCACCTGGCAGGAAGTCGGTGTCACCATAAGCCTCAATGCGAACCTTATGGAGCATCTGACGAACCATAACCTCAATGTGTTTATCGTTAATACCAACACCCTGCTGCTGGTAAACCTTCTGTACTTCGTATACCAGATAGTTCTGGGTTGCCTTCAGGCCGCAGACACGAAGAATGTCGTGTGGGTTGATGGAACCCTCGGTAATCTTGTCACCTGGCAGAACATGGTCGCCATCCTTAACTGCCACCCGGGCATTAACTGGCAGAACATATTCCTTGGCCTTGTCCTTCGCCTCGTTAGGGGTAATGGTAACCGTACTGAGGGTACCATTTTCAGTGGTAACAGCCGTAACAGTTACATCGCCCTCAATCTCAGCAATGGTAGCCATGTGCTTCGGCTTACGGGCCTCGAACAATTCCTCGACACGAGGCAGACCCTGAGTAATATCCTCGCCACTGGCGATACCGCCGGAGTGGAAGGTACGCATTGTCAGCTGAGTACCTGGCTCACCGATGGACTGGGCTGCGATAATACCTACAGCCTCACCCACATTTACGCGGGTAGCGTTGGCCAAATCACGGCCATAGCACTTGATGCAGACACCATACTGAGACTTACAGGTCAATACGCTGCGGACAGATACCTTGGTCCGAATCTTGCTGATTTCCTCAGCCAGCTCCTCATCAATATCGTCATTGATGGAAGCAATCTTTTTGCCGCTCTTAGGATCGATGATATCCTCAGCCAGAACCCGACCAAGAATTCGTGCCTTCAATGGCAGAATATCCTTGGAGCCCTTAACTTCACCGGCAATAGCCTCAACCTCAATACCACGGATATTGTTGTTGCGGACCTTGACCTCCTTGGCGTCACTGGACAGCACTGCCTCAATGTATTCCTCGGTCAGAGGTACACCGGCCGGAACTATTTCCACACCATTAGAATCAATAACCGCATCAGTGGTATCCTTGCCCATCATCTGAGCAACCATAGCTGCCTTGATGGACTTCCGGATATTCTCGTCAGGAGCTCCCAACTGTACAGTATCAGTTGCAGCTGCGTTGGAAATATCCGATTCGCTGTTGGAGGCAGAACCACTGAGAACAATCTCGGAAACACCAGCCTCACCGATGCTCTTGAGATATTCCTCATCGATGACATCGCCCTTGCTGATGATAACCTCGCCGGTTTCCGGACTTACAACATCAGCCGCCATAATACGGCCAATCAGGCTATCCTTCAGCGATTCGATGGCAGCGGCAGCCGAATCAGCCAGCTTAGCCCGCTCACGAACCAAATTGATGCCAACCACATCACAGTCTTCCTCACGGACAATAACATCCTGTGCCACATCAACCAGACGACGGGTAAGATAACCGGAGTCAGCTGTTCTGAGGGCGGTATCCGCCAGACCCTTTCTGGCACCATGGGAAGATATAAAGTAATCAGATACGGACAGACCTTCACGGAAGTTTGCCGTAATTGGAATTTCAATTGTTTTACCGGATGGGTCAGCCATCAGACCACGCATACCGGCCAGCTGACGCATCTGGGACTTGTTACCACGGGCACCGGAGTTGGCCATCATATAGATTGGGTTGAATGGCTCATTGTCCTCGTAGTTGTCGTACATTGCATCGGCAACCTGCTCAGTAGTCTTGTTCCAAATCTTGCAGACACGCTTATAGCGTTCTTCTTCAGACATAAGACCGCGATCAAACTGGCGCTGGGTCTTCTTAACCATAGCCTCTGCTTCGTCCAGAAGAGCCTGCTTCTTTTCCGGTACCTTAATATCGGAAATAGCAACGGTCATACCGGCAATACAAGCATAATGATAACCCAAATTCTTGACATTATCGATAACCACGGCAGTCTCACTGGCACCAAGGGTCTTAAAGCACTTGTCTACCAGTTTTCCCAGCTCGCCCTTCTTCATCAGCTTACCAAGAGACCACTCACCGGTCTTCTTGTCCTGAGTATACTGACGAACTGCCTTTGGCAGAGTTTCATTGAATATCATACGGCCCAGAGTAGTACGAACCAGACCATAATCAGTCACATTGCCATCTTCATCAGTTTCCTTGATACGGACCTTGATTTCAGCCTGCAAATCCAGCTCCTGATGCTGATAAGCCAGCAGTGCCTCGTTGATACCGGTGAAAATCTTGCCTTCACCCATAACAGGACGGCCCTGGCTGGAATCCCGCACAGCAGTCAGATAATAGGAACCCAAAACCATATCCTGGGAAGGAACGATAATAGGACCACCATCCTTAGGTGCAAGGATATGGTTGGCCGCCAGCATCAATACACGGGCCTCAGCCTGTGCCTCAGCCGACAATGGAAGATGGATAGCCATCTGGTCACCATCGAAGTCAGCATTGTACGCGGTACATGCCAATGGATGCAGTTTCAAAGCACGCCCCTCGGTAAGAACTGGCTCAAAGGCCTGAATACCAAGACGATGCAATGTAGGGGCACGGTTCAGCAGAACCGGATGCTCCTTGATAACGCCTTCCAGTACATCCCAAACCTCATCCTTGGCCCGTTCTACCATACGCTTGGCGGACTTGATGTTGTGAGCAATACCATCGGAAACCAGACGCTTCATAACGAATGGCTTGAAGAGCTCCAATGCCATCTCCTTCGGGAGACCACACTGATGGAGCTTCAGCTCAGGACCTACTACGATAACGGAACGACCGGAATAGTCTACGCGCTTACCAAGCAGATTCTGACGGAAACGGCCCTGCTTACCCTTTAACATATCAGACAGGGACTTTAACGGACGGTTACCAGGACCGGTAACCGGACGGCCACGACGGCCATTGTCAATGAGGGCGTCAACTGCTTCCTGGAGCATACGCTTCTCATTGCGGACAATAATATCTGGCGCATGAAGCTCCAAAAGGCGCTTCAGACGGTTATTACGGTTGATTACCCGGCGATACAAATCGTTCAGGTCAGAGGTAGCAAAGCGGCCACCATCCAGCTGAACCATTGGGCGCAGCTCTGGTGGAATAACCGGAACCACATCCATAATCATCCAGGAAGGCTTGTTGCCGGACTTACGGAAAGCCTCAACAACCTCCAGACGGCGGATAGCCTTCAGGCGACGCTGCTGGCTGGTTACAGTTTTTAACTCCTCAGCCAGTTCCTGGTGCAGCAAATCCAAACGGGTAAAGATACCCTCCTCTGGCTTCTGCTCCTCCTCCGGCAAATCGGATTCGATTTCTACCAGAAGTTCCTTGATAGCCTCAGCACCCATACCAACTCTGAACGCAGTTGGCGAATAACGGCTGCGCAAATCACTGTATTCCTTCTCGCTGAGCAGCTGTTTCTTGCTGAGCTCAGTAGTACCAGGGTCAATTACGATATAAGAAGCAAAATACAGTACTTTTTCCAAAGCTCTTGGGGCAATGTCCAATACCAGCCCCAAGCGGCTAGGAATACCCTTGAAGTACCAAATATGGGAAACTGGTGCCGCCAACTCAATGTGTCCCATTCTTTCACGACGGACCTTGGCCCGAGTAACCTCAACACCGCAACGCTCGCAGACGGTGCCTTTATGGCGAATTCTCTTATACTTTCCACAATGGCACTCCCAATCACGGGTTGGGCCAAAGATTCTCTCGCAGAACAAACCGGAGGTTTCCGGCTTTAAAGTACGATAATTTATAGTTTCTGGCTTGGTAACCTCACCATAGGACCACTCCCGGATTTTATCCGGAGAAGCCAGACCAATACGCATTGAATCAAAATTATTTACATCCAACAAGGGCGTGTCACTCCCTTCCTTTATTCATCACTGTCATCATTATCGGCAACAACATCCACGATGAGATCATTATCAGCATAATCATCTACCGCTTCAATATCATCTTCGCTGTATTCGTCAACAACTGGCATATTTGCGGAATCATCAACGCCATTTACATCAACCTCCAAATCATTGGCGGCCTCCTTAATGTCGTCTTCATCATCCTGTACCATAATCTCGTTGGCATTCTCATCCTGAACCTTGATATCGAGACCGATACTCTGAAGCTCCTTGATAAGAACCTTAAATGATTCCGGAACACCCGGCTCAGGGATGTTTTCACCCTTGACGATGGATTCATAGGTCTTTACACGGCCCACAACATCATCAGACTTAACAGTCAAAATCTCCTGCAGGGTGTAAGCAGCACCATATGCCTCCAGGGCCCAAACCTCCATCTCACCGAAACGCTGGCCACCAAACTGTGCCTTACCACCCAACGGCTGCTGGGTAACTAAGGAGTAAGGACCTACGGAACGGGCATGAATCTTATCATCAACCAGATGATGCAGCTTCAGCATGTATACGCAGCCCACGGTAACCTTGTTCTTGAACGGTTCACCGGTACGGCCATCGTAAAGGACAGTCTTGGCATCCTCATCCATACCGGAAGCGCGGATTGTATCAAATACATCCTTCTCCCGGGCACCATCAAATACCGGGGTAGCAATATGCACACCAGCCTTGTCGGATTTTGGCATACCATACTTGTCAAAATCATAACCAATCGCACGGAGACGCTTCTCAACAGTTGGGTCACCGTTCTTGATCTGAGTACCGATATTTCTTACAGCCATACCCAGATGAGTTTCCAAAATCTGTCCGATATTCATACGGGATGGTACACCCAATGGGTTCAATACCACATCTACCGGAGTACCATCTGGCAGGAATGGCATATCCTCTTCCCGCATAATCCGGGAAACGACACCCTTGTTACCATGACGACCGGACATCTTATCACCCACGGAAATCTTTCTCTTCTGGGCGATGTATACGCGAACCATATTGTTTACACCAGGATTCAGCTCGTCGTTGTTTTCCCGGCTATAAACCTTTACATCAACGATTTTGCCGGCTTCACCATGTGGAACCCGCAGGGAAGTATCACGAACCTCCCGGGCCTTCTCACCGAAGATAGCCCGCAGGAGACGCTCCTCAGCGGACAACTCAGTCTCACCCTTTGGTGTAACCTTACCGACCAAAATATCACCGGTTCTTACTTCAGCACCGATGCGGATAATACCGTTCTCATCCAAATCCTTCAAATTTTCTTCGGATACATTAGGGATATCACGGGTAATCTCCTCTGGTCCCAGCTTGGTATCACGGGCCTCACAGTCATATTCCTCAATATGAATGGAAGTATAAATATCTCTCTTGACCAGATTCTCACTAAGAAGAATAGCATCCTCGTAGTTGTAACCTTCCCAAGGCATATAAGCAACGATAATGTTGTAGCCCAAAGCCAGCTCACCGTGGTCAGTTGCCGGACCATCAGCAATTGGCTGACCAGCCTCTACCTGATCACCCTTGAATACGATAGGGAGCTGATTGATGCAGGTACCCTGGTTGGAACGCATAAATTTCTGAAGCTTGTATTCATCCAAATCACCATCTTCAGTGCGGACAACAATCTTGTCGGCAGAAACGGACTCAACCACACCGGCATTTTTAGCCAAAATCATAACGCCGGAGTCACAGGCTGCCTTGTACTCCATACCAGTACCAACCAATGGGGCCTGAGTACGGAGAAGCGGAACGGCCTGACGCTGCATGTTGGCACCCATGAGGGCACGGTTGGCGTCATCGTTCTCCAGGAACGGAATCATGGCGGTTGCAATGGAAACCACCTGTTTTGGCGACACATCCATGTAGTCAACCTTTTCACGGCGAACCTCAGTGGTCTCCTCGTGAACACGGGCTACTACACGCTCATTTACGAACCAGTCGTTTTCATCCAATGGTTCGTTGGCCTGAGCAATAACCAAGGTATCCTCGGCGTCAGCAGTGATATACTTAACATCATTGGTAACGCGTTTGTTTTCTTTATCTATACGACGATATGGTGTCTCCATAAAGCCATACTTGTTAATTCGTGCATAGTTGGACAGGGAACCTATCAAACCGATGTTAGGACCTTCTGGGGTCTCAATAGGGCACATACGACCGTAATGGGAGTTGTGAACATCCCGGACCTCGAAACCGGCCCGTTCTCTGGACAAACCACCAGGACCAAGGGCTGACAGACGACGCTTATGGGTCAGCTCAGCCAATGGGTTGTGCTGGTCCATAAACTGGGACAGCTGGGATGAACCAAAGAATTCCTTGATTGCAGCCACAACCGGACGGATATTGATGAGATTCTGTACAGCAGAAATATCCTCCTGGGTGGACATACGCTCACGAACTACACGCTCCATACGGGTCAAACCAATACGGAACTGATTCTGGAGCAGCTCACCGACGGAACGGACACGACGGTTGCCCAAATGGTCAATATCGTCAGTGCGGCCCACACCATGCATCAAATTCAACAGATAGCTGACGGAAGCAATAATATCGTTAACCGCAATGGTACGCTTCTTGTCCACCAAAGTTGGGGAGCAAATCATCTCCAGCAGCTGGCCTTCGTCATCCAGCTTTACCTTCAGGATAATGGCCCTATTTTCACCGAAAATAGCCTTTTCCTGCTCGTCAGTAATCTCATCAATGAAATCCTGCTCAATAATCTTGTCAGCCGGAACAATGATTTCACCGGTCTCCTGGTCCACCAATGGCTCAGCCAGTACCTGTCCTACCAGACGATGCTTCCAGCCCAGCTTCTTGGTAATCTTGTGACGACCAACAGTAGCCAAATCATAACGCTTCTTGTCAAAGAACAGGCTTCTAAGCATCTGGCGGGCATTGTCCACATTGAATGGCTCGCCTGGACGAAGCCGCTTGTAGATTTCATCAAGTGCTACTTCCTCAATGCTTCTGCCCTCAGTGCTCTCAGTATTATCCCGGTCCAAAGTAGCAGCAATAGCCGGGTCATTATCAAAGAGTGCCAGAATTTCATCCTTGGTTCCAAAGGACAAATCAGAGGTAATAACCTCAATATGGTCCTCGTTGCGGCCCGTCTCAGCTGCGCTGGCCGTACCGTCGGCAATCTGCTGGTTACGCTTAATCTCAGCCTTGTTAATAGCATCCAAAGCTCTCAAAAATACGGTAACCGGCAGCTTACGGGTTCTATCGATACGAACCGAAATAACATCGTTATTATCAGTCTCAAGCTCAATCCATGCACCACGGTTAGGAATAACAGTAGCATCAAACAAAGACTTACCCTGGGAATCGACATTCTTGCCGTAGTAAGCCCCCGGAGAACGAACCAGCTGACTTACAATAACACGCTCAGCACCATTGATAACAAAGGTACCTGAGCTGGTCATCAGCGGGAAATCACCCATAAAAATTTCGCTGTCGTGGAACTCACCGTTTTCCTTGTTAATGCGACGAACCTTCACTCTAAGCGGGGCGGAATAGGTTGCATCCCGCTCCTTGCTCTCCTCCAAGCCATACTTTGGCTCACCCAGAGAATAATCCAACAGTCTTAATTCAATCTTGTTCTGGAAATCGGTGATTGGGGAAATATCCTCAAAAATTTCCATAAGGCCAGTGCCCTTGGTTCCCTTTTCAACATCGCCAATAAACCATTCATAAGACTTGCGCTGAATGTCAAGAAGATGAGGCATTTCCATGACCTCTTTAATCTTGGCATAGCTATACCTGGTTCGTTTGCCTACCGGTACAGGATGAAACATTAAGATCTTCACTCCTTAGCTAAAAATAACAAAACAACAAAAAATCCGCACACGAAAAATAAACAGATTCACAACACCTCTTCATGGGCTAAAACCACACGACGCATTGCCAAATGTCCTAAAACACCTGATGAATCCATTTACTTACCCCTTGCACGAACTTTATTAACTTATGTCACTTGCCCAGAAAAATCTGTAGCAATTTATTTTATCAATATTTTTTTTTTGAGTCAAGGACTTTATCAGATAGTGTCAAGAATCTTTCGCAAAATCTTTTATTACCACTTAATAGTTGAATATTACCCAACTGTTACATCGGCATAATTAATTTCTGCGTCATCTA
>CADACU010000024.1 GCA_902786545.1 uncultured Anaerovibrio sp.
GTTTCGGATTTTTACACCTTTATAGGAGTTTCCTGGACCCAGTATCCGAAATTTCCGAAGAAAATCTTTACTTAATAAATTACGTGTCTTTTTTAGGCCAATATGAGCGGTTCAGCACTCTAAACAGCCACAGTTTGCCCTAATAATATTAACCAATTTTTTGAAAAAAATAACAAGGCCTCTGACAAAAGTGCCGGAGGCTTTGTTGTCACTATATATTAGATTCCGCTTCTGAATTCATTGAATAATGACGCTGCCAAAGCATTCATAATGACACGATACTTTTCAGAATCCTTAAAGAGCTGGGTATATGTTTCCTGGCTTTCAATATACGCCTGCTGGGCCGTATCATTAAAAATTGTTGGGAAGACATTATTAGTAAACATTTGCGCCCCATTATTAACTGCAGCTTTCTGTAGCTTCTTGTTGTTTATGAGCTTATCATGCAACGCAGTAATAACTACTCTGTCGCCTTCTGTAAACTCGCCCACATACTGCTCATTAACTTTGGCAATAACTTCTTCCAAAGGACTCAGGGTTTCTTCCTGTTTAACAGGTTTTTTAGGCTTCGCTGGTTCGTAGGCACCTTTCTGCTCCTTAACCAGCTGTATGGAGCCTTCAAAGGTCTTTTGCAGATTATAAAATTCCAGACGGACACGGTTACCCAAATCAAACGGTGTGGATGGATCACCCGGCAATACCTTGGCCAGATATGAGCAGAAAATGTATTCCTTGTGCAGCGCCTTATCAAACATTCTGGCAATCTGAGTAATGTAGGAATACCATTTCACAAAGCTGCGGCACATCTTACGGAACTGATACCGTTGTTCCTGATTCAGATCATTATACTTGCGCTGAACAGGGAGCAGTGTGTTGGTAATAGCAGCCTGTGTCTTATTATTCTTTCGGGCATTTTCATCAAAATAGATGGCATTGACCCGCTCAATATCTGAATCATCATAAACCTTGTAATCACGCAGCATCTTCTGAATCTTGTAGATAGTATCTGTATTAAGCTCCTGCTCCAGATATGTTTCCTGATAAAATGGCTGGAAGGCATCAAGGATTTCCTCCTTGGTATTAACAAAATCCAAAATGAATGTATCTTCCTTATCGGGATGTATTCTGTTAAGACGGGACAAGGTCTGTACTGCCTTAACTCCACGGAGCTTCTTATCTACAATCATAGTATGTAGGAGTGGTTCGTCAAAACCAGTCTGATACTTCTCTGCCACTACAAGGATATTGCCCTCATCATGGAATACCTGCTTTGTCTGAGCTTCTGAAACATGGTTGCCTGCAGTATCAACATTCAGACTGCTTTCCGTGTATTCCTTGCCACTTGGATCATCAGGGTCCTTGATACTGCCGGAAAAGGCTGCCAGTATTTCCACATCATCATAATGCTTGGAATTAAGATATCTTTTCAATTCATGGAAATAACGCACAGCAGCAAGACGTGATGAAGTAACCACCATCATTTTGCCTCTGCCCTTTATCTTGTCCTTGGTAATATCCCTGAAGGTTTCTACTATAAGAGCAGATTTCTGCTGAATATTGTACGGATGAAGCTCGCTGAACCGCTTTATCATCTTCAGAGCCTTTGACTGCGGTACATCCGGATTATCACTCACATTTTTGGCAATCTGGTAGCATGTCTTGTAGGTCATATAGTTCTGCAGAACATCCAGTATAAAGCCTTCCTCTATGGCCTGACGCATGGAGTAGATATGGAACGGATGGAATGAACCATCCTCATATTCGGTACCAAACTGTTCCAGGGTTTTCTCCTTAGGAGTAGCCGTAAAGGCAAAGAAGGACAAATTCTTATGATGTCCGTGGGAAATCAGCTCACGAACCATACGGTCCTCTGTATCGAGGAGTTCTTCTTCCGCCTTGCCCTCAATTTCAGCATATTCCTTCAGTGCATCCTTGGTATCAGCCAAGGCCACCTTCATCTTCATAGCAGAGCTGCCTGTCTGGGACGAATGAGCCTCATCCACTATAACAGCAAAGCGTTTGCCTGATGTGTCATTGACTTCCTCATAGATAACAGGGAATTTCTGCAACGTAGTAACAATAATACGCTTGCCAGAATTTATGGCGTTCTTTAGATCCTGAGAGGTCTTCTTCTCTCCGATAGTTTCCACACTTCCCAAGGTGTGGTCAAAGCTGGTCACTGTATCCTGCAGCTGTGCATCCAGATTACGGCGGTCAGTAACGATAACTACTGAGGTAAATATTGGCTGATTGTCTGCATTATGCAGTGACGCCAGACGATAGGCCGTCCAGGCAATGGAATTGGATTTCCCGGATCCAGCGGAATGCTGGATAAGATAATTGTTGCCCGTACCATGCTGAAGGACATGAGCTATCAGCTTGCGTACAACATCCAGCTGATGGAAACGAGGGAATATCAGCTTTTTCTTGGTGGCATTAACTACCTTGCCGTTCTTTTTGGTCTTTTCCTGAGTGACCTGATAGCTGATGAATTTCTGCAGAATGTCCATCATACTGTCTTTCTGCAGCACATTCTTCCATACATAGGCGGTAACATAGTCGTTGTTATCAGTCTGAGGATTACCTGCGCCACCGTCATTTCCGGCACCATTGCTTCCCTGATTAAATGGCAGAAAGAAAGTATTAGCGCCATCCAGCTTGGTAGCCATGGCAGCCTCATAAAGATCAACTGCAAAGAAAGCCAGTATGCGGTGGTTGAGCCTAAAGGCAGGCTCATGGTAATCACGGTCATACATCCACTGGGTCTTGCCATTATCTATACTCTGGCCAGTCAGCTGGTTCTTCAGCTCTATGGCAATGACTGGAATACCATTTAATGCCAGCATCATATCAACGCTGTTCTTATTCTGGGCAGAGTAATGCCACTGACGGATGCACTGGCAGATATTCTGCTGATAATGCTTTACAGCAGTTTCATTAAGGGTGGATTCTGGCTTAAAGTAGCAGACCTTAAAATCCATGCCACGGTGCTTGAAGCCATGACGCAATACATTAATCAGCCCATCTTCAAGAACCGCATCCTCAAAGCACTTGTAAAATTTCTGATTAACATCAAAATTGCACTGACGCTCGAAGCGCTGCCACATAATAGGCTGGGTAGCCTTTACAAAGGATACCAAGGTTTCAATATCCAATGCCATATCAATAGAATTACGATAGCCAGTATCATCAGCCTTGGTATAGCCCCCCTCCGGGGAAATCAGAAAGGCTTCAATATTTGCTTCAAATTGTTTTTCATCTTCTGCCACTTACTCCACCACCTTTCGCTTACCGGTAACTACTTCGTAGATAAGGGATTTCTTGTAAGATTCAAGGTCTTCGATAAGGGATTGTTTTTCGGAAATCATATCATTAAGCGTCTTGATACGCTTATCAAGATACTGTACTATTTCCCTCTGTTCTTCAAGCGGAGGAATAGGCAAACGGAAGTTCATTATGGTGCTGGAATTGGTATTGGCAAGGTTAGTGGTTTTCTTCGCCGTATAGTCAAAATAACACCGTGCCACTTCGGAGGTGGTAACATGGCTGAAATATTCCGGCAGCAGCTTATCAGATTTGGTAGTCAATGCGAAAATATGATTCTGATGGAGGCACGGGGTAATCTCTCCGTGCCAAACACATCCACGCCCCAGTTTGTCCCTGTCTCCACCTTCTGTCATAAGGACAACGCCTGCTTCTAAACGATATTTGTCAACTTCTTCTGGAAGTACCTGTATGGTTTTCACATCTGACAAGTCAACATATTCACCTTGTACATTGGCTACTCTAAGATAGGGCATTTCTACTAACTTAGCTCCTGCCGGATATTTTTGCCCCAAAGTTATCCCTGACTTGATGGAAGCAAAGAACTTCAACTCTGCTACCTGCCATTCAAAGGGGGTTTTACCTATCCATAAGATATTTGTATCCTTGAGTGGCCGGTTCTTTTTTTTACCTAATGTAACAGCTTGGGTGATAACAGCCTGTTTCAGGTCCTTGTATTCCTCAATACTGGCTTTAGCTTCAGCAATGATAGCATCTATCTTGGAACAGTTGTCATCGAGATAATTGGCAATAGCTTCTTGCTGACCTAATTGAGGTGCAACGATAAATATATTTTTAAAATTTTGGAAACTTAAAGTTTTTCGTATTCCTGAACCCATCCCATGAAAAACTTGTTGATAATCATAGGCTTTGAATAGATAAACAGCAAATCTAGGATTAATTCGTTCTTTGTTTGGGTACAATGCCAAATACGCTGATGTTATAATACCAGGCTCCCTAACAATCGCTACTCGTTGTGAGATAAAGTCATAATTTAAATTCAAACCATTAATCATAATAGTATCTGGCTGAACAATATTGTAGGCACTGATAGTATCTTTCAATTTATCATCCAGTTCTCCTTGGACATGTTTATCCACTATTTCACCATAACGGAATGAAAACTGATTTGTGTACTCTAAAGATGTATTCTTATTCCTTATCTCACTAAATACACCATTAGCTGGATACATATCCCAAGACACAGGATATAATCCTATCCATTCAATACCACTATCCTTTAATTCTGCCTTATCACGCATTATAGCCTTCATTATGCTTCCTCCCCGAACAGTTCATGGAGCTTGGCCATCAGGCTCTTTTCGTGAGCTTCAATACGCTTGGCTATTTCATCAGCTGGCTCTATCTGCTTATATTCATAGAAAGTGCGGGTAAATGGAATCTCATAGCCCACCTTGGTCTTTTTCTTGTCAACCCAAGCATCAGGATTATAAGGCAGTACCTCACGCTTGAAGTAAGCATCAATATCCTCATCCAACGGCACATTTTCCGTATCACGCTTCTTGGCATCGGCCACTGGCTTTTTATTTTTGATCACCTTGTTGCCTTCCTCATCCAGCTCCGGGGATTCCACAGTAATTTTGTTGTAGCCCAAGGTAACAGAGTCCAGTACCTTGCTCTTTACAATGATTTCATTGCCGTTTTCGTCCACATCCTTGAAGGTGCCATCTGTATAATCACCATAGATTTTTACAATCAAATCACGGCAGGCAGTAGTAATATCCACCCGCTTGTTACCAATACTCTTTCTCCTACTGCTATAACAGCTGCTGGCATCTATCAGCTGAACCTTGCCAGTGCGTTCCTCTGGCTTATCCTTAGTGATAATCCATACATAAGTAGCGATACCGGTATTATAAAAGGTATCATTCGGCAACTGCACAATAGCATCCAGCCAGTCATTTTCAATAAGGAAACGGCGAATCTCGGACTGGCCTGAACCAGCATCACCAGTAAATAGGGAAGAACCATTCTGGATAATAGCCAAACGACCTGTCTTTTTCAGCTTTGCCAAGCCATTGAGCATAAACAGCATCTGACCATCAGATTTGGCAGGGAGTCCCGGCGCAAAACGGCCCGCCATCCCCTTCTTATGCTCAGCTGTAACCTCTTTCTCCTCACGCTTCCAAGGAATACCAAAAGGTGGGTTGGAAATTACATAATCAAACTGATAGCCAGTAAACTTATCGTCAGAAAGGGTATCACCAAACTGCATATTGTTTGGGTCACCGCCACGAATCAGCATATCAGCCTTGGCAATACCAAAGGTAAATGGATTGAATTCCTGTCCAAACACATCAATATCTGCATCGGCATCAAGGGCCTTAAGTCTTTCTTCCATACAGGTAAGCATCTGACTTGTACCCATTGTCATATCATAGACAGTCTTGGAAATGCCTTCATCCCCAAAGGCATTATTATCCCCTGCCACCAACAAATCACACATGAGATAGATAACATCACGGCTGGTGAAATGGGCTCCAGCTTCCTCGTTGTAGGACTCTGAGAAACGCTGTACGAGGTTTTCAAAAATATAACCCATATCAACGGCAGCTATCTTTTCTGGGGAAAAATCCCCCTTATCTGAGTTAAAATCTGAAATCACACGATAAAGAAGCCCGCCTTCCACCATCCTTTTGACCTGGGATGAAAATTCCATGCGGGCCAGTATGTCCTGAACATTGTCGGAAAATCCGTTAAGATAGTCCTCAAAGTTTTCCTCGATATTATCTGGGTCAGCCACCAGCAGATCAAAGGTAAACTTGCTGGTATTATAGAATTGATAGCCGGATGCACTCTTTAAAAAACCGTCCTTTACAGCCAGCTTCTCCACATCGGCATAGGTTTTAAGCACCTTATCGTGGGTTGGCAACAAACAGTCATGGAAACGCTTGATTACTGCCATAGGAAGCACCACAAGACCGTATTCATGTGGTTTAAAGGCTCCCACTAAATCATCAGCTACAGACCATACGAGAGCTGCTTTCTCCTGAATATTCTTCCCCACTTCCTGTATTTTCTCATTACTGGATTCCATATTTATAAATTCCCCTTTTATCTGTCGTTACTTGTAGTCATATTGTCTTTAGCCCCAAATATTATTATTCTTGCTAATAAGCGTATTTCCTGCATTTTTCCTGTTTTTACAAAAATAACCCCATCCGGTACCATCACCGGAAGGGGTTATAGAACGGCTACTGTATGATTTTTACATGAAATTACTATATCTTTTGTTGTTTTGACGTCTAATATACAATAGTTACATCAATCTCTTTTTCAATTTCCAAAAAAGATTTTCCATCAAAACATTTTTCGGAAAGTACCTTATCTATCGCCTCTTTAGGAATATCACCATCTTTTGATATTTCATGTCGGCAAATACATTTAGGTTTGTCGGAAATATCCCATATAACAAGCCAGTTCTTATGATCACTGAATTCCGGCTGAATAATATAGAGGTTTTTATTGTATGAAAATTCCGCATCTCGCCTATAAGTAAGATACTCATATAATTCATCTAATGTTGTTCCATTCATACATTTACCCCCTTGAACAAATCCTTATGCTTCCTATAAAGGTAGTGATGTGATTTCAGCTTCCTAGGTGTTTTCCTGTTTTTACCTTTTGAGAAAAAATGAACATGTAATGATATTTTCCCCCGATGAACACCATAATCAATCTGATAGAGGGGCGTCCTATCTTGTCCAAAAATTATAAATTGTTTAAATACACCATTTTTATTATACAACACATAAGCTGTGCCTGGAGTATTTGACCGTTCAGGTAAACTAAGGCTTGCTTTAGGGTCTTTAGGAGCTAAAACCTTTATGCCACCTTCATAACCAACAGTTTGCCATCTGGCAGGAGTGCTGAACCCCCCACTTTCCAACATTGATCCTCTGCTCCCCATCATGCACCACGTTCCTTTATAACTAGGATAATAAATAACATTTGGATATGATTCAAGCTCTGGAATTGGTCTACCACAAACAATTAAATGAGTTGGTGATTTTTGTTTATATAATTCCTCGACACCCAACATAAATATTTTTAGGCTATATGGCTCTGATTTACAGCCATTCGTGGATATAGCTATAGTACTATGTTCTGGCAAACCATCAAAGCACCATTCGAAATCACTTTCAAAACACCAAGTAGCCACAGGTATAGCATTAAATTTCTGTTTTTGGAGATAATAGGCCATCACTCTATTGCGGGTGCAATTCCAAATAAGTTGTCCTGGCAACATTTCAGGCTTCATTGAGTAGTCAGTAGTGATTATTCCTTTGAAGCGTCTTAGGTTTGAAAAACTGACCTCAGGATGATTCCAAAAATTTTCAAAAAGTACGTCATCAATGAAAAAATCCACCCAGTGTTTTTCCGGTTTTTTTATGCTATTCCGCTCATTAAATGATATAACATTTTCAGGAATAGCCTGAGTCGCCTTTAATTGTGGCAATTTATATTTGCCAACTAATGTTGCATTATGAAAATAGTAGAGTTTGAAAATATCATATTTTCTAATACCAGTTTTAAGCATAAAATCGCCTTCTTTCTCCGCATATCGCGGTCATATTTACAATAAAACTGTATAGATTGACAATAAAGCGAAAATATGCCATCATATATGAACACATAGGATATGCTTCGGCATATTCCGCAATAGAACGCATCAATTAACTGCTGGTAACAGTTTTTTGGTGCGTTTTATTTTACCTCCTTTCAAATTAATAGTTATTTATGCTAATCCAGAAACGCCCTATAACCTTTTGGAAATCTCCTTGTTTTTTTTGTATAAGTGCGTGACTGGCGATTGCTAAAAAATTCATCAATATTTTTTTGTTTTGTGGCTATGGCTTCCGGAGTTCTACTTTCAGGACTATCATCCATCAATTCTTCAGCCATACAGGCTGAAATTGCTTTTATTTGCCACCATTTTAGTGGAATGCAGCTAACCTTATTAAAATCTTTTTCAATAACATAAACTTTATATTCATCATCCAAGCACTCTTCCCATGCTTCAAGATTTTCTTCCTTGCTAAAAAAATTTGCATCCGCTTCTTCAACTTGCTGGCAAAAGTCTTCTTTATTCGCATATATTTTATCCTCCTTTGTCAGCAACGGAAAACTATCTTTGGTTAAATTTACTTTTTTTGCTTTATTTAGCAAATAATTGACCAACTTTTCATCATAAGAAAATTTTACTACAATTTTTCCATCCGTCTGTTCCAGCACTGTCATTGTTTGAGTTGATTCTACTTTTCTTTTACAACGCTGAAAGCGATTTACACCTAACAATTCGTCTAGCGATACTCCCAGTGCACCAGCAATGTTGCACAAAACTTCAAGTTTAGGCTCAACACCTTTATTTTCATAAGCCACATAGCGTGTGTAAGGTATACCCAGTTTTTCGGCAAACTCTTTAGCCTGAGTGTATCCAGCCTGTTCACGATATTTTTTTAGCTGCAAACCTAAATCCATTGTAATCCACCCCTTTAACTAGATATTAGCATTATTTTCTATTTCAGTCAAATCATTTTAGCATTTTTTTCTATTTATTGAAACCATAAAAAGAGCTGCCAAAATGACAGCTCCCTAATCACTTAGTATTTTGATTTTATTAATGATATGTGCCTCTTGAGATTGCTCACAATAAGCCAATCATGCTTGGAAAATTCAATATTGGAATTTTCCATAGCATCTGTAATTGACGATAATACGGCTTCCATGGATCTGACATCATAAAGGATTTCCTTTAGTGCTGCCAAGCCTTCTTCCAAAGACCCATAGTTATCATTGTAATTATATGGGTCAATATCATAGATCAGCTGATTAAGGCTCTTTATGAATTTCTCTTTCATCTTTCTCATCCTTCTGCTGATTATGAACTTTCCCAAATTTGAACTTATCATTGATTTTCTGGACATACTTTTCCTTTAACCTGTTCATACCGGATTGTTCGGCCGTAAACCCATATCCGTCACAGATTAAGTCCCTGATATCAAATTTAACCATAATTCTCAGCTCCTTATGATGGTTTTACAGCTGTTCGAGTTGTACCGTCAGGCAATTCCATTCTGATAATATTTTCGCTCTCTCCTGCCGTTTTGGAATTTTCCAAATCTTTGAGGAGTTTTTCCAGAGTGCTTCTGTACTTTATCAACGGATCAGTGGCTCCCAATTCATCATCCTCATCTTCTGAAGTTTGTGCCTTGAGGTCAGTGATGATTTTATCCCCGCTACGCTCAAGAGCGACCTGTAGCTTCTGGATAGAGGATTTTACTTCTTCGTAAACCTTCTCCCGCTGCTCGTCAGTTGTACACTCAGCCATGGCCCATTTGGCTTCCTCACGGATTTTTTCTATCAGGGACTCAATGCTTTCTTCAGTTGATGGCTCCCGTCTGGATTCCCTTTGTACCCTGAAAAGGTCATCGTCTAATTTCCCTTCTGATTCCAGCCATGCGGCTATTACCAAGCCAATAACACCACCGGCTCCCAACAATAAACCATTCTTTACCCAGCTCATAATAAATTCCTCCTTTGGTTCAAAATATTGATTTAGGGTAAGTTAAATATAAAATAAAAGGCATTAAAAAAGGTTGCCTGATAGGCAACCTTAACCCTTTTTGGTGAAATATTAAGTTTTAATCTTCCTTCAACTTTTCCAAAGCCTTGATACCAAAAATATCACGAATTTTGTTACGGGCCTGGTTCTTAATATCATCGTTTATATACATCTGTGCTAGTAGCAAAGCAACACCAATAGCTGCGGCGTCATCTGTATAGCCTGCCAGAGGCGTCAAATCAGGAATAAAATCGATAGGAGAAATCAGATACCCTAATGCTCCGTAAATCCCCATCTTAACCCGTGTAGGACAGTTTGGCGATTGAGCCACATAATACAACTGTAATGCTTTATATATCAGCCCAATGCCTATGGCCGTCACATTGTTCCTTATCTTACTCCAAAGCCCTTCCTCAGAATATTTATCTACATACTCTTCTACTTCAATATTACTGAAATCCGGTGCCTTCATGCCAATCCCTCCTAATTCAGTCTATATTATTCTTCACCTCTGCTCTGTCTTGCCCATTTATGAAGTGCCTCCAGCTCTTCTTTATACTCATCCAGTAATTCCTGAGGTGGTTTCCAAGTTTTATAATTTACAAGTTTTCTAGGGTCTTCTTTTACTTCTTCATCAGATTTCCTATTATTTAACTCAGGATGATTTTCCATAATGGCCAGTCCCATAAGCTCTATATCTTCTAAAGTATACGGTGGACCCTTTTTTTCGAGTTCTTCCAATCTTTTTTTCAACTCAATATCCATACTGCTCCCTCCAGATAATATCTGCCATAACAAAACTTCTGAACATATCATACAGGAAGAAAACACTTAATAGGTTGCCTACCAGTCAACCTTACAGATTTACGAATATTGCTTGCCGGTAAGCGGTGCATAGCCATATTCATCCAATGTGATATTGATAGCCTCAATATTAAATACCTTGGCATCAATATAGCATCTAACAATAACATCCTTTTTGATGCTGTTAGAGAGTGTATAGCCAGCACGACCAATTAGATCTTCCGTTTCGTTTAGATTAAGATGCAGAGCTATAGCAAATGCTACCGCTGTATCCTTGGACGGTCGATAGTTTTTATTTCCTTTTATCTTGGCAAAATGGTCCTTGGTAATATCAGCCTTCTTATAGATGGCCGAAGGTTTCTGACCTGACTTGCTGATAAGCTCCAACAATTTTTCCGAGAAGGTCAGTTCCAATTGGCTACGGATTCCGTCAAGCAGCCGTTTCAGCATATCCCCTGACGGGGCTGTATACGCCGTTCTGTACCCAGGAATATAGGTTCTTGGCTCTTTAAATACACTTAAAAAGCCTTTATTTTCCTCATCATCAGGACGGTAATGCTTGGCTATATATTCATTGATTTCTGCTCTGGTTAGCATGTTCTTTTGAGTATCCATACCTTCTCCTTAAACACATACAAAGCATTGGTTATAATGAATTCTACCATAACAGCAAGTGATTTATACAGGGAATTAAAAATAACACTGGGGCAGGGTAAACCTGTCCCAGTGCTAACCTCTTTATCCTTATACTGCCTGATGGTTTTTCTGACAATTCATGCAGAGGCCGGTACCAAAGCGTTCCTGACTGAATTTCTGTACTTTATCAGAAATTTTGGTGCCACAGTCAGTGCAAACGGCCCCAAGGCTGTAGGCAGCTCCTGTTCCTCTGCTGACAGCCCTTGGTTTGGGTACTTCTGATACAAACTGGTCTGTGCGGATGTCAGCCTCCGGATCATCGCCAGTAGATATATTGAAGGCCATCATATAAGCGTACTTGATACTGGCTGTTTCTGCCTTCATCACAGCTTTATCCCCGCTGTCCTGACCATTGCCAAGGCCAGCTATGTCCACAAATTCCCCAGACTCAGAATCTATAAGTCTGATATTCATTTGTACCGTCGCCAGATGCTCCTGATTCCCCTTGGCATTAGCTACATGCTCCAGCGAGATGAGATCTGCCTTGGCAATCGAGCAAATCTTATTCTTGACCAGTGCCTCATTAACCTTCTCAAGTACATCTGCTGCTGTCGCATATTGGTACTTATGAAATTCATTAGTGCCATTCTTCTGTACATGCGAGACTTCTTCCATGACTTTAACCAACTTAGCCGTAATTTTCTTGATTGGTCTGTCCGTTGTAGTTTCCATTGTAATTTCACTCCTCTCATAACAATCACGCAACCAAAGGCAAAGAGTTCCAACAATAGCGATAAACCAGGCTATATGGCCTTACTTCCTCAATCAGTTCGCCATCCTCCCAAAGCTGCAGACCAGAATCTGCTCCCCGATCATCAGTAGCCCAATAATACCTGAAACCAACCTTCGGGAACTTTTTGACCAGAGCCTCAATCACCTTCAACGGTGCTGTCCACGAAGTCGAAAAGCTGATGGTATTATCCTTGTTTCTGATGCAGTCCAACGCATCAGTAGAGCCCCAATTGGTGATTTTCCAATGATGAATGTCAACATCCGTTTCCTTTGGCAATGGGATTATATTATCCATGTCCATAAGGCCATTATCACCAACGATATAGTTCATAACCTTTGCCACATCTTCTTTTGCTCCCAACATAACCAGTACACTTCTCACATAGTTCGCCACATTAACACCTCCTAATATCAAGGGCACTGCCTTTTCTGCCAGTGCCCCTTCAAATTATCCAGCTTTCTTTATCATAGCCTGCTTTATAGCCTGTCCGTGGTCACAGTAGTCGGCTACATCACAGTAGGACTGGCATTTCTTATCATGCCACCGTTCCCTGACTGAGCATAGCTTTGGAATTTCACCTGTAGCTATAGCTTCCTTGAGAGCCTTGGCCTTATGCTTAAAATAGCGGATAAGCCATTGATCAGATATCTTGTTTATAGGGATTATATAAACATTCCGGTCAATTCCCCGCTCAGCCGCTATTCTTAGGCTACCATCCCGGCATATTGCCTGAATGAACATCCTTTTGACCTCAAAGCCCTGCTGTTCCAGTAATATACGATAGTAATTCAGCTGCAAGGCCCAGTCCATAACATATCTGACACCATCGGTAAACAGCTCCTGACGGTACTTTGGCTGACCTTTCTTGGCGCCAGTCTTATAAAACTCACCAGTAGGAACAGACTTCTTGTAGTAGCCCAAGGCCCGCATCAGCTTGTAGCTGGAAGTTACCTTCAAATCTCCCAAAGTTCCTGTATCTTCATCAAGAAGCTGTCCATAGAGATCAAATTTCCCTGATGTAGTACCGTCCTTTAGTCTTACCTCAGCCAGAATGTCACCATCAATGTGTTTCTCATGAATACCATGTATTCCCTGCCCCTGAAGGGCATACAAAGCATCCTCCGGGTTGATGGCATAATCCTTGGTCTTTTTGAGGAACACTTCTCTTGTCCCCGTAAGCAGTTCCGTAACACTTGGTTCGTCGAGCTTTCTGTCAGAACTTTGAGCCACTGCCCTTAGTGTAGGCAGGAACATACATCTTGTACCGCACCTACACCCATCTTCCAAACATCCCGAAATAGGAATCTCCTGCCCATCCGGGCAGGAGAACTTTGTCGCTGGCATAGTAATGCCCTCCTTCCTATGCTATTTTTACCTTCTGTTCTTCAGTATTATCTCCAATATATCCAAAATTATCTCTGTGGTCTGGCGCATTGCTGTCAGCCTCCTTCCTTACTTCCTCATACTCAAATTCAATCCCACCATATAATGATCCTGCACGCTCCAAATCACTGACAGATACTTTAGCAGAAGCAGTAATCAGCGACTTACCAAGAAGCATTGCTTGGTTAGGATTGAGTGTTACCTCAAAATCATTGCCGCCATCACTTAAAGTAAGATAAATACATTCATTGATGCGGAGCAAACATTTCATGTCGGTAAAGGCCACACAACTCGAATAAGATGTCATAACTGCTCCCCCTAGAAAATGTCTTTGCTTGTATTAAAAATCTCACCATAGGCCTCTCTGAGGCTCACAGCACCTTCTTTGGCAATAATAATGTGATCAAGTACCTGAATACCCAATATTTCTGAACTTGCCACTAAATCCTTTGTAATTTTTATATCTTCCTGACTAGGTGTTGAAATACCAGATGGATGATTATGGGCTACCACTATTGCTGCAGCCATTCTCTTTACTGCCGGAGCAAAGATTTCCCTCATGCCCAAAGCACTGGCATAGATATTCCCTTTTGAAACCATAGTACTGCCAATTATGTGATTTTTACTGTCCAGCAACATTACCCATACTTCTTCCGTTGGCTTGCTGGCAAGGAACTGGAAATACTCCATGGCCTCTCTTGGAGAATGTATTGATTTGATACTGTTTTTAGACCGATGAATTATGCGATTGGCAATTTCTTTCAGTGCTAACAACACCTTTACCCTGGCTTCCCCAACGCCCTTGATGGCCAATGCTTCTTCCTCAGCCACATTAAACAGTTCAGGAACACTGTATTCCCCCATCATCACCGACAATGACGGATTAACGAGCATTAAAAGCTCATTGTCTGTTAGATTTCTGATTTCACTTTCCATATAAACCTCCAAAACAAATAGGGACAGGCATATTGCCTGTCCCATTATTATTTAATTATGCTGTTATGGCGTCCAGAGTCTTTACAGGAGTGAGGTTAATAACCCCTCGTGTCTTGGGTACTGGTTCAGCCAAAATCTCCCCACCGATGCGTTCCATATATGTAGCACGTTCATAGCTGGATGCTAGCTGAGAAGCCGCTGTTACTGCGTTGATAAGTCCATATCTGCTGTTGTCCTTTCCCATAAACAGCTGACGAAGGACATCTCCACGCTCATTAGAGGGCTAAGCTGGTACTTATCTGCAAGCAACTCTACTTCCTTGATGGGATCTTTCCCTAATGGGATATCCGTGGATTCTCTCAGCTTGTCTACAGCCATAGAAAACTTAGTTTCATCAGCTGCCACCTTAACTGTATCCTGAACCTTCATAAAGAAAGCTTTGTCGTCAGCTCTCAGTGTTTCATCTGAATACAGCTCGTAAGCACCGTCTCCCTCTGCCTGTCGACCCACATGATATTTCTTCTGAGTGTAATCTTTAAGAATAAGCCCATTCCTGCATACCAGACGATAAATTAAAGGCTCCACTTTCACAGAACCAAGACCTACTTCGGAGTTACTGATAACAAAACCTGCCTGTACTGCATCACCGACTGCCACCTCAGCTTTAAGTTTTTTGTTTACTACCTTCAGATACATATGTGTTGGTGTAACCTCACAGCTGGTAATAGATGCTCCTGTCATATCTCTTATGATAGGCAGTACAGCCTCACAGAGCTCCAGATTATCGAGGCGACGATAGCGGTCAGAGAGAAATGCTCTTGCTTCTCCATCCAAAGTTCTGAGCATTCTACGCTCTGGAGCATAATGGAACCAGGTATTTACGTTTTCTGAAAGTAAATCCGGCTGCTCCACCATCATTTTCTGATAGTAACGGTAAGGAATCTGAAGGCGCTGGGCAATCTGCTGATGAGCCAGCTCATTAACAGCGAAGTTCTGAGTATTGCCCTTCATATTAAGAGTAATAAAGCTTCTGCCGTTATCCTCAGCCTTAAAATCCATAAGACTGGTGTCAGCCAGAAAATCCTGTCTTGCAGTTCTTTGCCTTTGCAATTCCTCACCTAATGCTTCCAATGTTCTTCCGTTTTTCATTCTAATTTACCTCCTTTTTCCCTCATTACCTCTACATCAAAACATCCCACATTACTAAGTTCAGACAACTCGTTGGTAATAATCTCTGCACCGTATTTACTGATTGCCTTAAAAACATCATCAAACCTCTTTTCATCCACATCAGCGTAAAAGCTGACCTTGATTTCCTTTTGCATGATAATCACCCCCAATTTGCTGTACTGATGCCAGTTACGGCCTTATAAAATTCTTCCTTGGCCATATTCACGATTGGTTCATAATGCAACCACAAGGCTTCCTTTACCTCATCTTCACTAGACGGTGTAAGCTCTGGGCATAATTCCCATGGATATTGCGGTGAGTATCCACAGATCCACTCCTCATCAAGAACAAACACCCTTTCAATCAGCACTTCCTTGCCATTGGAGATTTTTACATAAATTTCAAGTTCCCCATTCCAAAATTGGTCAACATCAATACCATCCTTGAATTTCAAGGAGTTTTCCCATATACCATATGTATTTATTCCCCAATATTCCATACTCATAAGAATCCACCTCCTTTGAAAAAATGGGTTTATGATTTATTTATAGCAGCTTCGGTACAGATAGCTGTGGGATATATTCCTTATATATAGTATATTTTTAAAAAAAATAGCTTTTTCAGGTTTTGTATAGGCAGTATGTAATATTGTTCATGCTGCAAAAATATCAAATAATGTTTACGGACTTTTATAAAATCTAGATAAATTCTATTAACAATAAAGTAAGAAAATAAAAAGGAGGGATTCCCATGGAAATAATGGGTGTAATGCCTATCAACAAATCTGTTCTTACAGTGGCTGAGGCAGCTTCCGCACTTAGTGTATCATCAAATACTGTCTATAAACTTCTAGATAGCGGAACAATAAAGGCCAGTAAAATTGGTAGAAGCTGGAAAATCCCAGTAGAGTCAATAGACGCCGTTATGCGTCAAAAATAGTTAATGGAGGTTTTGAAACATTTATAGAGTATTTATGAACCTTGTTTTTCTTATTGATTTATTAAATAACATAAATATAAGAAAATAAGAAAAGGGGTTGATAACGCATGAATAACGAGCCTGTACGGATCTTGTCCTTAGAAGAACTTTGCGAACAGCTAACGATAGGCAGAAACGCTGCCTACAATTTGTTACGCACTGGTCAGATAAAAGCCTTTAGAATCAAGCGCATTTGGAAAATTCCACAATCTAGTATCAATGAGTATGTTCAAGCAGTTACTAAATAAAGATATCCCCTTGGCCAATTAGACCAAGGGGATACTACATGTTCTATACTCCATACAGAGGGATGATATTCATAAATTCCCTCAAGTCTTTATTATATTTTTCAAACAGCTCGGTACAAAAGTAACCCGTTTCAAGCATCCTTTTATAAGACTTTGCAATTAGATTATGGCAGTCTTCCATTATATCAAATACCTCTTCATAGCCCAGGTTCACATAGAATTGTTTCCTCATTAATGCATTTAACCAGATACTAACCTTAGCATCCTGCTTAGCCTTTGGATCTAAAATCATTTTTAAGGTACATTCCTTTTTTCGTCCGCTTATATAATACCTACGATCTGAGCTAAAATACAATGAATCCTCCGAAGCACATAGTTGATATATTAGTATTTTTTGAATATTATCTGGTTCACATACTTTACCGACTAATGCTTCATTGTTTATTTTCTTCATAAACCTGTTGACCTTGCCATCCAGCTTGATACGCTCATCATCATCAATACCAAGATATTCATCCAGCCAAGAATTATCAAACTCCCAAAGCCATCTGTAATCTCTCAAGGCCTCTTTGAACATCTTTTTCTGTTTATCCGTTGGTTCCGGAAATTTTATCTGTCTAACGTGGTCACTTTGTTCACGACTAACATTCAGTATTTTTACTGTATATTGGGAATCAATCCACCTTCTTAACCTAAAAAATATATCTTCTATTTTCTCGTCTTTTTTAAGCCGCTTAAAACTACCAGTTTTAATTTGAGGCAAATCGGCTCCAACACTCGTTTTAAATCTTTTTATGCGACGGATAACAGAATCATGCTTCATGTTTAAATCTAAAACTAATTTTAGAGTGTACCTAAAAGCTGAATCTACTTCATCCATATATTCAAATATTACGGCACTAGATTCTTTAAACACCCCACTAATAACAGTATTACTAAAGCCAAGATGCCTTATTATTTCCGACCTAAAAAAAACACATCTTTTAAAAACATTGTCATCAATAGGCGATTCATATGATGATAACTCTATAGGAAGTTTTTTAATTACCTCCTGTATATCTGTTATTTTCCTAGTCTCTTCATCTTTATAACGATAATTTGTGTAGTCACGTAAATCCTGAAGAATATTTATTGACATACTGACTTTCTTACCTTTACTTATTTTTTTTCTATCATCAAATGTTAAACTTACAACATTATCCCTCTCCAGTTTAGCTCTCATTGATGAAGATGTAGATGACATGTTTTTGACCGACTCTGCCCTTACGTCTCCCAAACCTTTATAGGGTGATTCAAAAACTATATTTTTTAATGCTTTGGCTTGGTGATATACTTCGAATAGATAAATTCCACTGACAAGTCCTTCCACTGGAAGCACAATATTTATATTCCGTAATTTTTGAAATTCCGGTGAATAAATATATATGCCATCGTTAGCTATATCCTTAGTCAATTGAAAAAGCTTTCTGATGTTGGTCTTATTGTACTTCTTATATTTTTCTTCTACTCCGGAATTAATAAAATCACATAATTTATCAACGTATCGTTCACTTAAAATATATTCTCTTTCAGTAGCAATTAAAGATAACCCCACCAGATCGCTTAGTTCTTTAAAATACTTTGTATCCCCAATGTTTTTAACCTTTTCTTTTTGAGAGTAATAATTTAATCGTTCACTTTGGTCATTAAAGTGTTTTTTTTGAAAATTTATAAAATCATGTAGAAACGACGGATTACTACACTTATTTTTATAATTCCAATAAAGATAACACTTATTATGCCATAGCTTCTCCAAGAGGATATTTGCCTCATCATCACCATTTTTTGCGGCAGTTATTAAATCATAACCGGCCCCATGTTTTGATAAAAAATTTTGTAGCATAGTATAACTGTCTTGATCAATATCGAGAAGATTACATCCATTTCCGCTAATAGGTATACCATAAAAATCCATTATTTTCACAACTATCACTTCTCCAATATATACTGCTCTATGGCAATAATAATTACAATATATATTTTAACATAACGGCTATACTCTTAGTATATGAGAGAATGATTTAGGTGTATAGTCTCTTTATTTTAGGCTCTACATGGAAAGAACTAATTATGACCCTATTTCTGTATTTTTATTCCAATAATTTCCTTTTCTAACTGATCCAAATAATGTAATAAATTACATAGTTTATTTTGCTATTGGGGTACAGATTGGGGTACAAATCGTCAAAGTGAACAAATGCTCAGATTTATTCAGAAAATAAAAAATCCCCAAAGCCTTGATACACAAGGCTTTGAGGTAATTCTCAAATGGTGCGACAGGAGGGATTCGAACCCCCGACCCACGGCTTAGAAGGCCGTTGCTCTATCCAACTGAGCTACTGTCGCAAATAAAAATGGTCGGAGCAGCAGGATTCGAACCTGCGACCCCCTGGTCCCAAGCCAGGTGCTCTACCAAACTGAGCCATGCCCCGAACAAGTATCAGCTCCACG
Organism: uncultured Anaerovibrio sp.; assembly: GCA_902786545.1. Lineage (GTDB taxonomy): Bacteria > Bacillota > Negativicutes > Selenomonadales > Selenomonadaceae > Anaerovibrio. Next base: position 19,349 of record CADACU010000024.1, read on the forward strand.
CGTCAACATATGATATAATACACGAATTGCTATCTTCTGTCAATACTTTTCTTTATTTAAAGCAGTTGTTTTATGTCATCCCGTAATTTTTGGATCTGATGAAAGCGTTCTATGGCATTTTCCGGCATTTTACCTACCCGCAAGTCCTCCACCATATCATAGATAATGGTGTACATTGGCGTCAAGCCCAAGTTGGCGCATACGCCCTTCAGGTTATGGGCATTCTGAAAGCTTTCCTCAATATTGCTGCTGCTCAGGGATGTCTCCAGATTGGAAAATACCCCATCATCCAGGAACTTTTCCAGACACTCCACATAAAATTGCTCATTATCTAAAAAGCGCTCCAACGCCTCATCTATATCGCATCCCATTGCTCTGAGTTCATTCAATAAAGTTGCCATTTGCCCTCTCTCCTTACGGATTGTATGTAAATAAATTCAGCTTATATTCAGTTTATCATATGTAAATGTATCTGCCTAGGATTATATTAGTTATTTCTATCAACATAAAAAAAGCTGTGGCAAAGTGCATCAGCACTTGTCACAGCTTCTTTAACTGATATTATTTTACCAATTCAAGGATAACCATTGGAGCTGCGTCACCACGACGAGGTCCAAGCTTCATGATACGGGTATAACCGCCCTGACGGTCCTTGCACTGCTCAGCGATTTCGCCGAACAACTTTCTAACAACATCTTCATCAGCAAGCTGAGCAATAGCCTGACGGCGAGCAGCCAAATCGCCACGCTTGGCGAGAGTGATCAGCTGATCAGCAAGGCCGCTGATTTCCTTAGCCTTGGCTTCGGTAGTCTCAATGCGCTCATGCTTGAAGAAGGAAGTCAGAATGCTCTTGAACAGTGCCTTACGAGCACTGGAGTTACGACCTAATTTTCTGTAAGCCATTTATTTCCCTCTTTCCTATATCTTAATCTCGAAATGTCAATCTTAGTCTACAGACCCATCATTGTTCTTCAATGACAAGCCCAGTTCCTGAAGTTTATTCTTGATTTCTACCAAAGACTTGTTGCCAAGGTTACGAACCTTCATTATCTCAGCTTCGGTCTTGTTGATCAAATCGCGAACTGTTCTGATCTCAGCTCTCATCAGGCAATGATAAGAACGAACCGTCAGTTCAAGCTCCTCAACCTTTTTATCAAGAATAGGTGACTCTGCCATATTCACGCTCTCTGGGGTAGCATCAGCAGACTCATTGGCTGATGGCTTAGCCTCAATAATCAGATTACTGAACAGCTTCAAGCGTGCAATCAGGATGCCTGCTGCCTTGCTGACAGCTTCCTCCGGATGAATGGAACCATCGGTCCAAACCTCAAAGGTCAGCTTGTCATAATCAACAGCATCGCCCACCCGGGTATCCTCAACCTTGTAGTTTACGCGACGGACTGGAGAGAATATAGAATCGATAGGAATCTCACCAATTACCTGGTCAGGCTTCTTGTTCTTGTCGGCCGGAACATAGCCAAGGCCATGCTCTACCGTCATTTCTATATTCAGTGAGCCTGTCTCGTTCACGGTTGCGATGTGAAGATCCGGATTCAAAATCTCAATGTCAGCATCGTGAATAATATCAGCTGCTGTCACTTCCTTTTCTCCGGAAACATCAATGCGGATGGTCTTTGGTCCATCACCGTGCATCTTGAGGCAGAGTTCCTTAAGGTGCAGGATGATGTTGGAAACATCATCACGAACACCTGGAACTGTGGAGAACTCGTGCAACACACCATCAATTCTGATAGCGGTGATTGCTGCACCTTGTAAAGAGGACAGGAGAATGCGGCGGAGGCTGTTACCCAGGGTAATGCCATAGCCACGCTCAAGCGGTTCACAGATGAACTTGCCGTAGCGGCTGTCCTCACTGATTTCCTCTATCTCAATCTCAATCTTTTGCTTATCGATTTCGATCATCTGGAATTGCCCTCCTCAATAATTCAATGCATTTATGTACAAATCCGACAATGAATACACAGATATTATTTGGAGTACAACTCGACGATAGCCTGACTGTCTACAGGAATATCGAAGTCATCACTTGCAGGGAATCTGGTGATGGTACCGGTAAAGTTATCGGAACCAACAGTGATCCATGCAGGTACGCTCAAAGCGCTGTTGGACTCAGAAAGCTCCTTGAAGTAAGCGTTGGAGCGAGCCTTTTCAGAAACTGCTACAACATCGTTTACATCAACCAGAGCAGATGGAATGTCCAGACGCTTGCCGTTCAAGGTGATATGACCATGACGAACAATCTGACGAGCCTGCTTACGGGTGGAAGCAAGACCAAGACGGAAAACTACATTATCAATTCTTCTCTCGAGAAGGCTGATGAGGTTTTCACCAGTGATGCCCTGCATCTTCTTTGCCTTGTTATAGTAAGAACGGAACTGCTTCTCCAGTACACCGTAAATGAACTTTGCCTTCTGCTTTTCCTTCAGCTGAGTGCCATACTCGCTTACCTTACCACGGGTACGACGAGGCTGACGCTTGGAACTCTTATTCAGACCAACAACACCTGGCTCGATACCGAGGGAACGGCATCTCTTCAGTGCTGGTACTCTATCTATTGCCATTTAGTTTGCACCTCCCATTATACTCTTCTACGCTTTGGTGGACGGCAACCATTGTGAGGAATTGGGGTAACATCCTTAATCATGCTAACCTCAAGACCAGTTGCCTGCAGGGAACGGATAGCTGCCTCACGGCCGGCACCAGGACCCTTTACATATACATCAACCTGCTTCAAGCCATGCTCCATAGCTGCCTTTGCAGCAACCTCTGCTGCCATCTGAGCTGCAAATGGAGTGCTCTTTCTGGAGCCACGGAAGCCAAGTCCGCCAGCGCTTGCCCAGGAAAGTGCGTTACCATTCTTATCGGTTAAAGTAACAATAGTGTTATTAAAGGTGGAGCTGATATGAGCAACACCAAATTCTACATTTTTACGGTCCTTTCTCTTAGGACGCACAGATTTCTTAACTGCCACTCTTTAGCCCTCCTTACTTCTTCTTACCTGCAACAGCCTTTTTAGGGCCCTTGCGGGTACGTGCGTTATTCTTAGTGTTCTGTCCACGGACAGGAAGCCCCATACGATGACGACGACCACGATAGCAGCCGATCTCAACGAGTCGCTTTATATTCAGGGACTGCTCCCGACGGAGGTCACCCTCTACTACTACATTCTTATCGATAGCATCACGAAGCTTGATAACTTCGTCCTCAGTCAAATCTACAGTACGGGTATCTGGGTTAACACCAGTCTCCTTCAGCAGATTCTGAGCAGTGGTAAGACCAATACCATAGATATAGGTCAATGCAATCTCAATTCTCTTATCGCGTGGCAAATCTACACCGGCAATACGTGCCATACATCAAGCACCTCCTTCTTAATTATCCTTGTCTCTGTTTATGTTTTGGGTTCTCGCAAATAACCATTACATGACCCTTACGCTTAATAACTTTGCATTTTTCACAAATTGGTTTAACCGATGGTTTAACTTTCATTGCGTTATGCCCCTTTCATCATCTATCTTTGCCAGGCAAAGATTACTTAAAACGATAGGTGATACGGCCCCGAGTCAAATCATAAGGGGTAAGCTCAATAGTAACCTTATCCCCTGGCAGAATACGAATAAAATTCATACGAATTTTACCGGAAACATGTGCCAAGACAACATGACCGTTCTCCAACTCCACCTGGAACATGGCGTTTGGCAATGCTTCCAGGACTTTACCTTCAACTTCTATTACATCTTGTTTAGACATAAGCGGTTTTGCTCCTTAGTGTCAAACGATTCTTATATCATTCGGTGTTCCAGGCAAAATCTGCCTGTCGATGACTCTTATCCTCTGAGCTTCTTGACGATATCATCAAGAACCTTGTCAATAGCCTGACGGCCATCAATTTCCAGATACAGACCAGCTTTCTGGTAATAATCGATCAACGGCTTGGTCTGAGCTTCATATACGGAAAGACGATTCTTCATAGTCTCTTCTGTATCGTCAGCTCTCTGATAAAGCTCTCCACCGCACTCATCGCACTTGCCTTCAACCTTGGATGGGCTGAACTTGATGTGATAAGTAGCGCCGCAAGCCTTGCAGATTCGACGGCCTACTGCCCGCTCCACCAAATCGGAGGATGGAACAGTGATGTTTACTACACTCTTAAGGCTAAGCCCCAGATCGGACAAAATCTTGGCCAGGGCATCGGCCTGCTCCAAAGTACGAGGGAAACCATCCAGAATGAAGCCCTTCTTGCAGTCGTCCTTGGCAAGACGCTCACGGACAATGCCGATGGTAATTTCATCCGGAACGAGGTTCCCGGCATCAATACATGCCTTCGCCTGCTTTCCAAGCTCAGTACCTTCCTTGATGGCGGCACGGAACATGTCACCAGTGGAAATATGAGGTATGCCGAACTCTTTCACCAGGTTAGCAGCCTGAGTGCCTTTACCGGCACCCGGAGGTCCCATTAAAAGAATATGCATTTAACTTATCCTCCCTATTTCATAAAACCTTGGTAATGGCGCATTACAACCATGGATTCAATCTGCTTCATGGTGTCAAGGCCAACGCCCACAACAATCAGCAGGGCTGTTCCACCAAAGTTGACTCCCTCAAGATGAGTAGCAGAAGCAACAAAGGTTGGCAGCACAGCGACAAATGCCAGGAACAATGCACCGGCAAGCGTGATTCGAGTCATGACATGATCTAAATATTCAGCCGTTGGTTCACCCGGACGAATGCCCGGGATAAAACCACCGTATTTTTTCAGATTCTCTGCCATATCCGATATCTTTACAGTAACCGCGGTGTAAAAATACGTGAAAAAGATAATCAGCAATGCGTAAATTGTTGACTGTAGCGGTGTACCCCACGCAAAATACCCGGCAATTTGTTTTACCCAGGGGATATCAATAAACTGGGCAATAGTTACTGGAAACATCAGCACGGATGACGCAAAGATTATTGGAATAACTCCCGCGGTGTTAACCTTGAGCGGGATGTGGCTTGACTGTCCGCCATAAGATTTGTGGCCAACCACCCGTTTCGCGTAGGAAACAGGCACCCGACGATAAGCTGTGTGAATTGCCACAACGAACACAATCATGGCTACGGCAATCAAGGCAAAGAAGAACACATTTATATAACTAATGGTTCCTGTCTGCAAATAATTGTAAATCTTTCCAATGTTGCTTGGCAAGGCAGCTACGATACCGGCGAAAATGATAAGGGAAATTCCGTTACCCACACCGTTGGCCGTAATCTGTTCACCAACCCACATAAGGAAAACTGTACCTGCGGTCAGTGTAATCGCTATGATAAGGATTGACACCGGACCTGGATTTAAGATTGCCTGCTTGAGGCCGATGGACATACCCAAAGCCTGAAGGAAGGCAAGCAGTACTGTAAAGTACCTCGTTACCTTGGTGGTTTTTTTGTACCCTTCCTGACCTTCCTTTGACCATTGCTCCAGAGTTGGAACAACTACATTCAGGAGCTGAATGATAATGGAAGCGTTGATGTAAGGGGTAATACTCATAGCAAATACGGAAAACTTACTAAGAGCTCCACCAGAGAACATATCTAACAATCCGAAAAGACTACCGTTGTTGAACAAAGCCTCAATAGCTGACGGGTCAACTCCAGGAACTGGGATATGTGTACCCATCCGGAAGATGGCGAACATTATCAGCGTAAAAGTAATCTTTGCTCTTAATTCTGGAATCTTATACACATTGGTGAGAGCTGATATCAAATCAGATCACCTCAACTTTGCCACCTGCTGCTGTGATTTTCTCTTCGGCAGACTTGGTGAAGCCGTTGGCAACAACGGTCAGCTTCTTGGTGAGCTCACCCTTGCCGAGAATACGGATGCCGTCACGAACATTCTTCAGAACGCCGTTTTCTACCAATGCAACTGCATCTACAGTAGCACCATCCTCGAAACGGTTAAGGGTTTCAACATTTACTTCAGCATAAACCTTAGCAAAAACATTCTTGAAACCACGCTTTGGCAATCTGCGGTACAAAGGCATCTGGCCGCCCTCAAAACCGGTACGAACTCCGCCGCCGGAACGGGACTTCTGGCCCTTCATGCCCTTGCCTGAGGTCTTGCCATTGCCGCTGCCCAGACCACGACCTACACGGAAGGCCTTCTTTCTGGAGCCAGCTGCTGGAGATAATTCATTCAATTTCATCGTCTATGTGCACCTCCTCGATCTCAGGCCTGCTCTTCAACAGTTACGAGATGCTCTACCTTGTGGATCTGGCCACGGAGAGACTCGTTGTCTTCAAGCTCTACTGAGGAATTTAACTTCTTGAGTCCTAATGCTTTAATAGTAGCACGCTGAGTAGCTGGTCTACCAATCAGGCTTCTAGTAAGAGTAATTTTTAATTTTGCCATTTCAAAACCCTCCTTAACCTAAAAGTTCCTGTACGGTCTTACCACGAAGCTCAGCAACTTTTTCTGCCTGCTTCAGCTGCTCAAGACCCTTCAAGGTTGCACGAACCATATTGTTAGGATTGGAAGAACCAAGGGACTTGGTCAAAATATCCTTAATGCCTGCAAGCTCGAGTACAGCACGGGCTGGACCACCAGCGATAACACCAGTACCTTTTGCTGCTGGCTTCATCAGTACACGGCCTGCACCGAAAATACCAATCATCTCATGAGGAATGGTGGTTCCCTTCAGGGAAACATCAATCAGATTCTTCTTGGCGTCCTCAACGCCCTTGCGGATTGCCTCAGGAACCTCAGCAGCCTTACCAAGGCCTGCACCAACCTGACCCTTCTCATTACCAACAACAACAAGTGCGCTGAAGGAGAAGCGGCGGCCGCCCTTAACAACCTTTGCAACTCTGTTAATATATACAACTTTTTCCTGGAACTCAGGAGTTTCGTTGTCTATTCTAGCCATCTATGTACCTCCTTTACAAAAATTAGAATTTCAAGCCAGCTTCGCGAGCGGCTTCAGCAAGTGCTGCAACACGGCCATGATATACATAACCACCACGGTCGAAAACTACTTCAGTGATGCCCTTTTCCAGAGCGCGCTTAGCAACTGCCTGGCCAACTGCCTTGGCAGCCTCTATGTTACCACCGTAGTTCTGGAAATCCTTATCCTTTGTGCTGGCAGATACGAGAGTAACACCGTTAACATCATCAATAACCTGTGCATAAATGTTGCTCAAGCTACGGAAAACATTAAGACGAGGTCTCTCAGCAGTGCCGGAAATATGATTGCGTACCCGCAGGTGACGCTTCTGACGAGCTTTATTCTTATCTTCCTTTACAAACACTGTCGGTTACTCCTTTCTGGTTATTATTTCTTACCCTTGGCGCCAGCCTTACCTACCTTGCGGCGTACATATTCGCCCTCGTACTTGATACCCTTGCCCTTATATGGCTCTGGTCTTCTGTAGTCGCGAATCTTAGCTGCGATAGCGCCAACAATTTCCTTGTTGATACCACTTACGATAATCTTGGTAGGATTTGGAACTTCAAATGCAATACCAGTTGGTGGCTCAACAACTACCGGGTGAGAGAAACCGAGAGACAGGTTCAGGTTCTTGCCCTGGAGCTGTGCTCTGTAACCAACACCGTTGATCTCGAGAGTCTTTGCGTAACCCTCAGTTACACCAACAACCATGTTGTTGATCAGGGTACGGGTCAGACCATGGAGAGATCTGTGATCTTTATTATCTGAAGGACGCTCTACAGTGAGTACACCGTCCTCTACTTTGATTTTCATATCCTGGTGAAGAGTGCGAACTAACTCACCCTTTGGACCTTTTACGGTAACCTTATTGCCATCCTCAACCTTGATGGTAACACCACTAGGGATGGTAATAGGTGCTCTACCTATTCTTGACATCTGTACACCTCCTGACTTCTATAATAATTACCAAACGTAAGCTACAACCTCGCCGCCGAGACCAGCCTTGCGAGCATCCTTATCGCTCATAATTCCCTTGGAAGTGGAAATGATGGCGATACCCAAACCACCGAGAACTCTTGGGAGCTCAGCAGCCTTTGCATACTGGCGAAGGCCTGGCTTGGAAATACGCTTAATACCAGTAATTACCTTTTCACGATTAGGACCATACTTCAGGGAAACAGTGATTACCCCCTGCTTGCCATCCTCAGTGAAAGTGAAGTCATTGATGAAGCCCTCTTCCTTAAGAACGGACGCAATCGCCTTCTTAATGTTGGAACCAGGAATCTCTACTTTTTCATGATAAACGGAGTTTGCATTGCGCAAACGAGTCAACATATCTGCAATAGGATCAGTCATTACCATTTAAACCGATATCCTCCTTTCATTTCGCCTTAATGCTTACCAGCTAGCCTTGGTTACGCCAGGAATGGCACCCTTGTAGCTCTGCTCTCTGAAACAAATACGGCACATATCGAACTTTCTGATATAACCGTGCGGACGACCGCAAATCTTACATCTGTTGTACTTGCGAACAGGGAACTTTGGTTCCTTGCTCCACTTTTCAATCATTGCCTTCTTGGCCACAGTCAGTACCTCCTTCTTTACGCTTCTTTAAAAGGCATGCCCATGAGCTTCAACAGCTCCTTGGCTTCCTCATCAGTCTTAGCAGTAGTAACAACGACAATATTCATACCACGGAGCTTGTCAATCTTATCATACTCAATTTCAGGGAAAATGAGCTGCTCCTTAAGGCCGATAGCATAGTTGCCGCGACCGTCGAAGGAATTTGCGCTGATACCGCGGAAGTCACGAACGCGTGGAAGTGCAACATTCATGAACTTGTCCAGGAACTGGTACATGCGTACACCGCGAAGAGTTACCTTTGCGCCGATTGGCATACCCTGACGAAGCTTCCAAGCTGCCAAGGACTTCTTTGCCTTGGTGAGGATTGGCTTCTGGCCTGCGATAATAGTCAAATCACTAACAGCGGAATCGAGAGCCTTAGGGTTGCCTACAGCCTCGCCAACACCCATGTTAATGATAATCTTTGAGATTTTTGGGAGCTCCATAATGTTCTTGTAACCGAACTTTTCAGTCAGAGCAGGAACTACCTCTTTGTTGTATTTTTCCTGTAATCTATCCACTAGATGGTCCTCCTTTCCCTATTATTTGGTCTGGTCTATAACTTCGCCGCACTTCTTGCAGGCGCGTACAGACTTGCCATTTACTTCCTTATGTGCAACGCGGGTAGCCTTGCCGCATGCTGGGCAAACCAGCATAACCTTTGCTGCAAACATAGGAGCCTCTTTCACGAGGATGCCACCCTGTGGGGCACTCTGATTAGGCTTGGTGTGGCGCTTTACCTTGTTAACGCCCTCAACTACAACCTTATTCTTCTTAGGCAGAGCCTGAATTACCTTGCCCTGCTTGCCTTTATCTTTGCCGGACAATACCAGAACGGTATCGCCCTTCTTTACATGCAGTTTTGTAAGTGACAAAATAGCACCTCCTAACTATTAAAGAACTTCAGGAGCCAGGGATACGATCTTCATGAAGTCTTTATCACGAAGCTCTCTTGCAACTGGTCCAAAAATACGGGTTCCTCTTGGAGTCTTATCCTCCTTGATAATTACGGCTGCGTTTTCGTCGAAACGAATGTAGGAGCCGTCGCTGCGACGCTGGCCCTTCTTGCTGCGAACTACAACGGCCTTTACAACGTCACCCTTCTTTATCATACCGCCAGGGGATGCAGATTTTACTGCAGCCACTATTATATCACCAATGTTGGCATACTTGCGATAAGAACCGCCAAGAACACGGATGCACATAATTTCCTTAGCACCGGTGTTGTCACCAACATTGAGTAAAGTCTGTTGCTGAATCATCAGTTAACCTCCTCAATATCTTCCTTATTCAGGAAATTATTTTGCCTTCTCAACGATCTCTACAACTCTCCAGCGCTTATCCTTGGAAAGTGGGCGGGTTTCCATAATGGAAACGGTATCGCCAACATGAGCCTCGTTGTTCTCATCATGGGCCTTGAACTTTACAGTCTTCTTAACGGCCTTCTTATATAAAGCATGCTGCTCAATGTCCAGAACTGCTACAACAACAGTCTTGTCCATCTTGTCGCTTACAACCTTACCAATTTTAGTCTTGCGTTCATTTCTTTCGCTCATTAGGGAGCCTCCTTCCTTTACATATCAATTCGTTCAATTAAGCCTTAGCCTGCTCGGTCTGAACAGTCTTAATGCGGGCAATAGTCTTCTTAACTTCCTTGATACGCATTGGGTTCTCCAGCTGGCCAGTAGCAAGCTGGAAGCGGAGGTTGAATAACTCCTCTTTGAGAGAAGCAAGTTTCTGGTTAAGTTCCTCAGCGCTCAAATCACGAATTTCATTAACCTTCATTTACTTCACCGCCCTCTGCTTCTAAATCTTCACGAACTACGAACTTTGTTTTGATTGGGAGCTTGTGGCCTGCAAGACGCATAGCCTCAGCAGCTACCTCACGAGAAACGCCGTCCATTTCGAACATTACACGACCTGGCTTAACTACTGCTACCCAGTACTCTGGTGAACCCTTACCGGAACCCATACGAGTCTCAGCAGGCTTTGCAGTTACAGGCTTGTCAGGGAAAATCTTGATCCAAACCTTACCGCCACGCTTGATGTAACGAGTCATAGCAATACGGGCTGCCTCAATCTGTCTATTAGTGATCCATGCTGGCTCAAGAGCAACAAGACCATACTCACCGTGAGAAACCTTGTTGCCGCGCTGTGCCTTACCCTTCATGCGACCACGGAACTGTTTACGATATTTTACTCTCTTTGGTAATAACATTAAGCTTCGCTCCCTTCAACAGCAGCAACAGGCTGCTTTTTCTCAGGAAGAACCTCACCCTTGAAGATCCAAACCTTGATACCGATACGACCATAGGTGGTAGCTGCCTCTGCAGTACCATAATCGATGTCAGCTCTCAGAGTATGAAGAGGAATGGAACCTTCGCGATAGGACTCGCTACGGGCAATTTCAGCACCGCCAAGACGGCCGCTGCACATAATCTTAATACCCTTGGCGCCAAGACGCATTGTACGGCCAACAGCCTGCTTCATAGCACGACGGAAAGCAATACGACGCTCAAGAGAGCCGGCAATATTCTCAGCTACCAAAGTGGCATCCATATCTGGATTCTTGATCTCTTCGATGCTGATGTCAATATTGCTGTTAGTGAATTTCTTGAGACCTGCTTTGATCTGCTCAATACCGGAACCACCACGGCCGATAACCATACCAGGCTTTGCAGTGTGGATGGTCAGCTTCAGACGGTTCTTGGAGCGCTCAGTCTCTACTCTGGAAACGCCAGCACTCTGAAGGAGACCCTTCAGGTGACGACGGATTTTGATATCTTCATGCAGATTTGCTGCATAATCTTTACCGGCATACCACTTAGCATCCCAAGTCTTTACGATACCAAGTCTTATACCATGTGGATGTACTTTCTGACCCAAGTTTATAACCTCCTTTTATTACTTTTCGTCTACTGCTACAGTGATGTGGGAAGAACGCTTCAAAATCTTGAAGGCCTGACCACGGGAACGCGGATGAATACGCTTCATTGTTGGTCCCTGATCCACATAACAAGAAGACACATAGAGGTTATCAACATTCATGTCAAAATTGTTCTCAGCATTTGCTACTGCACTCTTGAGAACCTTTTCTATAGCTTCAGCACCAACTTTTGGTGTGAACTTCAAAATCGCAAATGCATCTGCTACGCTCTTGCCACGGATGAGATCCATAACAACGCGTACCTTGCGAGGTGCAATGCGAACATACTTTGCAACTGCTTTTGCTTCCACAGAGGAATCCTCCTTTCAAATCAACTTATCTAAGTCCGGTCTTTCTCTCTTCACCGGCATGACCCTTGAATGTACGGGTTGGTGCGAACTCACCAAGCTTGTGACCTACCATATCCTCAGTTACATAAACTGGAACATGCTTGCGGCCATCGTGTACTGCGATAGTGTGACCAACGAAGGTTGGCAGAATAGTAGAACTTCTGGACCAGGTCTTAATAACCTTCTTGTCGTTGGCTTCATTCAGGGCATCAATCTTCTTAGTTAAGCTTTCATGAACATAAGGTCCCTTTTTTACTGATCTTGACAATTTATATCCTCCTTCCGGTGATTATCTCTTATTTGGTACGGCCTTTGATGATTAACTTATCAGAAGCCTTCTTACGGCGGGTCTTAGCACCCATAGCGCATTTACCCCACTTAGTAACAGGGTGCTTGCGGCCAACTGGGCTGCGGCCCTCACCACCACCATGTGGATGGTCATTAGGGTTCATAGCTACACCGCGGTTCTCTGGGCGGATACCCAACCAACGGTTACGGCCTGCCTTACCAATAGTGATGTTCATGTGCTCAGCATTGCCAACTACGCCGATAGTTGCACGGCAGTTAACATGTACCTTGCGCATTTCCCCGGATGGCATACGAAGGGTTGCATAGTCACCCTCAATTGCCATGAGCTGTGCAGAAGCACCAGCAGAACGAACCAGCTGAGCACCCTTACCAATCTTCAGCTCAACATTGTGAACCTCGGTACCTACTGGAATGTTCTTTAATGGGAGACAGTTACCTGGCTTGATATCGGCATCTACACCGGACTCAACCTTGTCTCCAACCTTCAGACCGTTAGGAGCGATGATGTAACGCTTCTCACCGTCTGCATAATTCAAAAGTGCAATACGGGCACTGCGGTTTGGATCGTACTCAATAGTAGCGACTCTGGCTGGAATACCATCCTTGGTCCGCTTAAAGTCAATGATACGATACAAACGCTTATGGCCGCCGCCCTGATGGCGAACGGTCAGTCTACCTTGCTGATTGCGACCACCGTGCTTCTTCAGACGCTCAACAAGGGACTTTTCTGGCTTATCAGTAGTAATTTCATCGAAAGATGCTACAGTCATGAATCTTCTGCCTGCAGAATATGGTTTAAAACTCTTTATTGCCACTTAATTAACCTCCTTTTCCCTAATCTTACGCTTCGAAGAACTCAATGGTCTCGCCAGCTGCAAGTTTTACAATAGCTTTCTTATAGTCACGACGCTTTCCAACGAAGCGACCCATACGCTTTTTCTTACCTTCAACATTGATGGTGTTTACACCAGCAACCTTTACATTGAAGATTGTGGAAACTGCCTTGGCAATTTCAATCTTGTTGGCAGCCTTGGCTACCTCAAATACATACTTACCCTCAGCCATGAGTGTAGTGCTCTTTTCAGTAATGAGAGGGCGAATGATAATATCTCTAGCTTCCATTATGCATATACCTCCTCAATACGCTCGATGGCATCCTTGGTGATGAACAGCTTGTCAGCGTTCAGGATGTCGAATACATTCAGGCCAGTGGTGTTAATAGCCTTAACACCCGGGATATTACGGGAAGACTTTTCAACATTCTCTGCATAATCAGCAGTAACGATGAGAGCCTTGTTATCTACACTGAAGGTCTCCAGCATCTTTACAACATCCTTGGTTTTAGGAGCGGCAAAATCAATGCTGTCGAGAACCACAAATTCATTGTTAGCAACCTTGTCGGACAGTGCGCACATGATAGCCAGGCGACGCTGCTTACGAGGCATGCTGAATGCGTAGGAACGAGGGGATGGACCGAATACGGTACCGCCACCTACCCAAATTGGGGAACGGGTGGAACCACAACGAGCACGACCAGTACCCTTCTGCTTCCAAGGCTTACGACCACCGCCGCGAACCATGCTGCGGGTCTTGGTGGCATGATTGCCGTGGCGCTGAGCAGCAAGCTGCATAATAACAGCCTGATGTACCAGACCTGCGTTCATCTCTACGCCAAAAATATTTTCTTTTAATTCGAGATCGCCAACCTTCTTGTTAGCGATATCATAAACTGCTACTGTAGGCATTATAGCTTATCCTCCTTCCGAATTAGTTTTTACCCGGTTTAACGGTTGCCTTTACAATTACCAGGCCCTTCTTAGGACCAGGAACTGCACCCTTGATAAGGAGCAGGTTACGGTCTGCATCAACTCTTACAATGGAGAGACGCTGTACAGTAACTCTGTTGCCGCCCATCTGACCTGGCAGCTTCTTACCTTTGAGAACGCGGCCACCGTGACCACTGATCATCGCACCTGTAGAACCAGGCTCACGATGAGACTTGGAACCATGTCCCATTGGTCCACGAGCAAAATTGTGACGCTTGATACCACCAGCGAAACCCTTACCCTTGGAAGTACCAGTCACATCAACTAATTCTCCGGCGGAAAATATATCAACACCGATTACATCACCAGTGTTATATTCAGAAGCATCAGTCAAACGCATCTCGCGGATGTACTTTACTGGAGTAACACCAGCCTTTGCGAAATGACCCTTCATAGGCTTGTTTACCTTATGTTCCTTGACTACGCCGAAGCCAAGCTGTACTGCATTATAACCATCATTTTCAACAGTCTTGTTCTGTACAACTACATTGTTGCCAGATTCAACAACTGTTACTGGAACAACCTGACCTTCTTCAGTGAAGATCTGGGTCATGCCCAGCTTTCTACCTAAAATTGCTTTAGCCAATTATTCCACCTCCTCTTATAACTTAAGCTCGATATCCACACCTGCAGGCAGTTCAAGACGCGTGAGAGCATCTACTGTCTTTGGAGTTGGCTCCAGCACATCAATAAGGCGCTTGTGAGTTCTCATTTCGAACTGCTCACGGGAGTCCTTGTTAACATGTGGAGAACGCAGAATTGTGTAAATCTGCTTCTCAGTTGGGAGCGGAATAGGGCCAGATACCTGAGCACCGGTTCTCTTGGCAGTCTCAACAATCTTAACTGCACTCTGATCCAATGCCTTGTGATCATAAGCCTTCAAACGAATTCTGATTTTCTGCTGCTTAGACAATTTATTTTCCTCCTTCTCGTCCGGGCTCTGGGCCCAAACATTTCTCCGCAGTAGTTCCCTTACTCATACCTAAGAATATGGCAAGCCATCTACCGCGTCATCGCATTGGGGGTACATAGAAGCACACCGCTTCTTATTATATATACCGTACTGAAAAAGTCAATACGGAGTGTACCATAAACCTTATTATAAGGGCGACCATACAGCCGCCCTTATATAATAAGGAAATTTAGTAAAATATTTTATTAACTAAACTGACTTATTAAGCGTCAATCTCAGTTACACGGCCTGCACCAACAGTGTGACCACCCTCGCGGATAGCGAAGCGGAGACCAGCCTCGATAGCGATTGGAGTGATGAGCTCTACGGACATCTCTACATTATCGCCAGGCATTACCATTGGAACATCAGCAGGAAGAGTTACAACACCGGTAACATCGGTAGTTCTGAAGTAGAACTGTGGACGATAGTTGGTGGTGAAAGCAGTGTGACGGCCGCCCTCTTCCTTAGTCAGTACATAAACCTGACCCTTGAACTTGGTGTGTGGGTTGATGGAACCTGGCTTAGCCAATACCTGACCACGCTGGATTTCCTTACGGTCAACACCACGGAGCAGAGCACCGATGTTATCGCCAGCCTGTGCGCTAGGGAGCAGCTTGCGGAACATCTCGATACCGGTTACAACAGTGGAACGGGTCTCTTCTGCGATACCTACGATCTCAACAGTATCGTTCAGGTTCAGCTCACCACGCTCTACACGGCCGGTAGCAACGGTACCACGACCAGTGATAGTGAATACATCCTCTACTGGCATCAGGAAAGGCTTATCAGTATCACGGGTAGGAGTTGGGATGTAAGCATCAACCTCATCCATCAGCTTGAGGATGTTCTTCTTCTGCTCTTCGTCGCCCTCAAGAGCCTTCAGAGCGGAACCAGCAACTACTGGAATATCATCGCCAGGGAACTCGTAGCTGGAGAGCAGCTCACGAACTTCCATCTCAACGAGCTCGAGGAGCTCAGGATCGTCTACCTGGTCAACCTTGTTAAGGAATACAACCATTGCAGGAACGCCAACCTGACGAGCGAGCAGGATGTGCTCACGGGTCTGAGGCATAGGGCCATCAGCTGCGGATACTACCAGGATAGCACCATCCATCTGAGCTGCACCAGTGATCATGTTCTTTACATAGTCAGCATGGCCCGGGCAGTCAACATGTGCATAGTGACGGGACTCAGTCTCATACTCAACATGTGCAGTGTTGATGGTGATACCGCGCTCTCTTTCCTCTGGAGCCTTATCGATGTTTGCATAGTCCTCAAACTGAGCCATGCCCTTCTCGGAAAGAACCTTGGTGATTGCAGCAGTCAAGGTAGTCTTACCATGGTCAACGTGACCGATAGTACCAATGTTAACATGTGGTTTTGTTCTTTCAAATGTTTCCTTTGCCATTTTGGATTATTTCCTCCTTATTATTCGCCTTTATTTTTGGCAATAATGCCATCAGCTATATTCTTAGGAACTTCCTCATAGTGAGAAACTTCCATTGAGTAGTTACCGCGACCCTGAGTCTTGGAACGCAAGTCAGTGGAATAACCGAACATACCGGAGAGTGGAACGAAACCATTGATTACCTGGGCACCATTGCGTGCTTCCATACCATCAATGCGACCACGACGGGAGTTCAGGTCACCGATTACATCACCCATGTACTCTTCAGGTACGATAACCTCAACCTTTACATAAGGCTCGAGAATTACTGGATCAGCCTTCAATGCACCGTTCTTGAATGCCATGGAACCGGCAACCTTGAACGCAGCCTCGGAGGAGTCAACCTCGTGGTAAGATCCATCATAAACGATAGCCTTAACATCAACAACTGGGTAACCAGCGAGAACGCCGGCTTCCATAGCCTGCTTGATACCAGCTTCGATTGGGCTGATGAATTCCTTAGGAATAGCACCACCAACAACCTTGTTCTCAAAGCTGAAGCCAGCACCTGGCTCCTGCGGAATGAGCTGGAGTTTGCAGTGACCATACTGACCGTGACCACCGGACTGACGAACGAACTTGCCTTCGCAGTCAACTTCCTTACGGATGGTCTCACGATAAGCAACCTGAGGGTTACCTACTACGCAGTCAACCTTGAACTCACGCAGCATACGGTCAACGATGATCTCCAGGTGAAGCTCACCCATACCGGAGATAATAACCTGACCGGTTTCTTCATCAGTACGAACGCGGAAGGTTGGATCCTCCTCTGCCAGCTTCTGAAGGGCGATACCCATCTTCTCCTGGTCGTTCTTGGTCTTAGGCTCAACAGCTACGGAAATAACTGGATCAGGGAATTCCATGGACTCAAGGATGATTGGATGGTTCTCATCGCAAAGGGTATCACCGGTAGTGGTGTCCTTGAGGCCTACTGCAGCAGCGATATCACCGCTGTATACGATGTCCAGTTCCTTACGGTTATTAGCATGCATCTGGAGGATACGGCCGATACGCTCTTTCTTGCCCTTAGTGGAGTTAAACACATAAGAACCGGAAGACAAGGTACCGGAGTAAACTCTGAAGAATGCCAACTTACCAACATATGGGTCAGCCATAATCTTGAAAGCCAGTGCGGAGAAAGGCTCCTTGTCGCTGGAAGGACGCTCGTCCTCTTCGCCGGTGTCAGGGTTAACGCCCTTGATAGCAGCGATATCAACTGGTGCAGGCATAAAGTCTACAACAGCATCCAGCATTGGCTGTACGCCTCTGTTACGGTAAGAAGTACCACAGGTTACAGGGCACATCTTGCAGGCGATGGTTGCCTTACGGATAACTGCCTTGATTTCCTCCTCGGAAATCTCCTCACCCTCAAGGTACTTCATTGCGAAGTCATCATCCAAATCAGAAAGAGCCTCCATGAGCTTCTCACGATACTCTTCAGCCTGATCCTTCATATCAGCTGGGATTTCAACTTCGTCAGCTACCTTACCGAGGTCATCCTCGTAGATGATAGCTTCCATCTTAACCAGGTCGATAATGCCCTGGAAGTTGTCCTCAGCACCGATTGGCAGCTGAATAGCAACTGCATTGGCCTGAAGACGCTCATGCATCATATTGATTACATTGAAGAAATCTGCACCAGTAATGTCCATCTTATTTACATAAGCCATTCTTGGTACACTGTATTTCTCAGCCTGACGCCATACGGTTTCAGTCTGAGGCTCAACGCCACCGCGAGCAGTAAGAACTGCTACAGCACCGTCCAATACACGCAGAGAACGCTCTACCTCCACAGTGAAGTCAACATGGCCCGGGGTATCAATGATATTGATACGATGGTCCTTCCAGTGACAAGTAGTAGCAGCGGAAGTGATGGTAATACCACGCTCCTGCTCCTGCTCCATCCAGTCCATGGTAGCTGCGCCTTCATGAACCTCACCAATCTTGTGGTTGACACCTGTGTAGAAGAGGATACGCTCAGTAGTGGTTGTCTTACCGGCATCGATGTGAGCCATGATACCGATATTACGAGTCTTTTCAAGACTATACTCTCTAGCCACTTGTTATCTATCTCCTTAATCTACTTCTATATAATAAGAAAATTACCAGCGATAATGAGCGAAAGCCTTGTTGGCTTCAGCCATCTTATGGGTATCTTCCTTCTTCTTGATAGCTGCGCCAGTGTTGTTGGCTGCATCCATCAGCTCACCGGAAAGTCTCTCATCCATGGTCTTTTCGCCACGCAGTCTTGCGTAGTTTACCAGCCAACGGATACCGAGAGTCATACGACGGTCAGGACGAACCTCAACTGGAACCTGGTAGTTAGCACCACCTACACGGCGGGCACGAACCTCCAGAACTGGCATTACATTCTTCAATGCAGTCTCAAAAACTTCCAATGGATCCTGGCCAGTCTTGGCACGAATGATCTCAAATGCATCATATACTACTCTTTCAGCAACGCCCTTCTTACCAGAAAGCATTACCTTGTTGATGAACTTAGTGACGATTTTGGAGTGGTACACCGGATCCGGCAATACGTCACGCTTAGGTACTGAACCTTTTCTTGGCATCTTTTTGCCTCCTTCCATAATCTTTTGGTTTTAGAATTGTTTTAGCAGATCTTATGCTTTCTTAGCCTTAGCGCGCTTAGCACCGTACTTGGATCTACCCTGAGCACGGTCCTGAACACCAGCGGTATCCAAGGAACCACGAACAATGTGATAACGAACACCTGGTAAGTCCTTAACACGCCCGCCTCTGATCAAAACAACGCTATGTTCCTGCAGATTATGGCCAATGCCTGGGATATAAGCGGTTACTTCAATGCTATTAGTTAAACGAACACGGGCAACCTTACGCAATGCGGAGTTAGGCTTTTTAGGAGTTGTAGTGTAAACTCTTGTGCAAACCCCACGCTTCTGTGGGCAATTCTTTAATGCCGGTGCTGTAGATTTATCCTGCATGCTCTGTCTGCTCTTGCGAACTAACTGATTTATTGTAGGCATACATGCACCTCCTTCCTTCAAATTGAGTATTTAGTATTTATTAAAAATCCATACTGCAAGCCCTTTTGTCAAGTAGTATGAACTTTTTAACGGCCTTACTTGAGAACTGCCACTGCTGCAGCCCTTACACCGATGGAGCAGGCCTTGCCAAGCTCCGCCATAGTATGGCTTTCTTCCAGTGCAATCTCTTTTTCGTTACAGAGTTCTTTTAATGGACCGGTAACCTTTCCATCAGCATCACTGCCAAGGAAAACGCATGACACCTGGTCGCGATTGATGGCTTTTGTTACCTGCTTCAAGCCGATAACCCGTTGAGCCTTCTTCAAATCCTCCAGCGCCATACTCCTCACTCCTGTAATTAAAAATACCCGTAATTTAGGCACAGTGATATATTATCACCCACTAAATTTGATGTCAACACTTATTTTTCAACATATTTATTGTACACGCACTCTGGTGTATCATAAGTTACATGTACACTCTGATGGTGGACACTTGTGTTTTTATAGCATATATTTTTTGTTTTTTCTGGAACAGTTACCCAACACTTCATCATTTTTTACTTTTTTTCATTTATTTTTGCACATTTTTTCAAATAAAGTTACTAAAAAATTTTTTGTTTTTTTATGTATTTTTTTCGTAAAAAACAAAAAGGCAGGGAATATCTCCCTGCCTGATGGTTATAACGCCATTGTTCAAATTTTTCTTCTTTAAGAAGAAAAATCTTCCAATTAGCGTTTCAACGAGCTGGGAGATATGCTCGCCAGCTGTTAAAGTTTTATTTAATTCTGAGCCAATACCTTCCGCATGGTTTCAGCCACATTTTCCTTGGTGAAGCCAAATTTTTCAAAAAGCTGGGCCGCCGGAGCCGAAGCGCCGAAGCCCTTCATGCATACCACAGCTCCATCCAGGCCCACATAGCTGCCCCAGCCGAATTCCTTGCCAGCCTCTACTGCCACACGGGCGCGAACCTGCTTAGGAAGAACCTTTGACTTATACTCATCACTCTGCTGCTCAAAGATATCCATGCATGGCATGGATACTACCCGTACATCAACGCCTTCGCCCTTCAGTATAGCCTGAGCCTCAACGGCCAAAGCCACCTCAGAACCGGTAGCAATAATAATACCATCCGGAACCTCCTTGGTGGAATCAGATACCACATAACCGCCTTTTAAAGCTTCCTTGCTACTGCCGGAAAGCGGTGTGAGATTCTGGCGGGTGAGAACCAATGCCGTTGGTGTGTTTTGGCTGGTGATGGCTGTATACCAAGCCGCCGCCGTCTCAATATCGTCCGCTGGGCGGAATACATTGATGTTAGGCAGGCTTCTAAGCATAGCCAACTGCTCGATTGGCTCATGGGTAGGACCGTCCTCGCCTACGCCGATACTATCATGGGTCAGTACATAAGTCACCGGTAAGCCCATAATAGACGCCAAACGAATCATTGGCTTTAAGTAATCAGAAAATACGAAGAAGGTCCCCACAAAGGTACGCAGTCCACCGTGGAGCGTAATGCCGTTGGCAATGGCGCTCATGGCCAATTCCCGCACACCAAAGTGAATATTTCTACCTATATAATTATCCTTGCCAAATTCTCCGGCACCCTTCATCTCTGTTTTATTTGATGGAGCCAAATCGGCACTGCCGCCGAACATATTTGGGAACATGGCATTTAACTTGTTAATCAGGTTTCCGGACAAAGCCCGGCTGGCAGCCGGCTTGTCAGTTCTCGCCCAGAAATCAGCATCATTCAGCAGTGCTTCAGCATCAACCGGTGCGTGGAACTTCTTCCAGCGATCAGCTTCCTCCGGGAATTTGGCACAATAGTCGGAAAAGAGCTTGTTCCATTCAGCTTCAGCTTCCTCGCCCCTCTTGGCCAGCTGCTGATAATTGTCGTAAACCTCAGCCGGAACCTTGAAGGCCTCCTTCTCTGGCCATTGGAGAGTCTCCTTGGCTGCCTGGAGATTCTCCTCACCCAGGGGTTCGCCATGAGCACTGGCCTTGCCCTGCTTTGCCGGACAGCCATAACCAATCTCAGTCCGCACCCGAATAAAGGATGGACGGGTTGTATCTTGCTTGGCGGCTTCGATAGCCGCACCGATAGCCTCACAATCGGTGCCATCCTCCACATCTATGGTCTGGAAGCCAAAGGCTTCCATCCGCTTCATAACATCTTCCGTGAAGGCCAAATCCGTACTGCCTTCAATGGAAATCCGGTTGCTGTCATAAATAATGATTAGCTTGCCCAACCCCAAAGTACCAGCTAAAGAGAAGGCCTCGGAGGAAATACCCTCCATCAGGCAGCCATCACCACCCAAAGCAAAGGTATAGTGGTCTACTACCGGAAAGCCTGGCTTGTTGAACTGGGCGGCCAAATGAGCCTCAGCCATAGCCATACCCACAGCCATGCCCATCCCGGCCCCCAACGGACCAGTAGTAGCTTCAACACCAATGGTGTGGCCGAATTCCGGGTGACCAGGAGTAAGTGAATCCATCTGGCGGAAGTTCTTTATATCCTCCATAGTAAGTCCATAACCAAACAGGTGCAGCAAAGAATACAGCATAGCTGAACCATGGCCACCCGACAGGATAAATCTATCCCGGTTAGCCCATTTTGGATTTTTGGCATTATGGTTCATATGCCGCCCCCAAAGCTCGTAGGCAATTGGTGCGCAGCCCATTGGCAGTCCAGGATGGCCAGACTTCGCCTTCTGAATCATTTCCGCAGCGAGAATTCGGATGGCATTCACGCTGTTTTTCTCAACATTACTCAAAAAACTCACTCCTTGTATACTCCTCGTATTAACTTTCCAATCTTATTTGGAAGCAATAACATCTATTTCCACCAAAACATCCTTTGGCAGTTTGCTTACTTCAACGCAAACTCTGGCCGGGCAATTCTCGGTGAAATACTTGCCGTAAATCTCATTAACCTTGCCGAAATTCCCCATATCGGTAATATATACGGTGGTCTTTACCACATCAGCCAGGCTGTAGCCTGCCGCAGTAACAATAGCCTTCAAATTATCCAATACCTGGGTAGTCTGGGCTTCAATGCCACCTTCTACAACAGCACCGGTAGCCGGTACCAATGGAATCTGGCCTGACACAAACAGCATTCCACCAGCAGTCTTTACGGCCTGAGAATAAGGTCCGATTGCCCCTGGTGCATTGTTAGTAGCAATAATCTCGTTCATAGTTAATCCTCCCACCTATGTTAATTATGAATTAGTAATGCGTAATTGTTAATTAGTACTTCATAGTGCGTAATTCTTAATTCATCATTTTAAATTCTTGATTATTTCCCATTCTGTACTATATCGGGGCGCAGATTTGCGGCTTTACCTAAAAACACATGCTGTACCTCCCGCTGTTTTAGCGGTGTATCCACCAACAGCAACACCCGAATACACATTTTCATTGCATCTTCTACTGCAATTTGACGAGTATCAAATAGTGGCACTGCATCAAATCCCGGCAATTTTCTGGCTCCCGAAGCAGGGAATGCTGCAGTAATGTCCTCAGTGGCACTAAATATCGCCGCCCCAATATCATCTGGCTCCACATTATTTCGTTTGAGCATTTCGCTGACAACTTCCTGGGTTGCAGCCCAAATTGCTTCGGCGGTATTTTCGGCTACCGTGGTAGCTCCCCGTAATCCCCGCAAATCCATTCCTCCCTACAATAATAGCTCCACACCGATTTACTCCCTCAAGCCCGGCGGCCGGCTCCCCCAAAGGAGCCAAGGGATTAATTATCAGCTGGACAGTACCTCTGTACCGGTTTCAGTAACCAATATGGTCTTTTCCCACTGGGCTGACAAGGAGCCATCCTTGGTCCGTACCGTCCAATTATCCTTCTTGTCCACCGTCACCTTATATCGGCCAGCATTTATCATTGGCTCCACGGTCAGTACCATACCCGGTACCAGCAGCATACCTGTTCCTGGCTGTCCTACATGGGGTACAAAAGGCTCCTCATGGAAATCCTTACCTACTCCGTGCCCCCCCAGCTCTGTCACCACAGAATATCCGTTGGCCTTGGCGTGGGCATTCACCGCCGCACCGATATCACCCAACCAGCCCCAAGGCTTGACGGCTTCAATACCCAGCTCCATACATTCCTTAGCCACCCGAACCAGCTTTTCGGCCTCCGGTGTAGTTTTTCCTACGATAAACATCCGGGATGCATCGGCATAGTACCCATCCAAAATGGTGGTAATATCGATATTAACGATATCCCCTTCCTGCAAAATGGTCTTCTTGGACGGAATACCATGACAAACCACTTCATTTATAGAAATACAGATGCTCTTTGGGAATCCTTCATAATTCAAGCAGGCCGGAATGCCTCCCTTGCTTTCAATGAACTCCCTCACCGCAGTATCAATGGCCTCCGTGTTCTGTCCAGCCTCCACCATGCTGCCAGCCAGATCCAGCGCCGCATCGTTTATTACACCGCTTTTCCGGATTCCTTCAATATCCGCCGGAGTCTTGATGATCCGATGCGGGGGCCGGCACTGAGATTTAAACACATCAAATTTTATACTATCTATACGCTCGTCAAAGGGCAGATGACATTTCTTGTATTTTAGTCCACTGCCACACCAACATGCATCATTTCTGTTCATAAAAAAGAATGCTTCCTTTCTGCAAAACTCATCTTATCCCGGGGAAAACATATCCACCATATTCACGATAAGTTTTCAATTTAGCCTATCCCTTATTTAATCACAGTAATTATCCTGTGGCAAGCTTTTTTTGTGCCTGAGCCTTTTCACATACTGTTAATCATTGACAACCACTATTATGGGTATTAGAATAAAATCTGACTTTAATTATTATAATAATGAAGGGAACATCTATTGACCTTGAACAAAAAAAATGCTTTACTTTTATCACTTTATGCATTACTTACCGTTATGCTTGTTTTTGTACTTTGGAGTATTCGGGAAAGCGAACGCAGTATACCGGTCATCAATTACCATCAGATAAATCCTGTAGACAAGGATGCCCTGAC
>CADACU010000025.1 GCA_902786545.1 uncultured Anaerovibrio sp.
TCTATTGTACCAAGTTTTGAGGCTTTGCGCCTTTTTTATCTTCTGAGATATACAGTTTTCAAGGAACTACGCGTGTTTCAGGTGTGGGAAGTTTAAGTAATTAGACTTACCGCAATACCGTCTTTAACTAAAGATTATGTATCATAATATATTGATGAATCAGATTGTCAAGTTCTCTACAAATATCCATCAACTCACTACTTGATCCATTATCATCAATCAGTTCCGCAGATGAATGAGATAATGGGTTAGCGTTCCTCAAATCATGTGCTTTATCTATTACTGCAGCACCACCATCTATTTTGCCATATAATTTTTTTAGTTCCTTAACCTTGTAATACAATCTATAATTTGGCGTTTTGCACTTCGAATCTTTGCCAGACAGAAAAGCTATATCAGCTGAGATTCGATCAAAAAAGTTTTTATAATACGCATACCCTGCGAGATAATTTCCTTTATCCTGCTCGCAAAAACTCATAAAAAATAAGAAAACTGCTTTTACATCATATGCAATACAACGCAAATACTGATTCCATTTAACTGGATATATTTGATTAATAAAACTTCTTTTACAACTATTATCATAATACGAATAAAGTTCAGAACAGTTCGCTTTTATCACTTGCAACAAATCAATATGTTGAAATTTACTCTGAATAAGATAGGCGATTGCGATAGTTGTATCATATGAGTTCCATTCACCACTTCTTGATCTTATAAACAACTGATTGAGCATCGCTTTTACTGCATTATCATTCCCAGATTGCATCACCATCACAGAAAGTCTTTTCGGATCCAACGATAAGAACGATACATCTCGATTAATTATTTGAACTAATAATCTTGATACACTTGGTTGTTTTAGCTCAGTTTGGTTCTCATAAACTAGATAGTTGAATACCTCTTCCGGCGTGAATTCAATATTATCATTACTAAAATGCTTTTCTATAATTTCACTATATTTAGCATTTGTTATCCCACAATCACAGAGTACTTCATATATCTCATCCAAAAATTCCTGTAACTTACCTATAAAAAAGCTGCCAATATCACTTTCATTACCATAAACGAACTCATCATACAAAGACTTCTTGAGTTCTTCATTTATCTCTGATGTTTCTCGCAATACACATTTTTTTGTATTTAATGCAAGACCATGCTGTTTCAAAATTGATGAGTACGCATTCTTGACTGTATTAAGTACAGGTATCAGTTCATCAAAGTTCTTTTCAGATGAAAAAAGAATATAGAGATCATCAACATATCGAATCATCTTAAAAGAAGATATATCATTCACCTTTGAATCAATAAAGTCATACAACTCGCAATCGATATTATCAAGATAAATAACTGTAGCCAAATATGAGGATGCCATGCTGTTTTCAACCAGAGGGAAATAACCATCTCCAATATAAACCAGAAGTTCCTTAAGTAACATCAGTGTAGTTTGTGATAAACGCTGCTCACTTCTATTACATATTTCATTTATTTGACTAATTAATTCATTGATACTGATATTTCCATAAAAACCTGCGATATCAGTTTTTATGAAATATTGGTATTGTTCTTTTCTAGCATTAATCGCCTTAAAGAAAGCATCATAATCTTGTTTATATTTAGGATGTTTTAATTCATAGTTCCCTGCATAATATACACACACCTCTGTTGGTCGTTGTGACACATACCGGATTGATATTTCCTTTCCCACAGCCTGAAGTACAAGAAACAAGATTGGCGAAATCAAAGACGATTTTCTAAAGCTACCATCAGTTTTTTGAATATAATTTTCAGAACGACGCATTACCTCAGGAAATAATACAAAACCACCATTTTTTATGTATTTGTTATAAAAATTTTCTCCAGCAATTTCAGTTTTATCTTCATCTGTCAATTTTGAAAATGGAAACCACTGCAGGTAAGCCTTATGAATGTCGGCATGAAGTGAGAAATACATCTCACATATCTCTTTCCATGTATCATATGAAATACCAAACATTTTTCATTCCTATCGTATTCTTATACTCAACAATTATAGATGTGAAGGAAGAACATCCCCGTTATACTACTGTCGTGAGACATTTCTTTAACAATTCTTTTGCACTTTCCTCCGCCGGGTTGTTGGTGCCCAGCTCGCCTCGGAAGGCCTTGGCAAGGATAGATTTTTTTATGGTTTCGATGGTGGCCAATGATGCTTCACAGGATTCGCAAATGGATTTTTCTTTGTCTAAGAACTTGTCCAAAAGGCGAACAATTTCTTTTTGTTCAGGTAAAGTCGGCATTTTTATCAATAATTTTTGCATACCCTTACGACTTATTGTATTTTGTCCAGCACTAGACACCATATTTTCTTCAATATAATGTCTATAAAAGTTCGTTCTTGCAAATAAACACATAAACTTGGCTGAAACATTTTCTTTATACTTTATTCTAATCAAATGGTCACAATATGCCCATTTATCAGGCATTGACACATAGATTTGCCGACCGACATTATCTCTTGACCCATTAACTCGTATCATTAACACATCACCATCTTGTAATGTATACTTAACCTGCTCCACATCATCAAGAACAATAAGTCGTAAATCACTGGTTATTATATGTTCTGTACCAACATCTGCCAATCTTAATACAATGTATTTTTCTCCCTTTTCTCCCCTACGCTTTGACAAGCCATTTTGCATTTTATTAATACAATCATCAAAACCTCTATCTTCCCAACTATCATCTGCAACTCCATTTTCCTTACGCCATTGAGCGGTGAGTTGGCCAGTAAAAGCCTGATGAAGAATAGCAGCTTTACGATTTTCCGCCCCATCAAGGACATTTTGGATTTTCTCCTTGGCTTCATCCAGCTTGGCAAAGAGGGACTCTATACGGGAAACAATACGCTGTTGCTCTGAAAGTGGGGGTAACACAAAATTCATTTTTCTTATTATAGGAAAATGCCGCCTGTATCCCAAATCTGGTATTGCCATATTATATAGACCATAATAATAAAATTTTGGAAGGAAACAATTTATAGGGCACAAAACTTTTACACCATCAGCACCTTGTATAAATCGGAAATCTATATATTTTATTCTTCGTGTGTGGTCACCAAATACAATTGCTGGTAATTTGCCGTTATATACAAATGTTTTATCATCGCTATATCCACCGACTAAATCTTCACCTTGATCTACGATGGGATATTTACCTACTTCGTTATACTCCTTCTGCTTTATTTTCTTTTTACTGCTAGAAACATTCTGATAAGTAATATCGAACCTTACCCAACACCAATTATCCGGTAACCTATAAGGCCATGCTCCTTCCGGTACCAAGGCATTATTCATCTTTTCTACTATTGTAAGTTGCTTTTTTGACATATACCCCTCATAAATAACTCACGCAGCCGATGAATAATTCACAATAAAAATCTTGCTGGCGACCTTTTCAAGATGTTCAAGAATGTCATCAATTCGCTCCATTACCGAAGCTGAAAACACTGTCTCGCCACATTGGTCACACTTATAACAAGGAACATTTTCAATAATTACATAACAATTATTCAGGTTAGCAAAATAACTTTCGGTTGCCGGCTTCATATCTCCAGATTTACATACTAAACAATTCATCATTTATCTCGCCTCCTGGTCTTAAGGTCATCTTCCCATTTTTCTGCTGAAGGATAATATGCCGTAATTATACGGCTTGAGCTACCTTCGTCACTCATTACAACATGTATGGTTTTTAAATCAACAGTCTCACCAATAATCAAACAACTGGGATAGGGATAATCATCAGGATATTGCTCAATTATTTCACCTGTTTTTACAGCATTCCGAATATCCTTAGTTTTTATGCCTCTTTGTCGAAATCGTTCTGTGGCATGAGCTGTGACAAACACTTTATCATTTTCATAATATGTGAGTATTTTTTCTATTTCTATCATTTAATTATACCACTTCACTCAAACATACATAAAGTCAACCGCCTTGGCTTACAATGCTTTTAGTTCCTGCACCACAGCCCGCAGCAAGTCCACGGCTTCCTCCAGCTCATCCGCAGCATTTTCCGCACTTTCCACCGGGTCCGGCAGGTCTTCATAGTCTATAATACTGTCGTCCTTGATAAGGCCCAAATCCAAGGTGTTGCCATTGGCGGCTATTTCCTCTCGGGTGAACTTCTGCCACCGTTCATCTGCTACCTTGGTTCTGTCCTCGGCCTCATAGGCCTTGATAAAGTCATCAAAATCCGCTGACTTTAAAGGATTGGTCTTGCCAAAGGAAGGCATATTGGTTCTAAGGTCATAGAACCAAACCTCCTGGGTATTACCCTTATCTGTTTTTCCTCTGGTGAAGAACAGCACATTGGTCTTTACCCCCTGGGCATAGAAAATGCCCGTAGGCAGACGCAAAATGGTGTGGAGATTACATTTATCCAGCAAATCGCAACGAATTTTCTCCCCATCCCCATCGGCAAACAGTACATTATCCGGCAGAACTACGGCGGCTCTGGCTTTGCCGTCATTTTTCAGACTGCGGTAAATATGCTGCAAAAAATTCAGTTGCTTGTTGCTGGTCAGGAATGTTAAATCATCCCGGCTGGCCCGCTCACCGCCTCTTTTGGTACCAAAAGGCGGATTAGTCAATACCACATCATAGTCCTTTAGGCTTTTTCCCGCCTCTGAAAGAGTATCTCCCAAGGTAATTTTACCATTGATATCATGAAGCATGGCGTTCATCAAAGCCAAGCGATGGGTATCGTGTACCAACTCACAACCGGTGAAGGCCTCATTATATTCAAAGGCCGCCTGATCACTGTCACAGTCCATAAAGTCATTGCTGTGCTTCTTCACATACATAAAGGCACTTATCATAAAACCAAAGGTACCACAGGCCGGGTCATTGCAACGCTCGCCCACTTGCGGCTTAACCAGCTTGGTCATTACATCAATAAGCACCCGAGGGGTAAAATACTGTCCCGCCCCAGACTTTTTCTCGTTAGCGTTTTTTTCCAACAAGCCCTCGTAAAGATTGCCCAACTCTTCTTCCTTGGCAGAATACCAGTCCAATTCATCAATAGAGGTGATAATCTTTTTCAGATTATTAGGCTCATCAATGTTACTGGCAGCTCCCTGGTAAATTTCCCGAATACGGCCGGTAGAGTTTTCTCCCAAATGCTGCAACAATTCCTTATAAAACTTCTTTAAAGGCAAACCGTCTTTTTCTGCCAAGTCATCCCAACGATACCCCGCCGGAATATTGACTTCGCTGCCGGTTTCCTTGGCCATTTTCAAAAACAATATATAAGTAAGCTCTGTCACATACTGATGGTAGGTTATGCCATCATCCCGCAATACATTACACAAATTCCAAAGTTTTGCTACTATCTCCTGGGTATTCAACCAGCTTCCCCTCCATCGTCATACATATATCTGTTCAAATCACTAATAATGCTATCCAGTTGATCATTAAGAAGCTCATTTATCTTTTTAAAGCCGCCTTTTCCCTTAAAGCGTGAGTCCTGCTCAAAGGCTGCTTTATTT
This sequence comes from uncultured Anaerovibrio sp., assembly GCA_902786545.1. Classification (GTDB taxonomy): domain Bacteria; phylum Bacillota; class Negativicutes; order Selenomonadales; family Selenomonadaceae; genus Anaerovibrio. The sequence goes on from CADACU010000025.1 coordinate 5,534, forward strand.
ATTATAGGTTCCTTTTGCAGATAGTCCCCTATCATCTTTATCCATGTTTCCTGCATGGCCGTGAATTTATAATTCTTTTTCAGCCGTTTTATGGCCTTATCCACTTTTTCTTTATGGCCCACCAATGGTGAACCAATGGCATAGCGACGCACCAAACTGATAATATCTGCCATAATTTCCTCGTTGCTCATAGCCGATACAGCAGAATTTAACTGGGTAATGGTAAATCCTTCGTAATCCAATTTGGAAAGCAGTTCCTTCAGGCTTTCCCGAGTCAAGTCACTTGGGCGGGTACAGATAATATTCAGTGCCGCCACTTCGTTCTGGTTTTCCTTCACATATTTTGTAAACTGCTCAATATAATCTTCAGGGCGCACAGCCGTGCCATAGCCCCGCTTATGCTCCTTGATTTCATCCTCTTTGCCATCAATCACTACCGGAATAACATACTGAACATTTTTGGTACGCTGCAATTCGGCAAAAACGGCCTTATCTTTAAGCAATTTTTCCTTGGCTGATACCACATCCATAGTTGCCAGCTTTCTGGCATATTGAGTAGGTGTCAGTCCACCGGTCATATTGGCAAACTGCTCCTCTTTTTCCTTGGTAATGCTGGCTGCTTTTCGATGAATTTTGGATATCACCTGATTTAGCTGAAACCGCAACACCTTTTCCTGTGTATCTTGAGTTTCTTCCAAGGTTTCAATCAGCTCTATCAGACTGATGGATGGATTGGTGGTCACCGGTTTCATATTACTGTCAATGGCTTCATAAAGCATGACTCCATCATAGATGTCAAAATGGTCCTTATTGATAGATGGACATAGACGAGTGGCCCGGCCCAGCATCTGTTCAAAGAGAATACGGCTCTTGACCCGACGCAAAAATACCAGCTTGGTAATTTTAGGCACATCAATACCAGTCGTCAACAAATCCACTGTGACAACAATATTGGGGAACTGTTCATTTTTAAATTTGATGATAGCTTCCTGTATTTTCTTCTGATTGCCGTTTTCTATGCTGCCTGTGATTTTCATAATAGCATCATTATCCACATCAAAAGGAGCATAGATATTTTTCAGGATATCCACTATCATGTCGGCGTGATGATCATTTACAGCATAAATCAAGGTTTTGCCCATGGATGGGTCCAATGGATTGATGTCCTTGGCCACTTCTTCCAGCACAACCTTGTTGAAATTTTCCGATATAACCTTGCGATTGAAATCATCAATATCAAAATCCAGCTCATCCTCCAGTTTGTCGATATTGGTGATTTCCCCGGTAACCGGGTCATATATGGCAGCCGAGTCACCTTTTTTGTATTTAATGCCTTCCGAGCTAAGCTTTGTGGTGATATTATGCGGTGCGTCATGATCTACCAAATATCCATCCACTACTGCTTCACGATAACTGTAGGTAAATACCGGCTCCCCAAAAATCTGGACTGTATGCAGAGCTGGGGTGGCTGTAAGAGCAATCTTCACACAATCAAAATATTCGATGATGGAACGATACTTGCTCTGAAAATCACGTTGGTCTCGGAAAGAAATTTCTTCCTCAGTCATCATTTTGTCAAGAGTATAACCCCGATGAGCTTCATCAATGATTATTAAATCAAAATCAGAAACCGCCGGCTTTTCTTCTCCATCATTATAGAGAATACGCTGTATCATCCCCTGAACCGTGGTCACTTGTACTCTGGTCTCCCGGTCAATGAGCTTGTCATCCAGCCCCTTGATGTTATAAATCTTTTCCAGAGGCATAAGTTCTTCCAGCTTTACATCCTTGAACACATCATGAGCCTGGACCCCCAAGGAATTTCTATCGACCAAAAAGAGTATCCGCTTAAACCGATTTGTTTTCAAGAAGCGATAGATCATCCCCAGAATGGTTCTGGTTTTACCAGTACCGGTAGCCATAGCCAGCAGACAAGTCTGGGCCCCGGAAATTATAGCCTTTTCCGCTTCTTCAATAGCTCTTATCTGATATTCCCGCAAATTTAGCCCATCAGGGTCCCGCAATAAATCTTGGGACAAATTTTGCAGTGCCCTATTGCCGGCTTCCACATCCTTTTCCAACAAATCATTGAAACCAACAGGACTTATCCAGCCCCTTAGCGGCTTGGAAATATTGCTCTTTTTACGCAAGTCAAGGAACCAAACCCCAGACTTGGTTTTTAGTTGTTCCAGATAAGGTCGGCCGTTGGTAGCAAAGGTAAAGGGAACCTTATATTCTCCCCAAGTACCAATAATATATTGTTCATCCTCCGGACGAATATCTCTGGCATATTGCTTACCCTGAAAATCTATGACAGTTGATACATCTTTATGGGAAGCCTTGGCTTCGATCACTGCCACCAGCTTTAAACCAATAAATAGGACATAGTCCGCAGAGCCATCCTGCCCTTTATTAGAGCGAGTTGGCCATTCGGCAATAGCAATACACCTGCCCCGTTCTGGCCGAGTTCCCTTGGAATAGCGTAATACGGCGGTATCTGCTTCCCAACCCACCTGCCGCAGTTGTTCGTCAATAAGCAAACGGGTTTCTGCTTCCGTTTTTCTTCGTCCATTAGCCACTTGGGCTGCTTTTTTCTGCCGTACACTAAGGGCAATTTTCTTGGTCTTTTTCGCCTTATGAGCTGCCTCGGACAAAAGTTGTTGTTCCAGACTGTCCTCTGTAATATCTTCTATCTGCTGCTGAGCGATTGCTGAAGGCATAACAAAAACAGCCTGTTTGGCTTCAAAATCCAATGAAGTGCCGTACACCTCCTGGAACCAAGCAGCAAGGCTATGAATTATGGGAAGATAACGCTTACATTCTTCCAGGTCATCAACACCCTTATGCACCGCACCATTGCGCAATTTTCGCAGTTCATGGAATAACTGGGCCATATCTTCATCCAGCAAATCCTCCCGCCGGAGCCTATTTATACGGTTCGACGCATCATTGGGATAAGGAAGTTCGATTTTATCAAAATCAAAAATCAAATTAATGATAGTTTCCCCCATCTGCCCCATTTTAAACAGGCAGGAATTTGAGTCACTATACAGATATTGCTCAGCATAACAACCATATTTGTATAATATTGGAAAATCTGTTTCAAGAAATGAGAAATTTGATTTCATTTTCTTCTCCCTCTTGTCTACCACCAATTCGCCTAACAACTACTTAAAATGGTATCACACCGCAATTCCTATATCAAGTATCAAAAAAAGACCATGACAAGCTGCATTGGCAAATTGTCATAGTCTTAGTTATTAGTTTCCAAGCTCTGTTTTAACAGCTCAATGTATTTTTGGTCCGCTTCACTCAATTCAGCTGTTTGCAGCAAATCAGGCCGATTTTTCAAGGTTATTTCCAGAGATTTTTCCCGGCGCCACTTGGCAATTTTGGCATGGTCCCCCGAAAGAAGAATATCAGGTACAGTTAGTCCCTCAAACTCTCTGGGACGAGTATACTGGGGATGCTCCAAAAGGCCATTATAAAACGAATCCGTAGGTGCCGACTCTTCTGATCCCAGTACCCCCGGCAACATTCGGGCCACAGCATCGGTAATAATCATGGCCGGCAGTTCTCCGCCAGTCAGCACATAATCTCCGATGGAAATGATTTCATCAGCCAGATTCTCACTAATGCGGGCATCAAAGCCCTCATAATGACCACAAATAAAGATAAGCTGGTCATATTGGGCCAGCTCCCGAGCCTTGGCCTGGTTAAACACACAGCCCTCCGGGCTCATTAACAATACCCGCCGGTTAACAAAATCGGTATTCTCTTTGACATGCCGAACCGCCTTAAATACCGGCTCCGGCTTCATAACCATACCACTGCCGCCGCCAAATGGCGTATCATCCACCTGCTGATGTTTGCCCTCGGCAAAATCCCGTGGATTGGTAATATTTATATCCAAAATACCATTTTCCACGGCCCGTCGGATAATACTGTCCCCAAAGGGACCATCAAACATGGCCGGAAACAGGGATAAAATGTCAATTCTCATCAGGCTTCCTCCGGCATATCAACGACCATACGGCCCTCCGGAATATTGATTTCCTTTACCACAGCCTTTAAAGCCGGTATCAAAAGCTGCTTGGCTTCGCCTTTTTTCGAAGTCACATAAACATCATTGCTGCCGGTCTTTAACACCTCAGTAACAAATCCCAGAGACTGGCCCTCCATATCAAACACCTCCAGGCCGATAATGTCAAAGGTATAATATTCCCCTTCCTCCAGCGGCATGGCATCCTTTTTATCGATATAGAGCAGTTCACCGGTCAAGCGGCTTACTTCCTCCCGGACCTTATACTGCTTAAACTTAACAATCACGAACTGCTTGTGGTATTTTACATCCTCCACATCCAGCAACTCGCCACCAATATAAACCTGTTTTAATTCTTCAAACCGCTCCGGAAAATCCGTCAATGGAATGACGCGGAGCTCGCCACGAATACCGTGAGGAGCTCCTGCTTTTCCAATGACAATACGATTATCAGCTGCGGATGGCGATGATGACATCATCTTCAACCACTACCTCCACATTAAACTGGTCACGAACATTGTCACCCTTCTTCAATTCAACAAACCGCTCGGTAGTACCCTGAACGATTTCTGCACCAAGAACCAGCTTCTCGGTGTCAGCAATCTGTGCCTCGGTCTGAGCCACAAAATCCTCCCGCTTCTGGCGTTCAATGCCAAAATGCTGGTGAATCATCTCAATCTCTTCCTGATTATCCTCGCCGACCTCATTCAAAGCACGGTTTTCCTGAATGTTAATCTGCTGAATTTCCAACTGGGCCTGGCTGATACGATTGTGGAAATCCTCCAACATAGACGCTCTCAGCTTTTCAGTCAGCTTTGCCTTGATGGTCATAGGAAATTTTACCATTACACTATCCATTATAAAATCCTCCAATTATAGAAATTGCGGCAAGCATCCCCTAAAAGTGGACATTGCCGCATATTAAGCCGATGCCTCAGCTTACAATTTCTACATTTACTTTTTTATTCTCGCGGGTTGCAGCGGCCTTGACAACAGTGCGCAATGCCTTGGCAATGCGCCCCTGTTTACCAATTACCTTCCCCATGTCCTCAGTAGCAACATGAAGTTCATAGATGACTACATTATCTTCTTCCTTTTCGTTGATTACAACAGCGGAAGTATTGTCTACCAAGGACTTAGCGATAATCTCAACTATCTCTTTCATGCCCTGCCTCTTTCTTAGTTCTTAGCATGCTTAGCTGCATCAAACTTTGCCATAATGCCCTGCTTAGAGAACAAGGAACGAACGGTATCAGTAGGCTGTGCGCCCTTTGCCATCCATTCGAGAGCCTTCTCTTCGTCGATATTTACAACTGCTGGCTCCTTAGTGGAGTCATAGTTACCAACAACTTCGATGAAACGGCCATCACGAGGAGCACGGGAATCAGCTACAACAATACGATAGAATGGAGCCTTCTTGGCACCCATACGGTTCAAACGAATCTTTACTGCCATTTTGAAATTCACCTCCTTAAAAGTGGTATATCTAAACTCTATAAAATAGAAGATATACTTAATGTAAATATATCAATGCATGAATGGAAGCTTAAAGCCACCAAAGCCTTTCTTGCCACCCTGCATCTTTTTAACCTTCTTCATCATCTTGCGCATTTCCTCGAACTGCTTTAACAGCCGGTTTACATCCTGCACTCTGGTACCGCTTCCAGCAGCTATACGCTTGCGTCGGCTACCGTTGATGATGCTTGTGTTGGCTCGTTCCTTGGCAGTCATAGACCGGATAATAGCCTCCACCTGGCGCATCTCCTTGCCATTCAGGTCAAGCTCTCTGTCGCCCAGCTTCTTCTTTATATCCCCCATGCCGGGAATCATGCCCATAATTTGCTCTAACGAACCCAGCTTTTTGATTTGCTGCATTTGGTTAAGGAAGTCATCCAGGGTGAAATCATCCTTTCTGAGCTTCTTTTCCATTTCCTTGGCCTGGTTCAGGTCAAAGGTTTCCTGGGCCTTTTCAATCAGGGAAAGCACATCCCCCATTCCCAGTATACGGGATGCCATTCTGTCAGGATAAAACGGCTCCAAAGCCTCCAGCTTCTCACCCATGCCCACAAACTTCACCGGACAGCCGGTGACAGCTTTCACGGAAAGGGCCGCACCACCACGGGAATCACCGTCCAGCTTGGTCAGTACCAAACCGTCCAGTCCCAAATCGTTGTTAAAGCTCTCTGCCACATTTATGGCGTCCTGACCAGTCATTGCGTCAACCACCAAAAGTATCTCATGGGGTTTTATCTGGGTCTTAATATCCTTTAATTCCTGCATCAGCTCTTCATTAACATGAAGTCGGCCGGCAGTATCTATTATAACCACATCATTAGCATGGGTAAAGGCATAATTCAGGGATGACTTGGCAATAGTCACCGCATCAGTGCCCGGCTCCATAGAAAACACCGGAATGTCCAGTTGCTTACCAATAACCTGCAGCTGAGTAACTGCCGCCGGACGATAAATATCCGCTGCCACCAGCACCGGACGCTTACCCTGTTTTTTCAAGGAAAGTCCCAGCTTGCCAGCCGAAGTGGTTTTACCGGCACCCTGCAGACCAACCATCATAATAATAGTCGGTGGATTGGGTGACATATTGATTCGGCTCTGGGAACCGCCCATCAATTCTGTTAATTCCTCATTAACAATCTTGATAACCAGCTGAGCCGGGGTCAAGGCCTCCATTACATCCTGTCCGATGGCCCGTTCCTTTACTTTTTTTACAAAGTCCTTTACGACCTTGAAATTAACATCTGCCTCCAGAAGTGCCATCCGCACTTCCCGCATGGCTTCGTTGACATCATCCTCCGTCAGCTTGCCATGTCCCCGCAGCTTTTTAAATGTATTTTGCAGCCTATCGGCCAAACCCTCAAAAATCAATCTAATTCCTCCTGAACCTTGCTGGTATATGGAGCAAGCTTCATAAGTATATGGGCAATTTTTTCTTCATCCAGTGCAGAAAGGCTGGAAATATCTTCATACAGCCCAGTAAGTTCCTGTTGCTGTTCCTTTAGTCTTTTGGCCAACCCAAGCTTTTCCTCATAGCCAGCCATAATCTGCTCCGAGCGGTGCAGAATATCATATACAGCCTGGCGAGAAACAGCCAATTCCTCACCGATTTCTGACATAGAAAAATCCTCAAAAAGATGCATACTTAAACATTTTTGTTGCTTATCTGTAAGCAGAGGTCCATATATGTCAAAGAGCTCTGCCAGATATAACCGCTGTTCAAGCATTCGAGACACCTTCTTTCAAGGCATAGCTTTTTCCAACATATGTTATTATATCACGCTTTATATCCTTGTCAAGTATTTTTACTTGTCGGATAAAAATCTTATCATACAACAAAATAAAAGCCGACTAACAATATGCTAATCGGCTTTCTGGTCATTCCTTCAGTTTACCGTAAAAATTCCAGCCCCTTGCCGGCATTTTCTTTTTTATCTTTCCACCTGAGTACGCCTTCCCGCATAATTAGTTCACAGCTACCATCACTGTATACATTTATGTCATTTTCCTTGCCATTATCGTATACAATGCAGTCTGTGCATATTCCATTGCCTGGGCAGACCAAAATGGCCTTTTCCTTGTCATACCGGCAGCTGTAATACCACTCTCGGCTTTCCATAGCGCTTTTCGCCCAAGTAATTGTCGCTATATACTTATTATCCTTTTTTTCAATAACTGCTGTAGCACGGCCACATGCCCATACCCCAAGGTAATCATTTGGTGAAATCCCCTCGGTGTTACCATATTTTTTGTTGTCCTGGGAACGAATAAAATGCATCTTTCCGTCCTGACCGGACCACAGGTCAGTCTGCAATGAGCCATCATCATTTTTGGCAAAACCAGCCCAATTCTTGCCATCATTTTCATCAAAGATGTACCACAAGCTGCTGGTGCCATCAGGATGCGGTTCAGCAGTCACCCGAATGGTGCCGTATGCTTTGCCGCCCCCTTTATAGGCCAGTTCATATGTGCCGTCAGCCTTTATCGTCAGAGTCCGCGGGTCCAATACTCCATCCTCGAACCATGTCCCCACAATTCCCTGAATACTTGAATCCACCACTGTATCATTTTGGTTCGCCTGAACCTTTTCCTCCTGTTGTCCACAGCCCAAAACCATACAGGCCACTACTACAAGTGCTAAAACATACCGAAGCTTACTAATAATTGATTTTGCCGTCATCAATATCGTCTCCTTACCACACTTGCCTTTACTAGCATGCACATTACAGCTCAGCAGTTATTAACCAGCAGAACGCACCCAATGGGTAGTAGCTTTGGTTTTTTTCCAGCGATATTTAGCATGATATTCCGGAATACTGTCATTATGCACATAGAAAGTAAAGCTTTGCATATCGCCAGGCCCCAAAGCCATAGGCTCCGGATAATAATAGATATCTGTATCCGCCCACAGAAGGTCTCCATTTTCATCATAAACAGCCAAATCAAATTTTGACCACTCAGGATTAGCCTGCTGATCACCGGTATTCTCGTAATACCCCTCGATAGTTATTTCCCCCGGAGAATTCAGATAAACATGATTTAAGCGGAAGTCGATATGAGGCTTCGCTTCGGCCCATTGTGGCATAACTGCAATGCAGATAGCCATGATGGCAAAAAACGCCCAAAACCTTGATACCATCTTTTTCATAAAATCCCTCCCATATTTTTTTCAATTTCCTTACCTATTTAATACATTATCCACTTACCCGCTTGCAATAGTGCTAAGGAACTATTTTTACCATTCTTCCACCAAAAGTCCGGTCAGCTTAGGGACATTAAACCTTTCCGTGAACACATCACATTTGCACAAAAAGGAATAGAAGACATGTTTCCCCTGCCCGCACAAGGATTCATAATTCCCTTGCCCTTTTGCCAATATCACCTCCGCTTTTTCCAATGCCTCCCTGCCTTCATCTGAAAGCATATGAAGCACTGTCCCGGCTACCGGCGCGCCATTTGAAATAACTCTGGCCAGAGTATTTATTCCCACATATTCGGCATCCTCCATTGTAGCATCGTTTATTACCTCATCTCCCCGAACCATCACTGTAACATTCAGGTCCGGAAATCTTTTTTTCAGCTGTTCAATAAAAAGCTTGTCCAAAACTATTTCGCCACAGTTGTCTGTTATCAGCAAAAACTCCTTTGCCCTTCGGCACTGCTGTATAAAGGACCCCATAACCTTTTCATCATCATCACTAAATGATGCCTTGTCAAACAATGACAAAAATGTTTGTTCATCAACATTTTTCATTGCCCCAAAATCAATGTAATTGCCAATCCGGGCATACATCAGAGCGGCTTTCAATGGATTATCACTGCGCTCAATCTGCCGACGAATGCTACTTTCCATTGATAACACCAGGTCATTGAACTTTTTCTTGATCTCCTTGTACGGAGACGCTTTGCCGCAGCATCGTTCATATGCCTTGGCGAACTGATAAATCAAATAGGGTGCTGTGTCATTTTCAGTCCTGTTAGCAATAATTGACCTGACCTCAGATAAATAGCCTTCATTGTCGGTTAAATGTACAACCTTGTCATACAAGCATTCTGCGCAGCTTTCTATAACTTTCATAATTCACCTTTCTCCTAGAATATACAATCTAATAATTGCAAACAAATAAGAAAACAATTAAAACATCATTAACGCAAACATGATTCTACACATACAACTACAGCATTGCACTTACTATCTCTTTACGGATATATTTTCCTTCATTGAACGCTGATGCCAAATTTACTCCATTGCACATGCAGTTCGCCAACAAGCTTTCACATCTGGAAAGCATAAACATGGCATAAATGTAATTAACCAAATTATCCTCAACGCTATTATAGTAGCTCTCATCAGAACTTTGCAGTTTCTCCAGCTCAGAAATATATTTTACCTGCTTAAATTCTTCTTTGGTGTGGCGTTCTTGAGCTACAGCTATAATTTTTTCCGGAAAAGCTGCCCGCATCCGTTCAAGATAATAATCGTCTTCCGTCGCCAAAAAAATCTTATCATAGTTGTATTGCTTTACTCTCTCGTCAATGAAGCGGATACAATCTTCAATATTGGCAGGACGGAAAATTCCCACATAATTGGCCACTATAACATCAGTTCCTCTAAGAAGAACACCAAGAACTTTTTTATTTCCTATAACCTCATCTGCATATTCGTGCATCTGCTCTACAAAAACAGGATTTAAAATTTTAAGATCGATATTAGCCTCATGCCTGTCCATAAATGATGTCAATACGAAACAATTAAAGGATTTTACATAGATAGTATTGTTAGCATTCATATCTTCCGGTTCTTCTTCAATGGAAAAATATTTGCTAAAGGTAGATTGCCGATAACGGGTACAGCCTGGCTCCAAAAAAACCTTTATATTATGCCGTTGCAAAGCCTGTTTGGCCTTGTTGTATGATGACAAAATACTCCCTATTCCCTCGGTTTTTCGGATGGACAATTCCAGATACTTAATTTGCTTTATCGGTAGGTCTGTAAGCCATTGAAAGATAAACAGAGAATGAAACAGCCCCAATGAACTGAAACGATCCGTGCTTACAATGTTAGCATAAAAGCTTTTCTGAACATAAATGGCGTTTTCTGACAAGGGCTTATCGCCAATTGTTACCTGGGGCTTCAGCCACGGAAACAGCAATATATTGATATCTTTAAAACGAACAGCCAAGGATGTATTTTTAAGTACCAGCATGGCAATGGCGATGGTGTATTCGTTGGTATCTTCAAAGAATATTTCTTCAAAACCATCCAACAAATACAAATTTATTTTATCCAAATCATTTTCGTCATAACAATAATACGGGGGAAATATCATCTCTTCCCGATAAAAGTCACTGTCAGGAAAGCTGGCATCATTTTTGGCCTGTATATCATTATCGGTATAAACAAGGTCAAAATCCTGTACCCCTTCATTTTGAACATGAAATCTTTTCTCACCTTTTAATACATATTGCAATGCCTTATGAAAAATTTGTGGCTCATTGACCAGCGTTCTATAGTTGCGATTATTATCATATTCTTGGATTTGTAACATTTTTAACCTCCAAATATGGTAAAATGAACTTGTCGGAAACCCTTTCGACAAGCTAAGGATTTATTCCTGCATTAACCTCCCAAATAAGAATATTATATTGTTATCAAAAGGATTTGTCTTTATGAATCGAATAAAAATCAGACAGCTTCGCCTGGCATTATTTCTTGCCTTGCTTACGGCCTTGGCCCCCCTGTCCAATGATATGTATTTACCTGCATTGCCTATACTGAGCTCACATTTTTCCATTTCCACATCATTGGTACAGCTAACATTAACCATGACAACGGTCGGTATTGCCCTTGGACAGATTTTCGCCGGACCAGTCAGTGATTATATGGGACGGCGGTCACCATTGCTCCTGGGTATTATAATTTTTTGTCTGGCAGCCCTGGGCTGTGTATATGCCGACAACATATGGTTGTTTTTGCTTTGCCGATTCATTTTAGGTTTTTGCGGTGCCAGTGGCATTGTTATAGCCACGGCCATTGCCCGTGATATTTACGAAGGCACCGATTTAACTCGTTTCCTCGCCATATTGATTATGCTGAACGGACTTGCACCGATTCTCGCTCCGATTATTGGTGGTCAAATCCTCCTTTTGGGCACATGGCGTGATATTTTTGTATTACTGTTTTTCATCGGTATTATGTTGTTACTTTCAACTTTTCTCTTCACTGAAACCTTGCCAGCCCAGATGCGAATCAATAATATCGGGTGTGCATTCAAGCAGTATATAGACCTTTTTCTTGATCATTATTTTTTCAGCCATTGCCTGCTTCAGTGCTTCACCTTCGGGGCATTTTTTGCCTATATTGCCGGCTCATCCTTCCTGTTTCAAAAAATATATGGTGTGTCTCCTCAAGCTTACAGCCTAATTTTCGGCGGTATCGGGCTGGGATTGATGCTTATGGGCAGTGTTTCCGCCAAGCTGGCTGGACAGGTATCCAATATCAGATTATTAAAATACGCTACACATACTTCCTTTTTGGGCAGTATTCTGCTGTTTATCCTATTCCTTGCTGACGGATCAATATTTGTAACCTACCCAGTCCTGTTTGTGACCATCATTCCCCTGTCCGTAGTTGGTGCATCAAGCTTTTCTATGGCACTGGCCAAACAGGGCCATAACGCTGGCAGCGCCTCGGCTTTTTTAGGCTTTTCCCAATTACTTCTGGGCGGAGCAATAATGCCTTTGGTAGGTATTGCCGGAGATGATACCCCAATCCCCATGGTGGTACTTATGATTGCAGGTTATGGTCTTGCCATTTGGTGCTACTATAAACGGATTGCCCCAGCGCATTATCCGGAAAGATAGTATTTTCAAATAATACGCTGTAATCCTCCCACATACACTCTCAACCAAACACAAAAGAGCAGAGCTACCCGGCTCTGCTCTTCGTATTGTCCATTGCTGCCTGAAATTCTTATCTGATAAAGTTAGTTGGCTGCCATGGTTCTTGATTTGGCAAGCCATACTTCTCCTTTCCCAAAGCTATGCTTTTCATTAAAAATGCCATATTTCGGCCCAAAGTTCGCATAGTCTGTAAGCCCTCCAAATCCTGCTCAGCTTCGCCTTTCCCAGCACCATGGACACTATTCCAGTACTGACTGGAGGCTATCGGCATACCGCAAATCGTAAAATATTTGTTCAGGGCATCAAAGGTAGCCGAGCAACCACCCCGACGGGCCACAGCTATTCCAGCTCCTACCTTCATGGTCTTATCAAACTTACAGCTCATAAACAGACGGTCCAAAAAAGAAAGTACCGTACCATTTGGTGAAGCATAATACACAGGTGTTGCCACTACCAAGCCATCAGCCGCCTCAAACTTTGGCGCCAGCTGGTTTACCTCATCATCAAAAACGCATTTCTTGTTTTCAGCACAGGAATAACAGCCGATGCACCCACGAATGGCCTTGTTGCCAATCTGCACCACCTCTGATTCCACACCTTCCTGGTTAAATGTTTTCACCAGTTCATTTACAGCAATTGTTGTATTACCATTCACCCGAGGACTTCCATTGATAATAAGAACCTTCATACTAAAACTCTCCTTCAATTAAACTTTCATAAAACATCCAAACACACAAAATCTCCATTCTTTATTCGTCAAAGCATGACAATAATCCTGCCAAAACGAATGTTAGCTTTATTCTCGTGATAGGATAATCGGGAATACTAAACGAGCAGAGCCCCCAATGACTCTGCTCAGTTCTTTTCAGCATATAACTATGGCAATCAAAGCATTTTTTCCCACCATTTCCCGAATGCCTGTAATGATATTTCGTCTATGCTGACTGCCTCACCGATTTCCGGAGTAAGGAGTTGATAATCTTTTCCCTGCGAGGCTTCTGTTAGCTTCTGATAAGGCTCCTGCCACGGGTGACGGGCCAAAGCAAATTTGCCCCCATGGGCTGGTAATAGCGCCCTTGCCCCCACATCCACTGCCGCCTGAGCCGTTTCATCCGGCAATAGGTGAATGGCATGCCAGGCCATATTATACTGGCCATTTTCCCCCAACATCAGGTCAAATCCACCAAACTGTTTTCCAATGGCCTTAAAATGCTCACCATATCCCCCGTCTCCACTGTAATACACTTTATTCTTAGGGGTAACAAAGGCAAACCCACACCATAAAGTCAGATTTTGCGTAAGAAAACGACCCGAAAAATGCTGTGACGGCAGAATATGAATAGAAAAATCTTCTGCAATTTTTATTTCCTTATCCCAATCTTCTTCGTGAAGGATTTGCAGGTCGAACCCCCACTGCTCAAAATATTCTCCTACCCCCAGAGGGCAAACGATATTTTTGATTTTGTCTTTTAAAGACATTATTGTTGGATAATCCAGATGATCCCAATGGTCATGGGAAATAGCCAACACATCAATATCCGGCATATCAGCAGCAGTATAGATATTGCTGCCTGAAAAGGCTTTATTGATGAAAAACACTGGTGAGGCATAAGAGCTGAACACCGGATCAATTAAAATTCGCCGTCCCCCCAACTGCATATAAAAGGTGGAATGCCCCATCCACACCACCAAATCCTGTTTGATATCCAGTTTTTTCAAGTCAGTTTTATGGGACAACATAGGCTCCTTGGGGGAAAGGGCTGACTTATCCCCAAATAGAAATTTGGCGGTAGCAACAAACCGATTTTCCCCACTGTCATCACTCATCACCTGTACCGGCACTAGATTTTGAAACTTACCGTTGATGTAATGGGGTGAAGCCTGAATGCGGGCCAAGCGCTCCCCCTGGGGCAACCGGCCAAATTCCGGTCGATGTATAAAGCTATATCCCCCCAGAGAGAGCATTCCGGCCGTCGCCAGTCCGCCAATAATAAAGTTTCGTCTATTCATGCGCGTTCACCATTTTCACACCACTTCAATCAGCTCATACTGGTCGTTGCCCAGACCAAGCTCCTTCATAGCCGATAATTGGCGCAAGCCCTCCCGGCTTTCAATGCGCTCAATAAGGTCATTTTTACGGGAATCCTTAAAATTATATACCAAATCAATAGAGGCCTGGTCAATAGCCAAAATATCCGTTGAAGCCAATATACCGATATCCGGGATAACCGGCTCCGCTGCACTGGTTCCGGCGCAATCACAGTCCACTGACATACGCCTCATCACATTTATAAATGTAATATTCTTGCCAAAATGATCACAAATAGCCTTACCGCTGTCCGCCATAAGCTCCATAAAGAGACCACCCATGACCCATTTTCCATAATCCTGCACACCATGAACCTGCAGCTTGCCCTTTTTGCCTGAGGCACAGCCAATGGCGATATTTTTCAATGAACCGCCAAAGCCGCCCATGGCATGGCCTTTGAAATGGGTAAGCACCACCAGGGAATCATAGTTAGTCAAATGGCTTCCCACAGCCACCTCTTTAAGATGTAAACCGTTCTTTACCGGGAAATTCACATCCCCTTCTTCATCGATTATATCCACCGGGCAAAAGGTCCAACCGTTAGTCTGCAAGGTTTCCCGATGCTGCTGCGTAGTAGACCGGGGTCCTCCATAGGCCACATTGGCCTCGATAATGGTACTGTTTGGTATCTGGCTCTGGAAGGCTTGTACCATATCCCGTGGTAAAATATTGGGACCATGGGGCTCACCAGTATGGAGCTTGATTGCTATTTTGCCACTTATTTCACTATTAACCTTCCCATACAGCTTCTGAAGGTGCTCTGCATCTATATGCTTGGTAAAATATACCTTCGACTTAGCTGACGCTTGTACAGCTGCTTTATTGGCATTTGATGCAGGAACTGTACTATCTGCGGCTTTTGCTCCACAGTCTGTTACAAATCCCGACAATCCGGTAAGACCTGCTCCGGCAATGGCCACACTTGCCATTTTCACAAAATTGCGTCGTGACAAATTGGACATAACATTATCCCTCCTAAGCCGTAAATTCTATACTTCTTCCTATGCAAAAGAATATCATAAATTTAAAATTTGTTAAATAAGACTTATTCAGTGGGAGATTTATACGCCCACTGAATGTAGTCGAATTAATCCAGAGCTTACGGGGCTTTTCTCCCACCTAAGAGGGGGGGAACTTCGCACCCGTTAGCGTGGGGTTAAACCTGCTCATACGCCGGTTTCCAGGCAGCAAACTGAATCAACTGTTCATCGGTTCTGTATTAGTTTTTTATTATTGATAATATTTTTTTCATTTTACTTTAAATTCCTTTCTGCCCAGGCCACTACCTGCGCCTCGGATCTTCCAGCAGAGCCGCCATGAATAGCTAAGCCTTCACCTACGATTGCTCCCTTACAGTATTTCTTTAACGCTTCCGGAGCACCAGATAAACCACTACCTTCATGAGTCATAAGCGGGAATACCATTTTACCGGCAAAATCCAAGGCTTCAAGCTGGGTAAATACGGCACAAGGATAAGTCCCCCACCAGCATGGGCCAGCCACGACAATGTTGTCATATTCTGCCACCGAATCCAGCATTTTCACCAATTCCGGGCGGGCATTATTGTACAGCTCCTCTTTGGCTTCAATTGTACACTGGGTATAATCCGTAGAATAGGCTTTTTGCGTCTCTATCTCAAAAATGTCCGCTCCTACGGCTTTTTTTATATATTCTGCACATATTTCCGTATTGCCCTTTGGCAAATCCACAATACTGCCATTTACATAATTCTGCCCCTTACGGGAATAATAGATTACCAATGTCTTTGCCATAAATACCACTAAATTCCTTTCGTATACATACCAATTGCCTTACTTACATTACTTATTAGCACCAATCACACCATCTGCTTCTTGGTAATCACAAAATGCTGTTCACGCTCTTTGATAAGCCACTTGCCCTCCTGCTTCACCAGCTTATCCGTATAGCGGATGTAGTTGTCCGACACCACATCATGTCCGTTTTCCTCCATCACCAGGGCCGCCCGGCAGTAATGTACATCCGTAGCCCTATCGCCTTCCACTGTAATTACCTGCTGACCGTTTTGATGGTGTGAGGCCTTGATACCACCGGTAAAGGCACTGAACTGTTTTTCCAGCGTATCCCGCCCATGAATATCCATGGTGAGCTTATCCCCCATATAGACCATAACATGAACATCCTCGGTAAAATAAACCATCTGGGCCGGCACATTGCACTCCAGATTGGCAAAACCATCAATAACCTCACGAATTGCTTCTTTTGCTTCTAAAATCTCCAATGACATTTGATATTCCCCTTTCATCACATCTGTATTTACTTTTGTGATTATATTATAGCCGCCTCTTATCGAAATATCTAATCGTAAGTTTAGATTATTGATTTAATTTTTTTATTAAAAACATTGTTTTTTACCACGCCAACCGTTATACTGCACATATAAACAAAGGAGGCCTCACCGATGAACACCAAACAGATGGAATATATATTGGAACTGGCGCAGGTGCTGAATTTCAACCGTGCAGCCGAAAATCTCTTTATTTCCCAGCCCACACTCACCTATCAAATAAAACTGGTGGAAAAGGAAATTGGCTTTGATATTTTTGAACGATCCGGAAAAGGAGCTGCTCTCACCCCTGCAGGGGGCCAATTCGTGGGAACACTACGCTCTATATACAATCAACTGTTTGCCGCCATTGAACAGGGACAAAATTTTAGTGCCAAATACAAGGAAAGTATCAGCATAACCTTGCCTATACGCTCCGCCATCTATTTTCTTCCCCAAGTCATCGCCCAATTCAGCCGCAGCTTTCCTGAAGTCTCTATAGTTGCCAACTTTGACTGGAAGGACGGGCAAAACGCTTTTTTAAAGGGAGAGCATGATGTGACCTTTGCCATGGAATACACCTTGAAACGGGTACCAGACATTATTTGCCACCATCTGTTTGATAGCAAAATATATCTTATTACGGAGAAAAACGATCCCTTAACAAAAAAGCCGCTGGTTTTACCCAGCGACTTAAAAGGTCGTACACTTATGGTAGGCGGTGGCTCACCGCCTATGTTACGCGCCCTGCAGCAGCGTATGATTCAGGAAATTCATGTAGATTACTTCAACAGTCCCGACCATGACACCACCTTAACCAATGTGGCGGCCCATCGAGGGGTATGTCTGGCCCCCGGCTTTCTGAACGATCATAACGGTGAATTTGCCTGGCTTAACTTCGACAGCAATGTAATCATTCCTTGTGGGATATATACCCACAAAAATGATCAACGGGAATCCCTTCGTGCCTTCATAAAGCTATTGCAGCATTTCTACCTCGACCAGCCGAATTTTAAGGTTTGATTAATTATAAGCATATAGCGTCTTGGTTTCCGCTTGCAGGATTTTGCTGGCAAAACCTTCGTGAACAGCAAATTCATCAATACTTCCTCTCCTTTACTTCTTCGACAATTTTTTTGCTAAATCCTTGAATAAAAAAATCCCATTGACCAGTCCGTGACTGTAGTGACCCCATAAAGTTAGACCTTAACGGTAGTAGCAATTATTTGCTGCTACCGTTTTTTATGCTGCGGCATGACGTAAACGATAGTCGACTGGGCTGAGCCATCCCAGCTTAGCTTTGATTCTTTGTTTATTGTAGTATGTGATGTAATGTCGGATTGCTCGTTCCAGTTCGTCAAAGCTG
>CADACU010000026.1 GCA_902786545.1 uncultured Anaerovibrio sp.
CCCGTTCACTTCCTGCGAGCCGTATTCGCTATCCATAGTCGCGATGTTGCCAGTACCGCCGCTGCTAACGTTCTGTACGCCGCCGTGTGCGCCGATGGATGTGATGTTGCCTTTGGCTCCGCTTTCGACAATCTGTCCGCCGCTGTCCATGAGGGCAACCGTGGCTTCAACGCCACTGCCAACGTACTGGGCACCGCCGCTTATAATTGTGTCTGTGGTTGTTGCACCCGCAAGAACTCTCTGTATCCCGTATTGGTATCCATCTTTGCTAATAATCGTGCCCGACGCTGTGCCCCCAGAGGCCACTTCCATTGTTCCTTTGGAGACAGTATGCCCCGTAACGCCCGCGCCATCCACCAGCCGCAGGGTGCCGCCGTCTACTTGGTATGCGGTATAACCGTCGTAATGCGTGAAGCCATTGATTTTTGCTCCGCCGTGGATTTCCACTACACCGGTTGAGGCAATATTAACGTCATTAGTCGTACCACCACTATGGACAATTTGCATACCAGAAAGAAACCCGCCAGAAGCAACGCCACCTGAGTTGACGGTCTGCTTGCCAGCCAAGACGGCGGTCGGGTTGGCTTGCTGTTTGCCTCCACTGTTGATGGTCGTGTCCAGTGAAGTGCCTCCATACGCGATTGCCTGCGTGCCGCCTCTGTTGAGGTTCGTGACTGTACCCGTGCCGCCTTCGTAGACGAGCTGGAAGCCACTATGCAGAGACTCGATCGTGCCGTTGCCGTCACTTTTGACTTCCTGCGTACCGCCGGACATGGTAGTAACCTTACCCGTGCCGTTGGCGTTGACGATCTGTGTACCGCCGCTGTTCATGGTGGTGACCGTGCCCGTGCCCCAGACGTCCTGCGTACCGCTGCTCATGGTGGCGACCGTGCCCGTACCGCCGTCGTTGACGGTCTGGGTGCCGCTGCTCATGGTGGTGACCGTGCCCCTGCCGCCGCTTTGGACGATCTGCGTACCGCCACTGTTCATGGTGGTGACCGTGCCCCTGCCGCCGCTTTTGACGTTCTGCTGGCCGCCGTTCATGGTCTCCACCGTGCCCGTGCCACTGACGTTGACGAGCTGCTGACCGTCACTCATGGTGGTGACGGTGCCCGTGCCGCCGACTCCCACATTCTGCGCACCGCTGCTCATGGTGGAGATCGTGCCCGTGCCGTAGACGCTCTGCCTGCCGTCACTCATGGTGGTGACCGTGCCACTACCGCCGTTGTGGATAATCTGATCGCCGCCGCTCATGGTGGTGACGGTGCCCATGCCGCCGCCGGAGACCTCCTGCAAGCCGCTGCTCATGGTGGTGACGGTGCCCGTGCCGCCGTCGTTGACAATCTGCTCGCCGCTGTTCATGGTGGTGACGGTGCCCGTGCCGCCACTGCTGACATTCATTGTATCGTTTTCAGACATGGTCTCCACCGAGACAGAGGTAGTACTTCCGTCTGGCACATTATACTCCTGTGCCTGGGCAGTGGAATAGAGATGGGCCGCAAAGGCCTCGGTAAGGCCCTGGACCTGGCCCCCCGGGGCCTTCATATCCCTGGCTACATTCACATAGGGCAATGCCACCGGAGCGGTGGTGTTCAGGGCGTTTACCAGTGACATGGCTACCGCCAGTTTCTTTTGCAGATTCCATGATTTCTTTGAAGTCCGTTTCATATTTTTCCCTCTCTAAAATTACATTTATATATTGTTAGAAAATTTTAAAAATTATATCCCACTAAAAAATGTAAATAAAAAATTTTCCAAAGTCAATACCAAAACAAAAAGTGATGGATTTTTCCAAAAAGTGATGAAATTACCCCCTCAGGCATCTAAAGATGCCAGCTCCCCCAAGGGGAGCCAAGGTGCCTTTCCTAATTAAATTTACGGATGAGGGGACCCTCCCAATTTAGTATCGGCACTAGCCTATATACAGTTTCTATACTAATGGACCGGAGGGAAACTTTTCGCCTGCAAGCAGCGGAGTCCGGCCGCCGGCGGGCTCATCATGGGCAGTACACCTATTTGCGCCTAGTGGAGGAGCGGCTCCGCCGCCTTCGAAAAGTCGAAACCATCTTGCATGATGATTTCGTGCCTGCAACACTTAATGAAATCAAGCATAATGCGCAGATTGAATTTAGTGTTGTTCACTGGAAAGAATGCAATGAGAAACGCCACACTTTCGGACGCAGCAATGAAGCCGAAAATGTTTTCCGCAGGGCTTGGCTGAATACTACATTCCATGGCAGGACCCGCGTTATTATAGCAAATGCCCTTCGGGGTTGGACCTCATCCACCGTCTTCGACGGTCCCCCTTCCCCATAGGGGAAGGCTTGCCCTTCGGAATAAACCTCATTCGGTTGCTATGCAACCACCGACGGAGCTTTGCTCCTAGTGCCTGTAGGTGCTTCTCCAGAGGAGAAGGCTTAAACAGGACCTGCGAATTGCCGCAAATGCCCTTCGGAGCGGGCAGTGGCCAATTGGATTGGGGCAAAGAAAAAGACCATTACCCCAAAGGGTAATGGTCAAAAGCAAAGCACATCATCAGGCCATAATATCCAGCAGGCCTCCAACGCCAGTCATAGCTGATACATCAATAGAGTCCATAGCTTCAATCATGCCATCCATGGCCATAGTTTGAGTGTCCATTGCCATTTTTAGTACCGCTGTATCCAGCTTAGTGGCAGTCTGCATATTAGCCATATCCACTGACAACGCAGCAATGCTCATGTAATCCATGAGAGTCACTCTCCTTTCTTGTAAATACGCCAATTAACTGATGCAGCCACTGATGTAAGTACAGTACACATTATCATCATAATATCCGCTCCACCCCGATACAGGGCTTCCAGAATATTAAGTACTGTCAGAACAGCAAACAAAATCGCCGCTTTTCGGTAAAAAATCCGTGTTTTTCCATAATCCTTATACGCCTTGATGATTAACCCAAATACCACCAAAGATGCAATAAGGAAAAAAGTTCCTATCATTCGCGGGTCCATATTCGGCTCCTCCTGCCACAAATACAACCACCTAAATCAAGTGTCACTGTATCATATTTTATATCGTCATTTTGATTAGCAAACTTAACTTACCCTATGCTAACGGGTGCTAAGGCTCCCACATCTCATGTGGTACCAAAGCACCCGTAAAGCCAAGGATTTATCGGCTACATTCAGTTTACTATTTTAGTTTTTTGACTTCCTTCTTGGCCCGTTCATTTTCCGGGTCCAACAAAAGCACCTTGTCAAAGTCCCGACCAGCTTCCGTTTTCATCCCCATATCGGCATACACAATCCCCCGGTACAGATAAGCGTCCACATACTGGTCATTGAGTTTCAGGGTTGCCGTAAAATCCTCTACAGCTTCCTTGTTCTTCTTCAAATAGGATTCAGCCACAGCTTTGTTGAAAATATAATCAGCCTTGGTATTGTCCAGCTCCACCGCCTTGGTAAATTCTGTCAAAGCTTTTTCATACTGCTCCAGCTCCAGATAAATACATCCCTTGGCTGAATAAGCATAGCCATCCTTTGGATACATTCCAATCAATTTATCCAAATCCGGCAGTGCTTTTTCCGGCACTCCGATTTCCCTTAGGAGCAGGGCCCGGTTTTGGTAACCATACTCGTATTTAGGGGCCAGTTCTATGCATTTGTCAAAATCATGGAGTGCGTCACTATAGCGGCCGGTCTTCTGATTTACCAATCCTCGGCCATTATAGGCCATAGCCGCAGCCGGGTCAATTTCAATAGCCTTATCAAAATCATTTTTGGCACTCTCATAATCTTCTTCAATTAGATATACCGAGCCCCGGTTAGTGTACGCATTGGCATTGTTTGGATCATATTTGATGGCCAGTTCAAAGTCACCGAGGGCCGCCTTGAATTTCCGCTGATAATAGCTGATCATGCCTCGGTTAATATAGGCCGGTGCATAAGTTGCATCCAGATCAATAGCCTTGTTGTAGTCAATATTTGCTGAAGAAATATCCGGCACCTTCTCAAAAACGATAGCCCGGTTTACATAAGTAACTGCTGATGGAGCAATGGTCAGGGCCTGACTGAGGTCAGCAATAGCATCAGTCAACCGGTTCATATCACTGTAGAGCTTGCCCCGCAGGGTCAATGCTTCCACATAATCCGGCTTGAGTTCCAATGCCTTGTTGAGCTGTGCCTCCGCCCCGGCAAAATCATTGTCCAGATACAGCATATTCCCCTTTACACAATATATATCCGGCAAACTGCTGTCCAGAGACATGGCCGTTTCCATATCCTTCGTGGCTTCGTCCCTATTTCCCAACAAGAAATTGGCCTTGGCCCGTTTGGTATATACCACGGCCCAGCCACTGTTGTTTTCCAGTATACGGTTATAGGCTTCTATGGCCTTGTTATAATCATGCTTATCAACAAAGGTATTGCCCAGCTCATATATCTGGGCTTCGGTAAGACCGGAAAAATCCTCTGCGGCAAAAGTCATGGAAGGAACTGCCAGCAAAGACATTACCATAAATGGAACAGCAATTTTTTTGGCGATTTTTTTAGATATATTCATAATGTATACCCCTTTTCCTAAATCATACCCCTGTATTGTACCATTTTGCTGTTTATCTTACAAATTAAAAAGGAGAGAGATTGTTTTCTCCCTCCTGAATACACCTAACCATTATGGCAGGGTCTTACTGTCAGACAATGGCCAGAAGACCAGCATTGCCTTTCCTTTCAGCAAATCGTATGGTACAAACCCCACATCCGGGAACCGGCTGTCCTCCGAATTATTCCGATTATCCCCCATCACAAAAACATGGCCTTCCGGAATAGTGGTCTTTGGATAATCGCTGCGGCATTTGCTGAGGATGTAATCCTCGTTCTGCAGCTCACCATTTACATATACATTATGGTCCTTAATTTCAATGGTATCCCCAGGTACAGCTATAACCCGCTTAATAAAGTCCCGGCTTTTGTCCTTTGGATATTGGAAAATAAGGATTTCGCCCTTTTCCGGCGGACGCACCCGGTAAATAAACTTATTTACCACCAACCGCTGCTGATGCTCCAGGGTTGGCATCATAGATGGACCATCCACCAGATACAGCTCCACGATAAAGGTGCGGATAAACATAGCCAATGCAACCGCCACTACTATTGAAATAACCCAGTCCTTGATTTCTGAACCAAGCTGACTCATGCTAAATCACCCCTACTAAAAAGAAAAGGGACTGAAATAACAGTCCCTTTTTCAATTCTGCAATTAGCGCTTCTCACGAATACGGGCAGCCTTACCAGTGAGATTGCGGAGATAGTAAAGCTTCGCACGACGAACTACACCGCGACGCTTAACTTCGATTTTCTCAAGTCTTGGGGAGTGTACTGGGAAAGTACGCTCTACGCCAACACCGCTGGCAATACGGCGAACAGTAAAGGTCTCACGAACGCCAGAACCAGAACGGGCAATAACTACACCCTCGAAAACCTGGATACGCTCACGGGAACCCTCCACTACCTTTACATGGCAACGGACAGTATCACCCTGCTGGAAAGCCGGGATATCGTTTCTGAGCTGCTCTTTCTCTAATTCCTGAATAATGTTCATTGTATATCCTCCTCTAACTAAGTGTTCGTGGCAAGTGTTGAATTTATAATATAGCCTTGTCCAGAGGACCACTCACATACCCTAATATATTATCACGATATTTTTTTAATGGCAAGGATTTTTTTCTTTTTTTTACCCTGAGCTATATTCGACTACATTCAGTGGGAGTTTAAAGCTCCAATTGAATAAGTCTCATTTTACAAGCAATATCTCATGGCATCTTTTACAATACTTTCCGGTACATCCTTCTTTAAGGTTACCTTACCTATTTCACCATCCATCAGTACCCACTTCACCTGTCCATTGACCGTTTTCTTGTCATGGAAAATGGCTTCATACAATGTGTCTATATCACAGCCTTCGGCTACCACCGGCAGCTGCAATTTCCTTATTAAGCCCTCCACCCGGTTAAATGTCGGCTTTTCAATAAGCCCCAGTGACAAACTGATATGGGCGGCGCAGACCATCCCAATGGCCACTGCTTCACCATGATTGTAGCGGTTGTAATTAGTATTTTTTTCCACAGCATGGGCCATGGTGTGACCAAAATTCAGTATTGCCCGCAGCCCTGCTTCCTTTTCATCCAGACCAACCACTTGAGCCTTTATTTCACAGGACCGGGCCGTCATATAGATCACTGCATCATTGTCCAGTGATAAAACCTTGTTCGTATTATTTTCCAAAAAAACAAAAAACTCTTTATCATATATAATGCCATATTTAATTATTTCCCCAAGCCCGGTATATATTTCCCGCTTCGGCAGGGTTGCCAGCCAATCAAGGTTCATAAATACTGCCTTTGGCTGATAGAAGGCACCAATGAGGTTTTTCCCCAATGGGTGATTTACTGCCACCTTGCCCCCCACACTGGAATCCACCTGGGCCAGCAAACTGGTAGGTACTTGAACAAAGGGCACCCCCCGCATATAGGAAGCCGCCACAAAGCCAGCCAAATCACCAACCACACCGCCACCCAGAGCAAAAACCGGCGACTTGCGGTCAAGTCCCAATTCAATACATCTGGTCAACAAAGCTTCAAAGGATTGCAGGGATTTGGCACTTTCACCAGCCTCTACCTGGGCTATTTCCGGCTCCAAGCCCCCTTTTTTCAGCATTCCCTTCAAAACTTCACCGTATAGTGGCCCTACATTACTATCCGTTATAATAAGGGTCTTCTTTGAAAAATTATTTTTCTCGCAAAAATCGATTATTTTTCCGCCAAGGTCATTTTCTATATATATATTGTAGCTATTTTCCCCCAGCTCAACCGGTACAACACTCATAAAAACGCCTAACTCCTATTTTATTCTTCCTTCTTTTCCCCAGGTGGCAATAAGCCCAAATTCTTCATGGCCTCCTCCACCTTTTCCGTATCCACCGGCTTGGATGCATACGCATCACAGCCCAACCGAAAGGCTTCATCCACATAGCCAATATCAGCCAGAGCCGTCATCATAATAATTTTCAGCCGACTGTCAGCAGCCTGCTTATTCTGAGTTTCCAACTGACGGATTACCTTTAAAACCTTCAATCCGTCCACCTTTGGCATCATTATATCAAGACAAAGCAAATCAAAGGGCTCTTTATCTTTGATAGCGTCCATATACAAATCGATGGCATCCATACCATCCACTGCAACTTCTACTTCGCCATAATTGGCCATAAATTTCTGCAGGAATGAGCGGCTTATTCTGTCATCTTCCGCAATCAATATTTTCATAGCATTACCCCTCCCTAATTGTTCAGTTTTTCCTCACAATATTTTAGCAAATCCATAATGTCATTGTCATTATCATTTTGGTCGTCATCCTCCTGCATCGGTGTGGATGTAAACCCAATGTCTCCTGCATCATTGAAGGTTGGCCGGTGAGGATTCATATACACCGCTTTGTTTTTTAGTTCCACATCAGCCTTTTCTGCCAATATCAGCGGCAAAATAAAGGTAAATCGGCTACCCTTGTTTTCTCTGGAAGATACACTTATTTCGCCTCCCATGCTGGACACCAGCTCCTTGACAATCATCAGCCCGAGACCGGTCCCACCGAATCGCCTTGTGGTAGAACCATCCCCCTGACTAAAAGGCTTGAACAGCTTGACCTGTTCCTCCATGGACATACCTATACCGGTATCCTCCACAAAGAATTCCAAATAATCCTGCGACTGCCGGGTAAATATACTAACTCCCAAGGTTACCCCGCCTTTAAAGGTAAATTTCAGAGCATTGGTCAGGAGATTATGTAAAATCTGCCGTATTCTAAGAGGATCACCCCGGACAAATGGCGGCAATCCTTCGATTTGCGGCCGCTTGAAGAACAACCCCTTGCTTTCGGCCATCTGGGCGTGCAGATTGCTGACCCGATTTAGCAGTTCATGGAAATCAATATCGATATTTTCCAACTTCATCTTGCCGCTTTCCAGCTTGGCATAATCCAGAATATCATTGATTATCCGCAGCAAGTCATCTGAGCATTGTTTGGCCGCATAAAGATTTTCCCGTTGCTCATCGGTCAACGGGGTCCGCAAAGTCAAATCTATCATCCCCGACATACCATTTATCGGTGTGCGGATTTCGTGGCTCATATTGGCTAAAAACTGGGTCTTGGTATTGCTGGCCACCTCCGCATGCCGGCGAGCTTCCACCAGCTCGTGCTCCTTTTGTTTCCGCTTGGAAATATTCAGCAAGGTAAGGACAATCTGTTTCTGGGCACCGTCCCACACCTGCATCAAAAACATCTGCAGCCAGATTGGCTCCTCCAACCACTTGGTCTGGACAGCTACTACAAAATCCACTGTAAAGGAGTCATCCAATACCGCTGCTTCAATATTGTTTCTTATAACACAGAATTTGCATCGATCGGACCGACCACAACCATACGGAATACTGTTGACACAGTGAATGGCATCGCCGAACTGTTTGCCAATAACATCCGTATATTCCTGGGACAAGGTCTCCAGGGCCGGTTCATTTATATCCGTCAGCTCCCCCCGAACATTTAGGGTACATATACCAATTTTAGCGGCCTCAAAGACCGAACGCATATAATAATGGTCCGTTTCCACCTTCCGCTCCAGCATTCGCATCCGGGTAACATCACGGAAAATCGCCGTACAGCCGGTAACCTGTCCTTCATCATCAAGCATTGGTGAACAAGTCGCCGATAGATACACCGAGCCATCCGAGCGGACAAAACCAATATTTTTGGACAGGCCCTGACTTTTTTTGGTGCGCATGGCACAAATAATCGGGCTGATTATTTTCTCCCGTGTTTCCACATTTTCCAGCCGAACTACATCGGTGACCGGTATATCAGTTCCAGGGGCGTAATGATACTCAAATAAGTCCTCGGCAGCCTTATTCATAAAAACGATTTTTCCGGCCACATCGGTCATCAGAAAACCATCCCCTACGCTGCCCATCAATTTATGGAGAGTATTATAATCCACAACTACATTTGAATTATTTAGCATTTCTTACCCTCCTCACTACTGTCTGGCAATGGTGGTTATAACCGTCGCCATACCACTCAATGGTACCTGCTGCATTACAGCGCCCAGCTCGAAAGCCACCCGAGGCATACCATATACTACTGCGCTGGCCTCATCCTGACCAATGGTAACACAGCCTCTTTGACGCATTTTCAACATCATCTTGGCGCCATCCTCGCCCATACCGGTGAGAATAACCCCCATAGCCCGGTCCCCAATATTGTCAGCCACCGACTCAAACAGAACATCCACTGAAGGGCAATGGCCACCGTATTTAGGGCCCGGATTAACATCCAAGGTGAATATCCCTCCCGTATTTTTCACCCGCATCTGTCTTTCACCGGGTGCCACATAGGCACAATTCGGCTCCAGCCGGTCATTATCGGCTGCTTCCTTTACTCTTATTTCGCACTCGTTGTTCAGCCGTTCGGAAAACAACCGGGAAAACATAGGTGGAATATGCTGTACTATAACAATAGGCGGCAAAGGAGGTCGAAGTGCCTTTAAAATTTGCGACAAGGCTTCCGTACCACCGGTGGATGCACCTATGGCGATAAGCTCCACCTTGCGGGGCGGCACCGGTATTTTCACCTGGTCCATGCTGATTGGCACCGGCTCAGGACGCCCGGACTGCTTTTTAATATCCCGGACTGCCTCCGCCATTATCTTCATATTGGCCATTACCTTGCTTAGATTACTTTTTACAATGGCCGGATTGCCCTTTAATTCACCATTGCCGGCCTGAGTCGATATGGGTGAATAAACTATGGTAGAGTTTTCCAGCTTTTTGGCCGACTGGACAATGGATTGCGGTGTAACCGGAGGAGCCATCGGGGCCGGTGGCACCACGGGAGCTGGTCGGTTAATATCAGTCTCAGCCGCTTTTTTCTGCATATCCTTTATAAGCTGTTCAGCATTATCCTTGGCCTTTTGCACCTCATCGGCCACCACTTTCATAAAATCACCGCTGCCCAAGGTGGTTGACGGTTTTTCCACAAAGGAAAAGGCCCCCACCTCCAAAGCCAGATTTTTATAGGCCGGCCGGGAGCTAAGCACCACTGTCGGCAAGGCGTACTGCACTACCAGACGGCGCAAAAACTCAATGCCATTCATTTTTGGCATTTCCACATCCAAAATCATAACATCCGGATCAAAGGACAATATTTTATCCCGGGCCTCGAATGGGTCACCTGCCTTTTCAATCTGCACGGCACCAGACAGATTTGCATTCAGGCCCCGGGCCAGTACTTCCCTAAAAAACAGGGAATCATCCACTATCAGAATTTTCAATTCACTCATGTGAACGCTCCCTTCTTTCGATAAATTGACGGCATAACATATTCAAAATCGTGGGCCTGCCGATCAATAACCTCAGAATGACCAATAAACAAAAAACCACCCGGCTCCAAAAAATCGGCAAACCGCTGAACCAGTGCCGCCCTGGTCGGCCCATCAAAATAAATCATCACATTTCGGCAAAAAATCACATGAAAAGGCTTTTTAAAAGGAAATGTGGGATTTATAAGGTTGAACTGTCGAAACAAAACCTTGCGCCGAAGGCTGTCCACTACCTGACAGTAGCCATTGGCTGCTGGCTGAAAATATCTGGTCTGCCAATGGGCCGGCAAAGTCTGCACAGATTCCCGGGGGTAAAGTCCATTTTTACCCTTTTCCAGAACATCCCGGGACAAGTCGGTCGCCAAAAGGGTCGTTTCCCACTGGGGACCCTTCAAACCGAAATAATCCTCCAATAGCATGGCCAGAATATACGCTTCCTCACCAGTAGATGATGCGGCACACCAAGTCCGGACATCGCCATCTCCAATGGTACTCTCCAAGTAGGGCAGCACCTGTTGCCCATAAAAGGTAAAATGGTCCGCTTCCCGCATAAAGAATGTATGGTGAGTAGTAATGGCCTCCGCCAGCATAGCCAACGCCTTGCCAGTGGTATCCCTTTTTACATAGTCCAGAAAAGCTTCCTCACTGGCCAGCTCCGGCTGGCCGGAATTATCGTTCATCAACTTAAACAAGCGACTCTCCAGCAAAGCCTGCTTCGCCGGTGGCAGCTGAATACCAAAATTCTGTTGTACCAGGGCCGAAAATTGCTGGAATGTTGACTGCTTCATATTTTTGATATCTTTCTGTATATACTAGTATTTGCCAAACCCTTCCTCATCAGTAAGGGCAATGGTCTTTGGCTTTACTCCCGGAGGGGCTGGTTTGATAACCGGGCCCATGGATTGGTTGAGATCCGGTTTTTCCACCTTTTCCTGTACAGCACTGGCTTTCGGGATAGCTACGGAACGGAAATTCAGCACACTCCGGGCCAGTTTAAACTTGTTGACAGTCTCCCGCATCCGGTCCGCCTGAGCACTAAGCTGCTGACTGGCTGAAGCCGCCTGCTGGGAGGTGGCGGAGTTGGACTGAACAACCTGTGATACCTGTTGCACACCTTGATTTATCTGGTCAATCGCCATACGCTGTTCGGCGGAAGCCTTGGCAATACTGCTGACAATTTCAGCCACATCTGCCACATCACCCACAATCTGACCAAGGGCTTCAGCTGTCTTATTGGCAATATTTCGGCCAACATTGACCTTATCAATGGAACCTTCAATCATATCAGTGGTTTCTCGGGCCGCTTTGGCACTTCTGGCCGCCAGATTGCGAACCTCCTCCGCCACTACGGCAAAGCCTTTGCCGTGTTGACCGGCCCGGGCGGCTTCCACCGCGGCATTAAGAGCCAAAATATTGGTTTGAAAGGCAATTTCATCAATAACCTTGATAATCTTGGAAATATTATTGGAAGAATTATTTATTTCCTCCATAGCACTGAGCATTTCCTGCATATCCTCATTGCCTGCCGCCGCCTGCTGACGGGCCTTCACGGACAACTCATTGGCCCGGTTGGCATTTTCGGCATTGCTGGCGGTCTGGGATGCAATCTCCGTAATAGACGCCGAGAGCTCCTGCACCGACGCCGCCTGTTCCGTTGCCCCCTGGGAGAGGGCCAAACTGGCATCCGAGACATTTTTGGCCCCGGCAGCTACCTGGTCTGCCGCATTATGAATATCTGAAACGGATTCGTGTACCCGCTGACGCATTATTTCAAAACTGGCAGCGGCATCGCCCAGCTCGTCTCCGGTACTGGTTTTTACTTCCGTGGATAAATCACCATCAGCAATTCGACCGGCAGCAGTTCCCAATTCCGTAAGCCGTTGGGACAAATCCCGGGAAAAGGCTACTCCCAAAGCCATTGAAATCAAAATCACTATCGCTACAATGGCGATAAAGGCACTTGTTTCTTCCTTGCTGTAATCTGCACCGGATTTGGCAAGCATATAAATTCCGTGCCCAGCCACAGCGACAATTATCAGTTCAAGAAAAACTACTAGAGCGATTAGTTTCGCGCCGATTTTCAAATTTTTAAAAAACATCATAACGCTTACACTCCTTGTTCCTTAAACCCGGACAATCTCCCCACTGTCCTTGTTTATGGGAACCCATATGTTATTCAGCAGCTTCCCGATTTTCCGCAGTATCTGCATTCATCTCATCAAACATTTCCTGATCATCCTCACTGAACAGCTTCATCCAGTCCAGCAGTAATACAACCCCCTCCTCGGTTTTGCCAATTCCCCGAATATATTTGTTCTGGGATGCCTTCAAATCAGGAGGTGGCACCACATTTTTCTCAGTGATATCCAATACCTCGGATACTCCATCTACTATCAGGCCAATAAGAACGCCGTTTACCTCAATGACCACTATACAGGTCCGGTCCGTGTATTCACGGAAATCACGCTTGAATCTGAGGCGCATATCTACCACCGGGATAATCTTGCCCCGCAGATTGATAATGCCCCTGACATATTCCGGCACCTCCGGCACCACAGTAATCTTTTGAATACCGATAATCTCAATGACAACCTTTATATCAATGCCATAAACTTCTTCGCCAAGGGAAAATGTAAGATATTTATCCTTTTGAGTATCCTCTTCCTCCTGAAAAACCTTCTCATCATCCACAATTATCCCTCCCATCAATCAAAGATATTGTTGTGCACCTGCTGTGGGTCAAGAATAAGGCTGATACTGCCATCCCCCAACAGAGTACAGCCGCTGATACCGGTGGTCTTTACCCGCCGGCTGATATACTTCGGCACGGGCTTTACCACAATCTCCTGCACCCCCAGCAGCTTGTCTGCCATCACACCAAAGCAGGTATCTCCGGCCTCCAGCAGCATCAATATGCCATCAGTAGGGTCCGTTATCGCCCCCGGCACAGAATATACATCGTAGAGACGAACTACCGGACAACAATTCCCCTGCACCATAATCATTTCCGAACCATCCGGATCGCGGAAAATTTCCCCTTCGGCCGGCCGGAAAGAACGACTGACATAATTTATTGGTACAGTAAAGGTGGCATCGCCTACTGCCACTGACATCCCCTCAATGATGGCCAATGTCAGCGGTATTTTTATGGTAGTGGTACTGCCCATTCCCGGTTCACTGTCCACCAGGACCTTGCCCCCCAAGGACTTAATGTTGGACACAACCACATCCATGCCCACACCCCGGCCGGAAAACTCCGTAACCTTTTCCTTGGTGGAAAAGCCCGGTGCAAAAATAAATGAATAAATCTCCTGGTCCGTAAGCTCCGATTCCGGCTTGTTGATAATGCCATTTTTACGGGCCCGATCCAAAATTTTTTCCTTGTTGAGTCCTCCACCATCGTCCTTGATTTTAAGCACAACCTCGCCACCGGCATTTTCCGCTGACAATATAATTGTTCCGGTTTCATCCTTGCCGGCCTCAGCCCGTACCTCCGGCATTTCAATGCCATGGTCAACGGAATTTCGCACAATGTGCATCAGCGGATCAGAAATGTGTTCATTGATATTCTTGTCCACCTCAGTGGATTCACCCACCAGCACCAGGCGGGCTTTCTTGCCCAGTTTTTTGGTCATATCCCGGACAATGCGGTTCATCTTTTTAAAGGTCCCTTCCAACGGTACCATTCGAAGCGCCATAACACTGTCCTGCAGCTCACCATTTATCTTGTGCAGCTGCCGGGCCGCCTTGGCAAAATTGTCCAGCTCCAAACCGGCAATATCCGGATTTTGGGTCACCATGGCTTCTGCTATAACCATTTCCCCCACCAAATCCATCAATTTATCCAGCTTGTCCACCCGCACCGTTATCATCTGGGCCCCTTCGGTAGATGGCTTAGGCTGTGGCTTTTGCCGCACTGGTCCGGCTACCCCTGCCGGCAAATCCGGCTTAATCGGCTCGGAATTTTCCAACGCAGTAATGGCAATGGTCTCCTGCGACGGCCAATATTCACACTCCGCTGTGCTGGCCAGCTCCTTTAGCTCCATATGATCAAGGAATATGGTCTGATCAAGTTCCGCCTTGATGTCATCCATATTCAGCTTGCTGGTGAAGAACAATCTAAAGCCCAGATCGCGTATAGTATCGGTGGCCGACTCATCCTCCAGGATTTTTTCCGGCAAATGGTGCAGCTCAATAACCTTTTCCTTTAGATTATTTACCACCCCAAAGGCCCGTACCTCCTCCATTTCACATCCCTGCTGAAAGAAAATGGTGGCTTCGTACACATGAACAGCATCATCACTTTGTGCCTCCTGAACCGGCGCCGGTTGCTTGGCAGCTCCAATATAATACTGCTTTTTCGGGGGCTCTGGCTCAGGAGTTGCCTGGTCTTCGGACTTTTTGGCATTCTTTACCTTTCTAAGGTCAATATCCGGATCATGACCATTTTCCACCTTAAAATTGCGGAGAAAATCCTTGGTATAATTCCGCAGCTCTTCACTGCTCATATCCGGGGTGCCACCGGCCTCCAGCTTATCCATTTCAATGCGCATAAAATCCACTGCATTAAGGACAATATCCGTTATTGCAGTAGCATCTACTTTGGCTGGTTTTAATTCACGGATATAAAAGAAAATATCCTCGACTGAATGGGCCAGTGTCGATACCTGGTCGAACATCATCATTGCCGCTGAGCCCTTAATTGTATGCATGGCACGGAATATTTCGTTGACATCATCCACACTGAAACCACCCTGTTCCTCACTGCCCAGTGCAATCTGCTCCAGCTGCTCCAAGAACTGCTTAGTTTCAAATATGAAGACTTCAACCATAGGCTCTGCCATACACATCACTCCCATCTACGAAAGTCTATTCTAACCTTCCACATAGAGAAGGTATCAGCCATAAAAGGACGACGGATGAGGTTTTATCATTATTTATCAGTTCCAATGACAAAAAGACATAATTCAACTTCTTTGTAATATTCACTACAATATGCTATAAATCCTTCTTTATGAGATTATTTTGCTAAAAAAGAAGCTCCACATCAGGCAGGATTTTTTTCATAAATCGCTAATTTATTGTTAGAAAGTTATTTAATTCTGATTTATAAGGAGAATATTTATGAAGAAAATACTGCTTATCGCTACCGGTGGCACCATCGCATCCGTGCAAACCGAGGACGGAATGATGCCCGGCTTGGACGGCCAGGGTCTGATAGATCGGGTACCAGCCCTCAAGGCAATCTGCGAAATAGACACCTTGGAGCTGATGCAGCTGGACAGTACCAATATCCAGCCTGAACACTGGATAGATATGGCCCGCACCATAAAAAACAATTATGACCTTTATGACGGATTTGTAATCAGCCACGGCACTGATACCATGGCCTACAGCTCCGCCGCTTTATATTATATGTTGGAAAACCTCAACAAGCCGGTGGTATTGACTGGTTCCCAGCTATCCCTTACCGAGGATGGTACTGATGCGCCGGATAACCTTATTACCGCCTTTACCGCCGCCAGCAAGGGGCGCCCCGGGGTGTATCTGACCTTCTACGGCCGGCTTATCCAGGGCAATGCAGCAAAAAAACTTTATACGGAACACTTTCACGCGTTTCACAGCATAAATGTACCGGAAGTGGCTGTACTAGAGCAGGGTGAGCTGAAATTCAATCCGGACTACGAGGCCTATTTAAAGGAGCATGCTCCCAAGCCGGCAACCGGTGATTTAATTATCCACGATCAGCTTAGTAAAAAAGTAGTCATGATTGAGCTGACTCCGGGCTTTGATAAAAATTATATCAAGTTTTTGGTTGAGGCTGGCTGTCAAGGGATTGTACTGAAGGTATTTGGCTCCGGTGGCATTCCGGGAGTAGAATCCCCTGGCAACATCCTGCCCTGCATAGACTATGCCATCAGTCATGGTG
The DNA here is from genome assembly GCA_902786545.1 of uncultured Anaerovibrio sp. GTDB lineage: Bacteria > Bacillota > Negativicutes > Selenomonadales > Selenomonadaceae > Anaerovibrio. The sequence goes on from CADACU010000026.1 coordinate 16,334, forward strand.
TACAGGTTGTAGCCACCACCCAGTGTGTATTTGATGGTACTCATATGGACCGCTACGAAGTGGGCGTCACCGCCCTGAAACACGGTGTAAAGTCCGGCGGTCCCCTCACCAGCGAGGCCCTAATAGTGAAAATGATGCTGGAACTGGGCCGGAAACAGGCTTAAAAAAACTGCGCTTGGGCATGTGATATGCTCCAGCGCAGTTTTTAATTTTTAACTCAACAGTAATGCATCGGAATTCAGCTCACTGCCGGCAGCCTTTTCAAACATCTCCAGCAGATCTTTTACCTTTAAATTTTTCTTTTCCTCGCCCCGCACATCAATGAGAATCCGTCCCTCGTGCATCATGATGAGGCGATTGCCGCAGGCCAGCGCATCCCGCATATTATGGGTAATCATCAGGGTGGTCAGCTTGCGCTTGTTGACGATATCATTGGTCAAAGCCAACACCTGAGCCGCTGTCTTTGGGTCCAAAGCCGCCGTATGCTCATCCAACAGCAGCAGCTTTGGTTCCACCAAGGTGGCCATCAGCAGGGTCAAGGCCTGACGCTGACCACCGGACAGTAGCCCCACCTTGGACTCCAGTCTATCCTCCAGCCCCAAATTCAATGTCCGGAGCTGTTCCCGGATATATTCCCGTTTTTCCTCTGCCGAACTCCATCTCAAGGTTGGTATCCGTCCCCGCCGGGAAGCAATGGCCATATTTTCCTCTATCTGCATATTGGCCGCAGTCCCCATCATCGGGTCCTGAAATACCCGACCAATGTACTTGGCCCGTTTGTGCTCCGGCAGCTTGGTGATATCCTGCCCATCAATGGTTATCTTGCCGGTATCCACCCGAAAAGTGCCGGCGATGGCATTCATCAAAGTAGATTTGCCCGCTCCATTACCGCCTATTACTGTAACAAAATCCCCTGGTTCCAAGTGAAGAGACACACCCCTAAGGGCTATTTTTTCGGTGATGGTCTTGGGATTAAAGGTCTTGGAAATATTCTCAATCTTTAACATACTGACCCGCCTTTCTCTTCTTGAACTTGGCCTGGAACAGCGGCATGGAAAGCGCAATGGCAACCAAAATAGCCGTAAAGAGCTTCAGGTCGTTTGGTGGCATACCCATCTGCAAAACAATGGCAATAACCGCCCTATACACGATGGAGCCTAAAATAACTGAAATTAGGCAATTCTTAAAGCTGCGGGTACCAAACAGCACCTCACCGATTATAACCGATGCCAAACCAATAACGATGGTACCTACGCCCATCCCCACATCAGCAAAGCCGTTGGCCTGGGCCACCAGAGCCCCGGAAAAGGCTACCAGTGCATTGGAAATCAACAGTCCCAAAATAATAGTGACATCAGTATTGATACCATTGGCCCTGATCATATGTGGGTTGCAGCCAGTGGCCCGGATGGCCGCACCGATTTCCGTACCGAAGAACCAATAACACAACACTCCGGTGAGAACCACTACAATAGCTCCCACCACCAAAATCATTTGCGATGCGGAAAAATCCGGTATGGCATAGAGCGAAAAAATAGTATCTATCTGCAACAGGGACAAATTTGCCTTTCCCATTACATGCAGATTAACGGAATAAAGGGCAATCATGGTCAAAATCCCCGCCAAAAGAGCCGGTATTTTCAGCTTCGTACAGAGAATACCAGTGACCACCCCGCTAAGCATACCGGCAAAACCCGCCGCCAGCATAGCCGGAATCGGACTCCAGCCAGCCAAAAGGCAAGCTGCTGCCGTGGCCGCTCCCAAAGGAAAGCTGCCCTCAACGGTCAAATCAGCAATATCCAATACCCGAAAAGTAATATAGACACCAATTGCCATCAGGGACCACAACAGCCCCTGGGATATAGTAGGAATAATTAAATCCAAAGCAAAAACCTCAATTCGATACATGAAAACTCCAGGCACATTCGTCAGTACACTGATTCTTTATGCCTGGAGTTACCTGTAATTTTATACTGTCCAGAGCAAAATTACTCTATTATATCTGCATTTTTCAATACATCTTCCGGAATGGTGATGCCAAGCTTAGCAGCGTTCTTCTTGTTTACCGCCGCCTTCAGATTCTTGGCGGACTGAATTTCCATATTTGCCGGCTTAGCTTTGCCTTCCAGAATATCAGCAGCCATCATACCGGCCTGGCGTCCCAGCTGGTAGTAATCAATACCATAAGTGGCCAAACCACCGGCCTTAACCATATTGGACTCACCACAGATAACCGGCTTCTTGGCGGCCTCTGTAACAGAAATCAGGGTTGGCATGGCCGAAGCGATTACATTATCAGTAGGAACATAAAAGGCATCTACTTTACCAGTAAGGCTCTGTACTGCCTGCTGAATATCATTAACAGTGGAAATGGTGGCCGCCTCTACCTTCAGCCCCTTGGACTCGGCGTATTCCTTCATAACCTTGTACTGAATCTCGGAATTAACCTCACTGGAGGTATATACACAACCGATAGTCTTGGCATTCGGACAAAGCTTGATGAGCAGGTCAATCTGCTCCTTGATAGGGTTCATATCGCTGGCACCGGTCACATTGCCGCCCGGGGCCTTGTTGGACTTAACCAGCTTGGCTGCCTCATAGTCAGTAATGGCACAGCCTACGATAGGAATATCCTTGGTAAGGTTAGCCACTGTCTGGGCAGCCGGAGTAGCAATAGCATAAATCAAATCCACCTTGTTGGTTACAAATCGCTGACCGATATTCTGTAAATTGGACTGATCAGCCTGGGCGTTCTGGTTATCGATGGTGAGATTCTTGCCTACCTCAAAGCCCCGCTCCTTCAGGGCGTCCACAAATCCTTTGTTGGCCGCATCCAATGCGTCATGCTCCACCAGCTGAACTACACCAACATTATACTTCTTGTCAGCCCCGGATTTGTTCTGGGAACCGCAGCCAGCCAGCAGGCTAAAGGACATAACCGCAGCCAATCCCAACGCTGCCATTTTCATTTTCTTGGAAAACATCATGCATTATCACTCCTAGCAAATATAATATCTCCGTGTATATCTTTACACTATGTCTGCACGAAAAAACAAGCAACACTCTGCCATCCTCAGTAGGTTGTATCGTTATTTTTCCTTACAAACATGACAATATTATACATGATTGTTTCAAAAAAATAAACTATGTTCACGCTGAAAATACAAAAATATTTTCGTTCTTCGGTTAATAGTTTTTAATTTTTGCAGGAAACAAATCGCCAATGGCGAATATACACCTTAATAGACATAGGATTAAAAATGCTGTTGAAATAATTTTCGTACATTTTTAGGGGGATTGTTTATGGAAATTACTTTAGGCTTCATTGTTTTTCTACTATGCCTTATCGTTGGTGTACGGTTTGGTGGCCTTGGTCTGGCAGCGGTCAGCGGCCTGGGTCTGGTAGTCTATGTTTTTGGCTTTGGTTACAAGCCGGGGGTACCACCAAACGATGTTATGCTAACCATTTTGGCGGTTGTAACCTGTGCAGCCTTTCTACAGACCTCCGGTGGTTTGACAGTGCTGCTGAAGTACGCCGAAATGATTTTGCGGAAAAATCCAAAATATGTAACTATTTTGGCTCCTATTACCACCTGGTTTTTGACTGTGCTGTGCGGCACCGGTCATGTATGCTACACCATGTTCCCTATTATTTATGATGTAGCCATCAAACAAAACATTCGACCAGAGCGGCCAATGGCTGTCTCCTCTGTCGCAGCCCAGATGGGTATCTGCGGTTCGCCGGTATCGGTGGCTATTGTATCAATCGTCAGCTTTATAACAGTGGCTGGGTATGACATAAGCATTGCCAAGGTTTTGATGATTTCCATCCCTTCCACCTTCTTTGGTGTGTTGGCCGCAGCCATCTGGTCCATGCGCAGGGGCAAAGAGCTGGAAAACGACCCGGAATTTCAGGCCTTGATTGCTGACCCGGAACAGCGCAAGTATGTTTACGGATCAACTGAGTCATTATTGGACAAAGAGCTGCCTCGGTCCAATTACATTGCCGTAGGTATTTTCGTTGTCGGTATTCTTGTGATTGCTCTTATGGGTAATCTGCCGGATTATCTGCCACACTTTTCCGCCGGAGTCGGCAAGCCGCCAAAGCCGGTTTCCATGACACTGGTTATTCAAATGGTTATGCTGTGCATTGCATCCATGATATTGTTCTTCTGCAAGGTGGATGCCAAGAAAGTAGCTGATTCCAATGTTTTCCGGGCTGGTATGGTGGCCTTGGTATCCGTTTACGGTGTGGCCTGGACGGCCAACACTTTATTTTCCCATCATATGGACTTCTTAAAGGGTGTGTTGATATCAGCTGTGGGAGTTTATCCATGGGCTTACGCCATAATCGCCTTCTTCACCTCCAAACTGGTGAATTCCCAGGCGGCGGCCATAGCTGTTGTTGTGCCACTGGCCCTGGGGGCTGGCATTGAACCGGTATTGATTTTATCCTTCATATCGGCCTGCTATGGTTACTTCTTCCTTCCAACCTATCCATCTGATTTGGCCTGCATCGGCTTCGACCGGTCCGGCACCACCAAAATCGGCAAATACATTTTAAACCACAGCTTTATGATACCGGGGCTCATCGGAGTTATCACCGGCTGTTGCGTTGGCTATGTTATTGCACACGCCATTATATAAGCTTTCCCCTGGGCTTCATTCGACTACATTCAGTTGAATTTTAAAGCCCCAACTGAGTAAGTCTCATTTTACGAAAATTTCCTAAACAAAAAACATCCTAATAAATAAAGGTCACCGGCTCATATAGAGTCAGTGACCTTTTCATTTGTTATTGTGCCATTTGTTCCTGATCGAACTTTCTGGCAAAAATAATCCACACTATAACAATATAAATCAGAAATTGTCCCAGAGTCACCGCACAATCAAAAAAACCCGCTCCCCGAAACACAATATCACGGATAAATTTAAACTCCCAGGTCAACGGAAAAATCTGGTTCACCCAATGAACCCATTCCGGCATCATAGTCATGGGCACGCCATATCCCCCCAGAATAAAGCCGCCCGGAACAAAGAGAATCATCCGGCTGGATGCAGCCCCGGGATTCGCTGCCGACCACCCCATTATCACCGACACCATCCCCAGCATAACAATATACATAGCCTGTACCGCAAAATATAAGATAATATTTCCCGAAAAGTTAATATCACCCCAAAAACGCAGTACAACCAAACCGATAAAATTAGCAATAAGCCAGCAGGCACAATATGGCAATATGCGTTCTATCAAGTCATAGGCTGTACCTGACTTTAAATGAAGGTCCATCTTCCCCTCCATTCTGAGCCGTGGTATCATCCCCAATGTGGCAAAGGCAAAAAACATACTGGAAAAAAATATCAAAAAACCTGTAACCTCACCATTACTGGCTGAATCTGCCGGATTGAACAGGGAACGGGAAACCAGCCTTGTGCCGCCCCGTATGGTATCGCCAGTCCCCAGTGACGGATTGTTTATATCAGCAATTATTTCATTCAGGGCTTCCCGCACGCCACTCAATGCCGATGAACTGGTGTTATCGTAAAACACTCCTATATCTGCACTTTCGCCATTATAGTGGTTTTTCTCCAAGCCCTGGGGCAGATATACTACGGCATACGCCTTGTCACGGTACATCAGTGCGTTTGGCTCAGCCGGTGTATTGACCACCGCCGTAACAGACAACATCTGGGAATTATTCAAATAGTTTATTATTTCGTGGCTGTAGTGGGAATTATCCAAATCTATTACCGTAATCGGTGTATCCTTGGCATAGTTTAATCCCAGCATAACACTAAAAATAACTGTAATAACCAAAGACACCATTATGGAAACCTTCTCATAGGGCATACCGTTGCCGCTAAGAAGATGCTTTACTTCATCCCGAAAGGCCTTCATTTCAGCTTCACTCCCATCGTCATCCCTGGAATTATTCCATCGGCAGGGTCCAGATAAATTCGCATCTGGAAGGAAGTGAGATCCGCCTGTCCTTTTTCTCTGGTCATACGCAAATCTGCAAAGCCAGGTGCCTGGGTCAGCAACCGAATGGTCCCCCGGGCTTTTTTATGTCCGGCCACCGAAACAGCTTCTATTTCGTCTCCTTCCTTATATTTTTCTATGTTCTCCTCACTTACATATATATCAAAATAATAACGGCTGCTTTCCATGAGCAGTACCGGCGTGTTTGGGGCGATCATTTCCCCTTCCTTGGCTAAAATCTTTATGATTTTGCCATCTTCAGGAGCGCGGAGAGTCAGGCGCTCTTTTTTTACCTTCAGTTCCTTCAGCTGAACCTCCAAGGCCCGAAGCTGCTGATTCAAGGCCTCCACATCGTTCATTTTATTGGCCGCTGACTGACGCTGAAGGGCAATGGTCGGCAAATCCAATGAATCGGTATCACCGGTATCCACTGTTCCCCCCAACAATTTGCTTAACAGCTGCTTTTGCTGGTCAACATTAGCCGCTGACACCTGCAAGGATGTTTGTGCTGCATCCAGAGCCGAGCGGGAAATAGCCCCTGCCTCATAGAGCTGTTGCTTGCGCTCATAGTCGAGATTCACATTGTTATAATTGGCCTGAGCTGCCTCCACTGCAGCCCGTTGCTGGTCTATTTGGCGAAAGCTTTGCTGTTCGTCAGTATCAGCCTGCGACCTGGCAATATTCACACCGCCACCGGCGGACTTAATCTGGGCCTTCATCTGATTTATCTGGGCTTCCAGCTTGGCAATAGACAAATCCACATCAGTGCTGTCAAGTACCATCAAAACATCACCCTTTTTCACCTGCTGGGCCTCTTTAACGGATTCCTTTACCAACCTGCCACTTACATTTTCAAAGGAGAGCTTGATTTGCTCGGCAGTAAGTATCCCTTCCTTTTTTTCAGTGGCCAACACCAGGGCATCATTCCCTGTGTACATCAATAACAGTCCTGCCACCACGATTACCACCGCAAAGATTATACCAAATTTCTTGGCCCTAATTTTTTTATCCATTCTGTCCTCCATTTTTTTGCAAACAAAAACCAGCCGATACATTCCCCTCTAGTGACTACAACTCCCGTCCCTGTAGTCACCTGGCATGTATCAGCCGGCGATATTTCCCATAAATGGGCGACGCACTCAAGTGCAATATTTATTTAAGTCTTGGTTATAGTACGAAAATTTTTTGAAAAAGTCAAGGCTATTTATCCTAAAAAATATCCTAAAAAATCAAATGTACTTCTCCACCAGCTCAATAACTTCCTTGATAAGGGCATCACAATGCGGCTTCTTTTCTATGCCCTT
>CADACU010000027.1 GCA_902786545.1 uncultured Anaerovibrio sp.
CCGTCGTGCTGGGAATCCTGAGTGCCACAGTTATGGATGCCACACCCAGCCACTATAGTTACATCGCAATCTTCACCAATGTAAAAATCGTTGTACACCACTTCCTTGATACCACTCTCACTGAGAACAACCGGAATGTGCACACTTTCATTTTTGGTGCCATCCTTAATAATAATATCTATACCAGGCTTATCAGTCTTGGTGACAATATCAATATTTTCTGTAGTATTACGGGCTGCTTTTTCGCCGTTAGCCCGGATGTTGTAAGCCCCCTTTGGCATGGTGTACAAATCCGCCACCTCTGTCAAAAGCTGCTTTTGAATTTTATCTAACATTACTTATTTCCTCCTAGTTTGCCATTTTGCTGCAGGAAATATTTACCGCAGAAGCTGTTCCCAACAGCTCCGGCAAAATTTCATCCTTTGGCCCCTGCTTTTTCACCTTGCCGTCTTCAATAACGATGATTTCATCGGCAATGTTCAAAATCCGCTCTTGATGGGAAATGATAAGTACAGTTCCTTGTACTGTCTTTCTAATATTTTCAAATACCTGTATCAGATTTTGGAAGCTCCAGATATCGATACCAGCCTCTGGCTCATCAAAAATGGAAAATCTGGTGCCTCTGGCCAGCACCGTAGCGATTTCAATTCGTTTCAGCTCGCCACCGGACAATGAAGCATTAACCTCCCGGTCAATATATTCCTTGGCGCAAAGGCCCACCTTGGACAGATAATCACAGGCCTTGTTGACGGAAATATTGCTTCCCGTTGCCAGACGCAACAAATCCAGCACCTTTATCCCCTTAAAATGAACTGGCTGCTGAAAGGCAAAGCTAATGCCCAGCTTGGCCCGATCGGTAATATTCATACCTGTTATGTCCTGCCCGTCAAATGTCATATGCCCGGAAGTAAGCTCCTTTACCCCCATAATAAGCTTGGCCAAAGTAGATTTACCACCTCCATTTGGCCCAGTGATAACTATAAACTTTCCGTCCTCAATATTCAAATCCAGATGATCAATAATGGTTTTTATCTCGTTATTTTCTTCAACCTGATAGGTTATATCCTTCAATTCAAGCATATTTTTCTCCTATTCAATCAAATATATACAACACACTAACTGTTTAATTATATCACACTATAAGATTATTCTTCCATAGTCCTTATTCCGCATTGGAAAATATTCTCCTGATTATATATAATGACACTAGTACAAATGATGAAATCAACGATTGTTTATCGATGAAAGAGGAGATAATATGTCGATAGAAATACTTCAGGGTTTGTTGATTCCCTTTCTTGGCACCAGTCTGGGTGCCGCCTGTGTATTTTTTATGCGTGAACAGTTTAACCCATTGCTGCAACGAGGCTTGTTGGGCTTTGCTGCTGGTATAATGGTAGCTGCTTCAGTATGGAGTCTGCTAATTCCTGCCATGGATCAGGCAGTTTCCAGCTGGGGAGAATTTCTCAGTTGCATCCCTGCCGTGACTGGTTTTTGGGGCGGCATACTGTTTTTGCTGCTACTTGATCACCTTATTCCCCATCAGCACCTTAATACCGATGAAACAGAAGGGCCTAAATCCAAAGCTTCTCGTTCCACTATGATGGTCCTAGCCGTAGTACTTCACAATATTCCGGAAGGAATGGCAGTAGGTGTTTTATATGCCAGCTGGTACAATGGTGCGGCTGACATTACCCTGGGAGCTGCCATAGCCCTATCTGTTGGTATTGCCATCCAGAACTTTCCAGAGGGAGCCATAATATCTATGCCCCTTAGAGCGGAAGGACTGTCCAAGCTCCGATCCTTTGTATATGGGGTACTCTCCGGAGTGGTGGAACCAATAGGTGCTGTTGCCACCGTTATTTTTGCCAGCTTCGTTGTTCCTGTACTGCCTTTTTTATTAAGCTTTGCCGCTGGCGCCATGCTCTATGTGGTGGTGGAAGAAATTATTCCCGAAATGTCGGAAGGGGAACATTCAAATATTGGTACCATTATGTTTGCCCTGGGCTTTTCATTGATGATGATACTGGATACCACTTTGGGCTAACCCCATAAAAATGGCTGCTGCACTTCATACTCAGTGCAGCAGCCATTTTTTCACATATATTAAAATAAATCTTTGGCCAGTATAATGGTCTGATCGCGATTAGGTCCTACAGACACTATACCCAGATCAATACCTGTTACCTCAGCCAGACGCTCCAAATATTTCCGGGCCTTTTCCGGCAAATCCTCATATTTTCTGATACCACTTATATCAGTCTGCCAGCCCTCAAAGGTTTCGTATACCGGCTCTACCTCGGCCAAAACCTTCAGTGAGGCTGGAATCTCATTGATAACCTCACCCTTGTACTTATAGCCTACACACATCTTGATTTCCGGCAAAGTATCCAAAATATCCAGACGGGTAATGGCCATATAGTCGATACCGGACAGCAGCCCGGCATAGCGAACTACGCAGGCATCCAGCCAGCCGGTGCGGCGTGGACGGCCAGTAACTGTACCAAATTCATGACCCAACTCACGAATTTTATCCCCAACCGCGTTTAACTGCTCGGTAGGGAATGGGCCTTCACCAACCCGGGTACAATAAGCCTTTACTACGCCTACAACCTTGTCAATATCTCGTGGCGCAACACCGGCTCCCACACAGACTCCACCGGAAACCGGGTGAGATGCAGTAACATACGGATAGGTACCATAATCAATATCCAGCATGGTAGCCTGGGCCCCTTCAAAGAGCACCTTCTTGCCAGCCTTCAATTCATCATGAAGCAAAGCAATGGTATCACAAACATACGGTCTCAGACGGTCAGCATATCCCTCATATTCCTTCAGGATAGTCTCATAATCAAATGGCTCTTTGCCATACATACCAACAATCTGCTTATTCTTAATGGCCAGATTTTCCTTCAGGCGCTTAGCAAATTCTTCTTTATCGATAAAATCACATACCCGAATACCAATACGGTCATCCCGGTCCACATAACAAGGACCAATACCATTCTTGGTAGTACCAACCTTGTTAGCTCCCTTCAGCTCCTCCAGATATCCATCCATCTCACAGTGGTATGGCAATACCACATGAGCCCGGTTACTAATCCGAATACCACTGACATCGATACCCTTTGCTGTCATGTTGTCCATTTCCTGCAGCATAACCTTTGGATTAAAGGCTACACCATTACCTATAACATTTAAGGTACCCTTGAATAAAATACCGGATGGCATAAGACGCAATTTATATTCAACACCATCAACAGCCACGGTATGACCGGCATTACTGCCGCCCTGAGAACGGACAACAACCTCTGCCTGCTGTGCCAAATAATCTACAATCTTACCCTTGCCTTCGTCACCCCACTGGGTGCCTAATACTGCTACTGAAGCCATAAAGGTCTCTCCCCTCAAACTGGTATCTGCTACTTACTAAAATTAAAGGCCAAAACGGGCCATAATCATATCGACATGACGGAGGAAATAATCCACCTTGAAGCACTCGTCAATCTCATCCTGGGACAGATACCGGACAACATCCTCATCCTTGCTGATGTTGGTCTTAAAGTCTTCCTTCGCCAACCACCGTTTCATTGCGTTGCGCTGTACCCATTTGTAAGCATCCTCCCTGAGAACGCCTTTGCTTACCAGTGCAATAAGAATACGCTGACTGAAAATCAGTCCACCGGTCTTATTGAGGTTTTCCAGCATTGCCTCCGGATATACCAAAAGCTTATCTATAATATTGGTAAATTTCTTTATGCAATAATCCACATTGATGGTGGAATCCGGCAAAATTACCCGTTCAACAGAGGAATGGGAAATATCCCGTTCATGCCAGAGCGAAATATTTTCCATAGAGGCCAGAGCATTACCGCGAACCAAACGGGCCATACCGGCAATTCGCTCGCAGGTGATTGGATTTCGCTTATGTGGCATAGCCGATGAGCCCTTCTGCCCCGGACTGAAATACTCTTCTGCTTCACGGATATCAGTACGCTGCAGATTGCGGATTTCAGTGGCAAATTTCTCAAAGGAGCTGGCCACAATAGCCAAGGTAGTCATATACTCCGCATGACGATCCCGTTGAATAACCTGAGTAGCCAGTGGAGATGGCGTGATCCCCAATTTCTTGCAGACCAGCTCTTCAATCTTTGGATTGATATTGGAATAGGTCCCCACTGCTCCGGACAGCTTACCAACCGACACGATTTTCTTGGCATGCTCCACCCGTTCAATGTTACGGTCAACTTCATTCATCCACAAGGCCAGCTTCAAACCAAAGGTCATTGGCTCCGCATGAATACCGTGGGTACGACCAATACAAACTGTATGCTTGAACTCCGCTGCCCGGCGTTTCAACACCTCGCGGAACTTCTTTAAATCATCAATAATCAATTCCGCAGATTTCTTCATCATGATGCCCAGGGCCGTGTCCTTAACATCACTGGAAGTCAATCCCTTATGAATATACTTGGAATCATCCCCAACATACTCGGCTACATTGGTCAGAAACGCAATAATGTCATGGTTGGTTTCCTTCTCAATCTCCTTTACCCGGTCCAACTCAAAATGAGCCTTCTCCCGAATGTTCACAGCAGCCTCTTTAGGAATTTCTCCCAATTCGGCCATAGCCTCACAAGCAGCGATTTCTACATCCAGCATTACCTCGAATTCATGCTGCAGGGTCCAGATATTACCCATCTCCGGATTGGTATACCGTTCGATCATTGATGCACATCCTCCTTAAAATAAGAAAACAGGCGTTATTCTATTTATATTACATCAGTCTTCTGACATAATAACACGGGAGACAATAGGAGCTTGCCCATCGTCCCCCGCACAATATCATAGCATTTGCTACAAAAGACTGTCAACCAGTGAGCGTGTATACAAACAGCTCCACCGCAAATAGTAGACCTTAGTCCATTACACTGATGTCCAAATTTATAAATCCGGACACCAACTCTTTAGCAATAGCTGCCAGCTTTTCACAGTCCCCCCGACGCTTTCCTTCAATATTCATCGGCATATTTGGGTCATGAAGCGATAGCCTTAACAAAATCCAACCCTCATTTGGAAATACCAGACGAACCCCCTCATACGACGGAGTGGCTACCTGAATCCCCCGAGCCTCGGCCAATTCCTTGAATTCCTCCAAAACGCCCCGACCATAAGTCTTATAATCCTCCAGTCCCCTGATATATAGCCGGTATTCCCTGGCATCAGCCGGGTATTCCAATTCTTCAATCAGGCTGGCCAAGGTCTTGCCCTCAACCTGGGCCTTGGCAGCAGCAATAATAAGCTTCACTGCCAGATAAGCCCCGTCGTCCAGATAATAATTTTCCTTTAAGGCACCATGACCAGAGGTTTCAATAGCCAAAGGCGAAATCACGCCACTTTCATTCAGCCGTATACACTCATTGATAACATTTTTATATCCTCGCTTAAACCGATGATGCTTTAAATGTAATTTTCCTTCCAAAAAGTCCGTCAATTCATCTGAGGTCACCGAATCCGTTACTATGGTACTACCTGGATAATCTTCCTTTAATATAGCAGCCATCATAGCAATAAGGGCATTACGGCTAATCACCTTCCCATCCGGCAAAACAGCGCCCATCCGATCCACATCTGTATCAAAAATCAAACCCAAATCAGCCTGGGAATGCTGCACCAACTTCTTAATAGAGGCCATGGCTTCTTTGTCTTCCGGATTTGGCACATGGTTCGGGAACCGGCCATCCGGGTCCAGATATTTGCTACCAGTCGTATCTGCGCCCAATGGCTTTAAAACCTTGTCAGCAAAAAAACCACCGGCACCATTACCGGCATCTACCACAATTTTCATACCAGACAACGGCTGCATATAATTTTCTTCGTGATTTACTCCCTTGCGAATCTTGTCACACAGATACGCTGAGTAGGATTCCATCAAGTCCAGCTGTTCCACATCACCGATATCCACCACAGCCGGGGAAAGCTTGGCCGCCGCCTTTAATATATCCTTGATATCAGCCTTTTCCAAGCCACCAGTTGCCGTAAAGAATTTCATGCCGTTACGATTATACGGCAAATGACTGGCAGTAATCATTATGGAACCATCCATCTGGGTATCCTCAAAAACAATGGACATAAACATAGCCGGGGTAGAGGACATTCCACAGTCAAATACTCTGGCCCCCAGTCCCATAGCCCCCTGAATAGCCGCTTCCTTTAAGCTTACAGCACTGAGTCTTGAATCATGCCCTATGGCAATTTTTAGTTTTTTGGCATCTTTCCCCAATTTATTGGCCAAAAATTGTACAAAGGCCTCTGCTATTACATTGGCAGCAGCCGGCGGAAGCGTTACCGGCTCTCCTGCCACCTCGTCCATGGCTACACCACGGATATCACTACCATTTTGCAGTTTCAATAACTCCTTTTCATCCATTTCAACACCCCCATAATTTTTATTAGGTCATTTGTTTATATTGTATATCAAACATCATTATATATCCAATTTTTATTTCATTATAAAAGTTATAACGCCATTGTTCAAATTTTTCTTCTTTAGAAGAAAAATCTTCCAATTAGCGTTTCAACGAGCTGGGAGATATACTCGCCAGCTGTTGTAGTTTGTTTTCCCCCACCTAAAGAGGTGGGGGACATCTTAAAGCTCGTTATAATGGCTTAAAAACTCTTACATTTCATCCTGCTAGCAAGTTACATTTTAAAATGGTATAATTACATATTGATGTGGGATAACCACCCCATTAGTGTAAGGAGTGTCAATATGTCTGATATAAAAACAAAATCAATGACCGAAAGCGGACTTTTGGCTGCCATAACGGTTATTACAGCTTTAATTGGTGTCTATGTGCCTCTGCTGGGAACCGTTGCCATTCTGCTTTGGCCATTACCAATTCTGGTATTGGAAGTACGCCACGGAATAAAATGGTCTCTTATGAGTGTCCTGGTTGCAGGAATTATAATGAGCATTCTCATCGAGCCTATGTCGGCGGTACGGATGGTAATCGGCTTTGCTCCACCGGCACTGGCCTTGGGCTATGGTTTTCGGAATAATCTGCCGGCCTCCCGTAATCTTATGCTGTCCTTGGTATCAGCTATTATTTCCATGCTATTGGCTATGGGGTTGCTATTTGCACTCACTGGTATGAACCCATTTGAACTAAATGTAGATATGCTGAAGGATTCCTTTGCAGTGACTCTGTCAGCCTATGAAAGTATGGGCATGCCATCGGAGCAGATTGCCGAAAGCAAGAAACAATTTGATACGGTATTTAGTATGATTACCCTTTTGATGCCACTGGTAATTATTTGCTCCGGTCTCATTACCACCTGGATAAATTTCGCAATAGGCTCCAGAGTGCTGAGGCGACTTGGTTATACCGTTTCATCCCTGCCAGACTTTGATGAATGGCGACTGCCAAAAGCAATACTTTATTTCTTTGCTTTTTCCCTCATCGGATTATATTGGGGCAGTACCAGGCAGTTGGATTTGCTTTATCAAATATCCCTTAATGTAAACATTATGGCTACCTTCGCCGGATTTATCCAAGGCATTGCCATCATCAGCAATATACTGCATCACCGAGTGTCCCGTTGGGTATTCTGGCTCATTGTGGCCTTTGTGTTCTTGAATGGTTTTATGGCCCAGATAGTAGCATTTGTTGGGCTTTTTGATATGCTGTTTGATTATCGGAAGCGGTTTGCTAAAAAGCAACGATAATTTTAGAATCGAGGTCTGAATATGCCAAGAAATTTAAACGCCTGGATTGATATTGTTATTATCCATTTAGCGGCGCTATTATTATTGGTTGTACTGTTCTTTTATAATTGTTACATCGGTACAGCTGCCCTCATGGTGTGGCTTGCTTCGCTGTTTTTCGGCTATGAGCGTTGCCGGTACCGGTCAGAGGAATTTGCTCACTATTGTCACACTGTTATCAGCAATGTAAATGAAGCATCCAACTACGCCATTGAAAATCTTCCCCATATAATTGTATTGGTGGACAGGGATGGTCGACTTCAATGGTTCAACAAGGAGCTGGAAAAGCACATAAACAAAATCCCTGAATACGGTATGTCCGTAAATCAGGGCGATGATGCCTTTTGGCCTGAACTTGACTTGGAATCCATCTGGGGAAAAAATGATGAAACGGTATTCGTCCATGACAATGTTCACTTTAAAATGAAGTATCGCCCCATTGCTACCAAGGATGATTCCTGCGGTATGATGGCTTTGTACATCATGGATGATTCGCCATATCAGATATTGTCCCGCATACACGCTGATTCCCGTTCAGTTTTGATGTTCATTCAGATTGACAACTATGATGATGTGCTGAAGGGCCTTAACGATGCGGAAAAAAATCGTTTGAGCTTTGAAGCAAATAAGCTGATTGATGAGTGGATTATCCACCTGGATGGTTATCTTCGCCGAATACATAACGATATGTACATTGCCGTTATTGAACGACGCAGCCTTGACGTGGCCATTGAAGAAAAATTCTCCATTCTGGATAAGATGCACAATATCTTCAATACCACCAGCAAGCTGCCGGTAACCTTGAGTATGGGAATTTCCGTGGCTGATCGGCAAAATTACATAGAATTAGGCCAGCAGGCCCAGTCTATGCTGGATCTGGCCCTTAGCCGTGGTGGTGACCAAGCCGCTATCATGCTGAACAATCAGACCTGCTTCTTTGGCGGCAAAACTAAAGCCTTGGAGAAGCAAAACCGGGTAAAAGCCAGAGTTATGGCCTCCAATATCAAGGCACTTATGCAGACTGCTGATGAAATCTTTATTATGGGACACCAAAATGAGGACTTCGACGCACTGGGTGCCGCCATGGGTGTGGCCAGAATGGCCAAAAGCCTTGAAAAGCCAGTACATATCATATTAAGTGATATGAATGAAGGTATCGGAAAAATCATCGAGATGTTTTCCACCAGGGAAGAATATTCCGAGCTGTTTATTTCCAACGATCAGTTGTTAAATATTACAGCCAAAAATCCACTGCTCTTTGTGGTGGATACCTTTATTCCTCATATCACAGCGGCCCCGGATATGCTTAACCGGGTAGAAAACATTGTAGTTATTGACCACCATCGCCGCAGCGAAAACTTTATAAAAAACACCAAAATAGCTTATCTGGAAACTGCTACCAGCTCTACCAGTGAACTGGTAACCGAGCTTTTGATGTATTTTAGCGAGGATTTAAAACTGAGCCGTATTGAGGCAATTGCCCTTTATTCCGGTATTTTGGTAGATACCAAGAATTTTGCCGTACAGGTTGGTGTCCGCACTTTTGAGGCGGCAGCTTATCTCCGGCGGTGGGGCGCTGATTTGGTGGCTGTGCGTCAGCTCTTTAGAACTGACTTTGATACCGAAGTGGCTGAGGCCAAAGCCATTGCAGCTGCTACCATGTTTCCAAATGGCCTCATAATTACCAAGTGTCCGGATATTATGCCAAATATTCAGGTGGTAGCAGCTCAAGTAGCTGATGCCATGCTGAGAATAGAAAATGTCCGGGTTAGTCTGGTAATATTCCAGCTTACGGCCAACACGGTGGGCGTGAGTGCCCGTTCCAACGGTGAAATCAATGTTCAGCTCATCATGGAAAATTTTGGCGGTGGCGGACATCAGAATGTGGCCGGTACTCAGCTAAAGGATGGCTCAGTTGAGGATGTATATAATCAGGTATTAGCATATACCCAGGAATTTATAGAGGAGAATGATAAAAATGAAAGTAATATTACAGAAGGACATTAAGAACTTAGGTAAAAAAGGTGATATAGTAGAGGTTTCCGATGGTTACGGCCGTAATTTCCTGCTGCCAAAGAAGGCAGCCGTAGAAGCCACTTCCAATAATGTGAATGTGGCCAAGGCTCAGGCCGGCTCAGCCGCCCGCAAAAAGGCCCAGGATACAGATGAAGCAAAACTGATGGCTGCCCAGCTTTCCCAGGTGTCTGTTAAAATTTCCGTAAAAATCGGTGAAAATGGCCGTCTATTCGGTTCTGTCACTGGCAAAGATATTTCCGATGTTTTAAAGAAACAGCATAATATTGACATTGATAAACGGAAAATTTCCCTTAAAGAGGAAATCACCGGCACCGGCACCTACGAGGCCGTTATAAAGGTACATCCGGAAATTACCAGCACTATAAAAATAGAGGTTGTAAAAGGCTGATAACACATGAAGGACTTTTTTTCTAAATTACTAAACCTAAAAAATCATGACCAGGAGGCTAATTTAGCCGAAGCCGAAGCAACTTTGGCTGATGAGCTTGCTCCTCGGGACGAAATAGACCGAAAAATAGATGCCCTGTTTAGCCTGCTGGTGGACTATTACGGTTCCGACAAGCTGGTAATCAAGGCCGGTAAAATGGATGCATTGCAATTTGTACGCTCACCCAATCGGGGTGAGCGTGTCCTTGCTTTACAGAGAATTATCAGTGATAATCCCACTATAAAGGATATACCTCCTGACGAGGAAATAATGGGGATATTGGATCAGCTAACTGAGCATTTTTCCGATATTCTGGCCCGCCGCTCGGTGGAGGATGACTTGGAAAAGAAAGTAGCCGAACGATTGGAAGAAAACCATCAGGATTATGTAAAAGATATTAAGATGCAAATCCTGAAGGAGGAAAAGAAGCCAATCGAGTCTCCATTGGAGAAGAAAAAGCGGGAGCATCTGGAGGAACTGGAAAAAGTCAGCCTTACTCAGTCCGTGATGGAACTTTTACGACCAGCTTCCACTGAGGAAATAGTAGGCCAGTCCAGAGCAGTAGATTCCCTATTAGCCAAGCTTAGCTCCCCTTATCCTCAGCACCTGATTTTATATGGACCTCCTGGTGTGGGAAAAACCACAGCGGCCCGTCTGGTACTGGAGGAAGCCAAAAAGAGGAAGCTATCACCGTTTAAAGCTGATGCACCTTTCATAGAAACTGATGGTACCACTTTGCGCTGGGATCCACGGGATATGACCAACCCACTGCTGGGTTCGGTTCATGATCCAATTTATCAGGGAGCCCGCAAGGATTTAGCTGATACCGGTATCCCAGAGCCAAAGCCTGGATTGGTCACCGATGCCCACGGTGGAATCCTCTTCATCGACGAAATAGGCGAAATGGATCTGATGCTGCAAAACAAGCTTCTTAAAGTTCTGGAAGACAAGCGGGCTTATTTTGAGTCGGCCTATTATGATCCGGCGGATGAAAAAATACCACCTTATATAAAGAAATTATTTGATGAAGGTGCTCCGGCAGACTTTGTGCTTATCGGCGCCACCACCCGGGAATCCTCCCGTATAAATCCTGCTTTGCGGTCCAGATGTGCTGAAATATACTTTGAGCCTCTGACCCCAACCAATATTCAGGAAATCGTCAACAATGCTGCCAAAAAGCTTTCCGCCAAGCTAGGAGATGGCGTGGCCAAGCTAATCAGTGAATACACTATCGAAGGACGCAAGGCCATAAATATATTGGCGGACGCCTATAGTCTGGCATTGGAGCGGGCCGCCAGCGGTCAGGAAGACGACTTGACAGCTGAAATAGCTAAAGCGGATGTATTTATTGAAAAAGGTGATATATACAAGGTCGCTCAAGTCAGCCGCCTCACTCCATATGTAACCAAAAAAGCCTCCAACAATATGGAAATTGGCCATATTTTTGGATTGGGCGTGTCCGGCTTTTTAGGCTCTGTTATTGAAATCGAAGCCATTGCCTTTAAAGCTCGGGAAACGGGCAAGGGCACAGTGCGCTTTAATGAAACCGCCGGCAGTATGGCCAAAGATTCGGTTTTCAATGCTGCCTCAGTAGTCCGACTGCTTACCGGCAAAGACATTCATGATTATGATATTCATATAAATGTAATTGGTGGTGGAAATATAGACGGTCCAAGTGCCGGTACCGCCATTCTTACAGCGATTTTATCAGCCATCACCAAACGACCTATTCGACAGGATACGGCAATCACCGGTGAAATTTCCCTGCAGGGTAAGGTGCGGCCAGTAGGTGGTGTCTTTGAAAAAGCCTATGGTGCCAAGCAAACCGGTATTGAAACCTTGATTATCCCTAAAGAAAACGAAAAGGATATTCCTAAAAACCATCTGGGACTAAACATAAGAACGGTTACCACCGCCAAGGAAGCCTTGGACATACTTCTTGGCCCAGAACCACAGGAGGAGTAATTTATGCCAACGGTAGACCGTATGCCCCCCCAAAACATCGACGCTGAACAGGCGGTATTAGGGGCTATGCTCATAAAAAAAGAGGCCATTGCCGAAGTATCCCAGCTCCTACGGCCGGAGGATTTTTATCGGGATGCCCATAAAATAATCTATGAAGCTATGCTGGCCTTGTTTAATAGAAACGAACCAGCCGATATTGTTACAGTTACCAATTATCTTGACAAGGAAAACAAGCTGGACAAGGTGGGTGGAATTACCTTTGTCACGGCATTGGCCAACATTGTGCCTACTGCCGCCAATGTAAATTTTCACGCCAATATCGTACGGGAAAAGGCGGATTTGAGGCATCTCATAAATACCGCCACAGACATAGCAGGCATGGCCTATGAAGCCACCGATGATGTCTCTGATGTCATTGATAAATCAGAAAAAATGATTATGGAAGTGGCCAACCGTCAAAATGTCAGCACTTTCACTCCTATGCAGGAAATTGTTATGGAGACCTTTGATAAAATCAATACTCTTTACGAATCCAAGGGAGGCCTTACGGGTATTTCCTGCGGATTTAAAGATCTTGATGCCCTCACCTCCGGGCTCCAGGCCTCTGATCTGATTTTGGTGGCTGCCCGCCCAAGTATGGGTAAAACAGCCTTTACCTTAAATATTGCGGCCAATGTAGCCCTAAAAGAAAAGAAAACCGTGGCATTTTTTTCTCTGGAAATGTCCAAGCAGCAACTGGTACAGCGTATGCTGTGCTCAGAGGGTGGAATTGATTCCCAAAAGCTAAAAAATGCTGATTTAAGTACGGAAGATTGGGAAAAACTGGTACGAACCGCCGATAAGGTTTCCGCCGCCCCATTATATATTGATGATACCGCCGGAATCACGGTTAATGAGCTTCGCTCCAAGGCCCGGCGCCTAAAGGCTGAGCATGGCCTGGACCTGATTATTATTGACTATTTGCAGCTGATGCAGGGCCGGAGCAAGGGAGGCAGTGATAACCGTCAGCAAGAAATCTCCGACATTTCCCGCTCTCTGAAAGCGGTAGCCCGTGAACTAAATGTACCGGTTATTGCCCTTTCCCAGTTAAGCCGAAGCGTGGAAAGCCGCCAGATAAAACGACCAATGCTCAGTGACCTGCGTGAGTCCGGTTCCTTGGAGCAGGATGCTGATATCGTAATGTTCCTCTACCGAGAGGATTATTATGATCCTGAAACAGCCAATAAAAACATTACTGAGGTTATTGTAGCCAAGCATCGTAACGGCCCGGTGGATACGGTAAAGATGTTCTTCAAAAAAGAATTTACCAGGTTCAATGATTTATCAAAAATGCAGTAATAAATACCAAATCCCTCGTCTGAGCCATCAGACGAGGGATTTTTGTATCAACAGTTATCAATATTGGCAGAATTTATCCGATACCCAACCAACGGCCCCATTGGCCCGTTTTACCTGCACCCATTCCGGTTTCACATTGATGATTTCCACGGTTTCACCCTTGTCAAAATACCCAAGAATATTGGCATTAGTGCTTGGATTGGCCCGCATCCTTACTTCGGTAGCAGTGATGACACCGGAATTATGGGAAGCAGTCTGCTTGGTAGCGTTAACCGGTGGCCTTTGATCCGTTGCTTTGTTGGATGTGTTTTTCTCCACCTGGGTCTGCTCTACCTTGGTCTGAGCTATCACATTTTTATTGCTGAATTTAGGAGCTGAAAATAACATGTACAGTGACATACCAACCAAAACCAGCGCCATAACGAAGGCTACACCGGCAATAATCCCCCTGGTCTGCTTATCACTGTCATAGCGGGCATTCAGAGCCATAACACCGAAGATGGTGGCCACCAACAGTAATATAACAATGATTCCAACCGTTATTACCAAATGAGATTTATGCCATACCTTGAATTGTACCTGTATATCTTTATCTACCTCTGAGGTTAGCATAGGCGCCAGATTCCAATATAATGTCTTATTTCCATTGGACATCTGATCTGCGTTATGAACATCCGGTGGATAAGGCAAGTTCATAGTAAAGCTGCATTTCACCTGAGAAGCCATCGCCTGCGCCATGGCTTTGGTATCAGGATCATTGGTGGTATCCTTATTCCCTTCCATTATGAAATCAAATGAATAGGCATCATAAAACCACCCTTTTACTTTATGTATTTCCTTGACAGTCATTCCGGCAGTCTTAGTATTCTGACTGGTAATGCTCATGGCATATTCATCTACTGATGGATAATCCGCTGAAATTTTGTAGCCACTTAAATTTCCGTCATTATAAGGCTCCACTTTAGCGGAACTGTTCTTGCTTAAAAGATCATTTTTCTGTTCTTCTATGGCACTCTTCAGAAAATCAACAGTAGCCATAGTGGCTTCGTAGTGTACGCTACCATCCTCATTGATGGTCAGATTGCCTGTTGCACTTAAACAGCCTGATAGCAGAAAGCAAAATGCTGTTAATACACATAAGCAACATCTTTTTATGAACATATTTCTACCACCCTTCATAAAAATTTCATACCTCACTATTCGTGATTATTACCATTTTTTCCTGCTGCCATAGCCTCGCTACAAAAAAAGAAATGGACAGCAGAGTCCATTTCTTTCACAATAAATACTATCAACATATAAGCATCACCAATCCACTGATGGCAAAATAAGGACCGTAAGGAAATGCCTCCTTTCTCTGCCTTTTTTTAGTCACCAAAAGCAGTATGGCACCGACTCCTCCCAAAATAATGCCCCATACAACAGTCTGATACAGCAGGTCTGTTCCCAGCCAAAGTCCCAGGGCAGCTATCAGCTTCACATCGCCACCACCAATTCCTCCCCGGGTTATTACTGCCATCAGCCAAAAGATACCACCACCAACTCCGGCGGCCAGCACATAGTCCAGAAATGGTCCGTTTAGAAGCAGTATCCGTAGCAGGCCCAGTAGGGCAAACAAGGCCAGCTGCTTATCAAAAATCAGCTGCCACAATAAATCACTAATAGTAAACTGCAGCAAAAACACCGCCGCCACCAGCACCGACAGCAACAAGGGCAGGTTATATCCATGCACCAGTCCAGTCACCGCTCCCATAGCCAATGGAAAAACCGTTGCCACCGTTGTTAATAAGCTGCCACCGGTCTTTCCCTTTCCCAATGAGAAAAAAGGGGTAATGTACTGACGGTTGGTTTGACTTAAAACAAAGGACCAACTCACCATAAGCTTGCCTATTATTACCGAAACTACTCCGGTAGTGAGAAACAACAACAAAATTTTTACATCAGCCATAAAACACTCCCTATCCCCATCACATAAGGAGATACACCGCTCCCTACAGTTATTTAACCTTAAATCACAATTTTTTTACTTACCATTACTTGACAATGCTAGTATAATGGTTTGAAATAATAATGATAATAATATTTTTCTTTTGAGGAAACTACCATGAAACTATTTGAAATACTAAATCTGTCTGATATTGGAGAAAAAATCAGCTACAAATACTGGATAATGTTGGCCGCCGGCGCCAGCCTTCTGCTGGGGCTTATGGTCTTTCTTTATCTTGGCGACAATAGTGACAAAACAGCTTCACCAGCTGGTACGGAAATGGTCCAGGTGATAGTGGCCACTCAAGATATAGCTCCCAGAACCACCATTCAATCTGGTATGTTAAAGACCAAATCCTTGCCTCGTGATTTGGTACCGGAGGGCGCCATAACCAAACTGGAGGAAGTGGTTGGCAAACCAGCCTATATCCAAATAATGAAGGATGATATCATAACCGGCAAAAAAATTTTGTCAGATCCTAAAATGGCCGGTTTTATCGGAATGATTCCCCCTGACTGCCGAGCGGTAACCATCTCCATCAATGATGTAACTGGCGTAGCTGGTCTGGCAAGACCGGGAGATTATGTAGATATCATGGTGGTAAGCGGTGATCAAAATTCACAGCGTGTTACCAGCAATATATTATTACAGAACATTATGCTTTTGGCAATAAATAAATCTACCGTGAAGGAGACTGCTGCCAGCGGTCAAGCCCAAAATGGCGATACCAGCAAGGACAGCCCATCAAATTCTGCACACAACAACACAGCCTTGACCACGGCCACTCTGGCGGTTACCCCCAAGGATGCTATGAAGCTGGTTACCGGGGCCCATTCCGGCACCCTCTATCTGGTGCTTCGACCATATAAACCCCGCAACACCTTTATATCAGCGGCAGAATATTCAAAAATAAATGCCAAGGCTAATCAGCCGCCGGCTCCGGCTAACACCAGCCAACCTGCATATTCAGCCCCAGCTGCCCCACCACAGGCGGCTCCACCAGCTACCGCGGCTCCAGCCCGTACCTATGGTGGTATCGAAATTATCCGTGGCACAACAGTAACCAGAGAAGGAAATTAACCATGACAAAAAACTCTTATGATTGGCAATGCAAGTTTATCATATTGATAATGACCGTAGTACTTTCCTTTACGGCATCCATCGTCTCGGCTCAGGACAAGACTATTGAGCTAGAGGTAAATCAGTCCTATTGCTATTCCAGTCCGGAACTGGCTGATATTATTCGGGTTTCGGTGGTAAATCCTAAAATTGCCGATGTAAACATCATAGATAACCATTCTTTAAACATCATCTCCTTGGCACCAGGGTCCACCAGTCTCACCATCTGGTTCAACGATGGTACTATGGACCAGCTCAGTGTCTATGTGGCATCCACCGATTCCAATTCGGCCAATGCCATAAAGCGGGCCATCAACCTGCCGGGAGTAACCGTTGAAAAAGTAGACGGCAAAATTCTTCTTCAGGGGGAGGTGGCCAACCAATATGAAAAGGACCAGGCCCAAAGCATCGCCTCCCTGTTTGTTGAAAACAAAGACAACATCATCAATCTACTGGAAATGAGTAATCCGATCCAAGTCAATCTGGCAGCTCTGGTAATTGATATTTCCACTACCGATGGGCAGGATATCGGTATTATTCCTGGTGCCACTGGCAAAATTGGCAGTACAAACAACGATTACACCGGTATTACCTTCGGAAGCTTTTATGGCGGTCAAGACTACAAGGAATACGGTGGAAAAATATACAACAATATCAATTTTAAACTAAACGCCCTAATACAGAGCGGAAAGGCAAAAATACTCTCCCGGCCTAATATTACGGCCCTGAGTGGCAAAGAAGCCGAAATACTTATCGGTGGCGAAATTCCAATCCCTACCAGCAAGCAGGGTGATATTTCTGTCACCTGGCGTGAATACGGCATCAAGCTTCATATCCAGCCTACTGCTACCCCTGACCGGAAAATCACCACCAAGGTGGCAGCGGAAATCAGCACCCTGGACAATTCCAATGCAGTCAGCACCACCGCTGGCAAAATTCCGGCTCTGATTTCCCGAAAGGCTTCTACCAGCATCAATATTCCGGATGGACATACTATGTCCATCGGTGGTCTGATGAACAACACAGAAAGTAAAAATGTAAGTCGTATTCCACTCCTCAGCAGTATTCCAATAATAGGTGAATTTTTCAAGAATACCAGCACATCTAAGGATCGTCATGAGCTGATTATTCTCATCACCCCTACTATTGTGTCCAGCGATGATGTGCAGGCCTCTGACCGGCTGCTGCAGGAATACCACGATGTCCAGAATGAATATAATTCCATGAAGAAGCTCAATCCAAACAAAGGGGAATCGGCCAGATGAATGACGAACAAATAAATGGTGCCATCATCACTTTTTTCAGCACCTCCTCCGCTGTGGGTAAAACCCTAATCAGCATAAATATGGCGTCGGAGCTGGCTCGCCAGGGATACAGTGTCTGTCTGGCGGATTTTGATTTACAGTTTGGCGATGTGAAAAACTATCTTCATCTCCACGCGGAGCATTCCATCACCACTCTTTGCGATATCATCAAAACCAACGGGCAACATCCCCTTACCCCCCTGCTGTCCACCTATTCCTATGGCCATGTTTCCTTTCAAGTGGTACCCGCTCCAGCCAAGCTGGAGGAAGCTTACAACTTGGAGCCGGAAACCATCATTGAGGTGGTAAGACGCCTACGGTGCCAGTACGATTACATCATTGTGGATACCACCTCCATGTTCAGTGTATTAAACCTGGCCCTGCTGGACATCAGTACCATCGTTACTTTTTTGGGCATAGTTGATTTCATCCCTACCATTAAAAATATGAAAATTGGCAATGATACCCTGCGGACACTGAATTATGATGCCAACAAAATCCGTTTGGTATTGAACCGCAGTGATGCCAAGACCAGAATTGACCTGCAGGATGTCGTAAGAATATTGGGAGAGAATTTTTATCACATATTGCCTAACGACTATGAATCTGCCCGGCAATCCATAGCTACAGGGGTGCCTTTGGTCCTAAGTGGCCATGACAGTGCCCTGGCCCGTGAGCTTCGGAACCTGGTGGGACGCTATACGAACAAGGGCTACATGGAGGATACCCCAACCAAGTCCTCCTCATGGCTCACCAAAATATTTAATTAGGAGGCCACCGAGTTGTGATGATACATAATATCATGCTGGTAGAAGGCAATCGTCTGATGCTGGAACAGCTATCAAATGTCATAAAGAATACCCAAGGAGTGGATCTGGTGGCCAGATTTCGGGAAGCCAGTGAAGCCTTGGGACAAGGCATCGTTTTTATGCCAAACATCATTCTGCTGGATGCGGACAACTCAAACATTATCAATCTTTTAACAGAATTTCGTCGGGTTTTCCCTACAGCCAGCATTATCTGTACCGGTGAAAAGTGGAACGCCGAAAGCTCCAACCTCTGCATAAATGCCGGGGCCAAGTGCTTTTTGGTAAAACCATTTTCCAGCGAAGAGCTGCGGGATGCCATCATGTCCTTCAGCACCAGCTTTGCTGATGCTAGGTCAAATGTCCTGACCTTTTTCAGTCCCAAAGGGAAAAGTGGCAAGACAACCCTTATTGCAAACCTGGCCATGTCCCTTGCCCGCCGGTCTGGTGGCAGTGTCGGCATTATCGACGCAGACCTGCAGTTTGGTGATATGGCTTTCTTTTTTAACCTAAAGCCTCAAAGTACGATAGTAGAAGCAGCTCGGGATAAGGATTTTCTTTCCCCGGTTTCCCTTAACTCCTATTTTGTTCCCGTGGCCAAGAATGTATCCATCCTCTGTGGCACCAAAGAGCCCAGCCTGATTGACAAGGTCGGCATTCCCGCCTTTGAAGCTCTGGTAAAAATGGCCCGAACTATGTTCAACTATCTCCTGATAGATGTACCAGCGGGCTTTAACCCCACCTCAATAGCTGCAGCAGAAATGTCTGATACCACTTATATTGTGGCCATGCTTAACGGCGGCTATGAGGTTCAGCACATTCAGCGGGCACTGGAAATATTCAAGAGCTGGCCTAACTATCAGTCAAGGGTAAAAACCATCCTGACCCGGGTTGAGCCATGCAACATAACCTCCAAACAGCAAATGGAGGAGGTCATCGGCTATCCTGTGGAGGGAATCATTCCCAACGCCTTCCTAAAAGTATCTGCCGCTGCGGATGACGGTCACATGGCGCTGGACTTGGACCCGGACAGCACCTTTGCTCAGCGGGTAAACTTTCTGGCCAAAAAAATTATGAATTATAAGCAGGATGATAGTGATGATTTCTAAAATAGCCATATCAATACTGGCATCATTGGCCATATTCAGCCTGATTATGGGTCTGCTGGAGTACAAAAAGCACACCAGCAAAAATCTTCGGCACCGTATCGAATATTTTTCTGATTATGTGCCCACCGTTCCGTCCCAACGGATAACCACCAGCTTCCGAAAACGGCTTATAACAATCTTTCGCCAAGTAGGACAAACCACCAATGACCTGTACAATAATAATTTTTTTAACCTGAAAATGCAGCAAGCTGACTGGCCTATGATGGGTTCCGAATTTATGCTTCTGCTGCTGATACTGGCTATAGTCTCCGGGACAATATTTTTCTTTTTCTCCCTAAAACCCATTATCGGAATTATCGGCTTCATATGGGGAATCATTCTGGGCTGGATCATCCTCCAATTACGCATTAAGCGGCGCCAGGCCGCCTTTTCCAATCAGCTCAGTGATATGCTGAAAATGGTGGCCGATGCCCTACGATCAGGCTACAGCTTTATGCAGTCGCTGGAATATGTTGCCAATGAAATGAGTCCACCGGTGAGCAGTGAAATACAGCTGGTCCTACGGGAAGTAAACCTGAATGTTTCCCTGGAAATTGCTTTGGACCACATGTGCCGGCGAGTACAGAATAAGGACTTTGAGTTGGTAGTAACCGCTGTATTGATACACCGGCAAATAGGTGGAAATTTATCACAGATTCTTGATACCATCAGTGCCACGGTGTACGATCGGATAAAAATGCGGCGAGAAATAAACGCCCTTACCGCGCAAGGCAAGCTGTCCGGCATCATCCTAGCCATACTACCGGTGGCCTTAGGAGCTTTCATCAGCGTCATAAACCCGGATTACCTGACCCCTCTGTTTGAAAATGAACTGGGCTATATTGCTATAGCTTTCGCTGTCATCATGGAAATAATCGGATTTATTATTATTCGACGAATTATCGATATTGATATTTAATGGATTATAGTCCCAAATATTCAAAAAAATTTTTAAAATTCCCTAGACTTTTTTCCCACTTTGATTTATAATTAGGCAATGTTAAATGGAATTAGCTTAGAACACCTTGTTTATAAGTGTCATAGTGCTAGTTCAATTAACTGATTAGGTTTAGTTGTAAAATCATTATTTGAAAACCATCTATCAGAAGGGAGAAAGAATTATGTCAAAATTCTTTAAAATTTTTAGTATTCGTAATTTACAGCAAAAGGGGCAAGGTATAGTGGAATATGCTCTTATACTTGCTTTTGTTGTAGGTTTGGCTGCATATTTAACCAACGCCAATGGCATTGGTACTGCTGTTCAGACCACCTTTAACAATGTAACCAATGCATTGACCACTGCTAATAATAATAGCCAGTCTACTACCGGCGGTAATGGAACTACCGGTGGCGAATAACTTGATAATCGTATGATTGAACGATTTAAGGAGGCAGAATACATGAAATTCCAACGCGGCCAGTCCATTGTGGAATTTGCATTTATTCTGCCTCTTTTTTTGTTGCTATTTATCGGCATTGTTTACACAGGGGTAGCTTTTTCAGATTATCTAATGATAAGCCATACCGTGCGCAGTATAACCCACGAAGCCTCCCTCGCCGGATCGGACAGTGATTTCCCGAAAATCCTGGCCAAAAACACGGCCAATGCCACCATGAAAAGTGATTTATATATATGGTCGCCGGATCACATTACCGGCAGCAACAACCAATATCTATCCATTCATTACGATACGAATCGCCAAGAGGTTGTAGTAATTGCCACGGCGTTTTATAATACAAGTGGATCATACATCGCCCGGCTGTTAAACAACCTTGCCGGCAAAACGGATGCCGGGGATATTCGGGTAGAATACGCCATGTATAGTCCCCGGAATAAATGATTTATACTTTTACAGGAGCAGTAATATGTCATTATTGGATAGATTAGGCCGCCCCAACCAAGTAAATGTGCAGGTACGCATTTTTGCTTCCCTGTCCGACACTCCCATCGACAACTCCTACCAGGAGATAAAACAGCAAATTCATCGCCGTATCGTTGAGGAAATGACCCCGGCAGAGCAGTCGGCCTTGTCGGCTAAGGATCAGGATGCCTATAAAATTGAACAAATCATTGATTCCTATGTAGAAAAATTTATAGCGGAAAACCCTTTTGCCGTTCCCCGGGGGGAGCGGAGCAAGGTTGTTGCCGAACTGCGGGACGAAATGCTGGGTCTTGGCCCTATAGAAAGTCTGCTGAAGGATGAGTCAGTAACAGAAATAATGGTAAACGGCTATCAAAAAATTTTTGTGGAGCGCATGGGTAAACTGATGCAAACTGATATTCGATTCCATGATGATGAGCATTTAATGAATATCATCCAGCGCATTTTATCCCCTTTGGGGCGCCGTATTGATGAAGCATCCCCCCTGGTAGACGCCCGCTTGGAGGACGGCTCCCGAGTAAATATCATCATTCCTCCTCTGTCATTGGTAGGACCGGTACTTACCATCAGAAAATTTTCCAAAAATCCCCTTACTTTGGATAACCTTATAAATTTTGGCACTATCGACCGGAAAATGGCCAATTTCTTACAGGCCTGCGTTGCCGCCCGGATCAACATTCTTGTATCCGGTGGAACCGGCTCCGGCAAGACCACCACCTTAAATGCCCTGTCATCATTTATAGCGGGTAACGAGCGCATCGTTACCATTGAGGACGCCGCTGAGTTGCAATTACAGCAACCCCATGTGGTTACTTTGGAATCCCGGCCGGCCAATGTAGAGGGCAAAGGTCAGATAACCATCCGGGATTTGGTCCGCAATGCACTGCGCATGCGGCCTGACCGCATCATCGTTGGTGAGGTTCGCTCCGGGGAGGCGCTGGATATGTTACAGGCCATGAATACAGGACATGACGGCTCCCTGACCACAGCCCACGCCAACAGTCCACGGGATGCTTTGAGCCGACTGGAGACCATGGTTTTAATGTCCGGCTTCGATCTTCCGATTCGGGCCATCAGGGAGCAGATATCCTCCGCCATCGACTTGATTGTTCATCAGGCCAGAATAAAGGATGGCAGCCGCAAAATTACCCACATAACCGAAGTGCAACACCTTGAGGGTGACACCATCACCACCCAGGATATCTTCAACTACGAAATGACCGGCATTGATGAAAACGGCAAGGCCACCGGCCACTTTATAGCCACCGGCCTGCGTCCAAGCTTCATGGAACGGTTCAGCACAAATGGTATTGAACTGCCACCGGAAATGTTTCAAAATATAGATGGTCTATAACGCCATTGTTCAAATTTTTCTTCTTTAGAAGAAAAATCTTCCAATTAGCGTTTTCCTTTCAGGACTAGCTTCGCGTCGCAACGAGCTGGGAGATATGCTCGCCAGCTGTTGTAGTTTGTTTTCCCCCACCTAAAGAAGTGGGGGACATCTTAAAGCTCGTTATAAGGAGTATCCGGATGTTTCTAGCCTTTCTTTTTTCATTGTCCATATCAATTTTGGCCTTTGTCATACTCTATGGACTACCCAAAACGACTATCAGGCAACGGCTCCATTCCATTAACACCATGAACACCGTTGATGCCAGCCGGATAATGAGTTCCATGGGACCGGATGGACAGAATACCCTGCAAAAAAAGAAGTCTCTTTATCGACGGATTATACATCCATGGTTGAGCCAGTTAGAAAAAAACTTCTATAGTTTTACGCCAAACTCCTTGGCAGGAATCATCGAACACCGTTTGGTGCTGGCGGGTCAACATGG
>CADACU010000028.1 GCA_902786545.1 uncultured Anaerovibrio sp.
CACGGGTAATCCGGCAATTGGCTCCTTCCAGTAGGCTGTTGAACAAAGTACTT
The DNA here is from genome assembly GCA_902786545.1 of uncultured Anaerovibrio sp. Taxonomy (GTDB): domain Bacteria; phylum Bacillota; class Negativicutes; order Selenomonadales; family Selenomonadaceae; genus Anaerovibrio. The sequence continues at coordinate 54 of CADACU010000028.1, forward strand.
TGAACAGCTCTATCACTCATCCCATAGATTTCCACTGTAGTATTGAGATTATTTACTCCGCCCCGGTTTTCAAACTGCATAGTCTTTAAAGCTGAGCGGGCAAGCTGTTCGGTAGCCTGGGCGGCTGCCGCTTTCCTGGCATTGAATAAGGCCGCTTCCGCTGTCTTACCTACTCCGGTAAATCGCTCCACATAATTCTGGGCATATCCATTTTGAATACCTACCAAAGAGAAGCTACCTTCTACCTCCCCCCGATAATACCCACCGGAATCTCTGCTAACGCTGATATCACGCAGGGTTCCTGACAGAACCGAGTTGGCATTATTGTCATTATCATTGCGGGCCAGCTGGCGCAAATCCGCTGGCAATGGATTTGGGTTGTGGGCCAATAACCGGGCTACATTATCATTTACCACGGTTTGAATTCCCATATCACTGAGATATTGCCCCACTATATTGACAGCCCGTTCATCACGCTGCACCTGACCATCAATACCATAACCCACAACTGCTACATTGGCTACTCTAGGTTCCAGGGCGGCCGCCATAGCTTTGGCCACATCATCCTTGTACTTGGTTTCAATATTAGTGTCATCCGCTTCCAAGTCAGCTGTGACTACATATATACCACCCTGTATTCCTTCCGAAATTATTGATTTTATTTTCACATAGCCGGTAGATCTGGCAGAAATCTTATCGGCCACTACCACACCCATATCAACATCGGTGTTGCTCCTTACATACATTCCCACCTTGGTCTCCAACAGGGCTCGCATAGCCTCCCGCAAAGCACTTTGTCGGGCTTTTTCCGTGTCCCCATCAAATACCGCCATACCTTCTACCACCTCAGCATAGCCAATTCCCGGTGCAACAGTCATGCCTCCCAGAGAAATAACTCCAGCTATCAATATAGGAATAACCCATTTTTTACTTGTAAATCTCATCATTCCTATCATCCCATTTCCTTCAACTAGCTTTTCTGACTGCCCAGCTCCTGTGCCAGGCCCATCAGCAGGGCACTGTAAATCATTTTATCATCATAATCGGTACTGGTCCCGGGCGGCAGCTTCACTGTCCGTTCGCTCAGCCGGCTCAGTTCAGCCTTTTCTTCACCTTCCACCGGGCTTTTCGCCAGCCAGACTTTGTGAAGAAAAGTGTATATATCATCACCGGACTCCACGGTATCACTGGCCATACCGGAAATATTCAGCTTTATTGGATGCTTCGGATTGGACATCGCCACATCTACCCGGCCGTTTATACTGTCCAAACTGATTTTATACGCTGCATCCACCATCTTGTCAGTCAGAGCGTTGCTGCCCACGGCCGGTGGGTAAACAACCCGTTTGGTTTTCTTCTGATACGCAGCAGTATAGCAATACCCTACCAAAAACTTCAATTCCTCTGCCTCCCGCCCCGGGAACATATCCTGGGCTATCTGGGATGTCATCCCTACATTCACTACCTGATAGGTTTCCATCCCCAGCTTGGCTTTATCATCTCTAAGATTTGACCTGATGTTGGAAAAACTTATATCTTCCTTCAACATTTGTCTCACCATAGAAACAACTTTTCGTTCCTTTTCCTCGTGGGAAATTGGTTCCTTACGAAGGTTTCGCCAAACATTTTTTTGACTGTCATATGTTGGTATACCAATTGTTTCGGCCTCAGCCATAGGAACTATCCCCAACAGCCGTAGGCTTACTGTATTACCTTCACTGCCCACCCGGTTTATATCCAGGTTTTCCTCCGGCATACAGAACACCAGCGATATTCCTGCGATTACGGTGGAAGTATATGCTGTATCCATGGTATTGTTATTGGCCGTATCAATTGAGGCACTGACCATAACTGTCGGATACAAAAATATTTTGTCTTCCTCCACCAGATGCTCATCCGAGCTGTGGTGCCCGACGGATGTTATCTCCCGCAGCTCATATGGCAAATCATCGTCACTGGCCATTTTATGTAGTTTGGCCTTTATCATACTGTCCAGCTGTCTTCGGTCAGCTTCATCCAGATGGATATTATTTATGGAATTATCGTATGTACAGATTGGCTGGAGATAAACCACCGGTTTAGCCGCCAGGGCCGAGCCCATGGATAGCATCATGGCCAAGCTCACAGCCATCAGTATTCTCAACCATCTCACCACACCAATCCCTCCATAATTCCCTATTGCTTTCGCTTCTCCCTATTTTTCTATCGCTTCGTTATACATAATATAGTTTCCTAGCCCTATAATGCAATTAAAGGGTAATTAAAAAATAATTAGAAAAATTTCCAAAATAAAAGAGTTATCACCTGCCATAGCGATAACTCTTTTACTGTTTTTTCTGCTCAACCGCAAAGTATGTCTCCTGTGGAACAGTCATCCCCAACTGCTTCACAGCTATGTCCCTGATGCGGATATGAGACTTCATTTTTGCATTTTCAACACGCAGGGTCTCGTTAGCTTTCTCAAGTGTTCTGGCTTCACTCTGAATATTGCCCAGCTCGTAAACCTCACTGTGCAGTACACTGCTCATCAGCAAAACCGCTCCATACAACAATGTTGCTGTCAAAAATACAATCAGCGCCTTCTTCCGTTTAGGATTATTCTGTGCATGCCGCCGGACAATCTTGCGGCGAATAACCCGTTGTTCTTCCTGTGGAAGGTCATAATATTCCTCTTCACTTAGTTGCCTCGCAAGCACACACTTTCCTCCCTTCCGTGCTTGATTTATTGGTTAACCCAATTTTTCGGCAATTCTGAGCTTTGCACTCTTGGCCCGGGAATTCCGCTCCAATTCATCGTGGGATGCCACCGCACCTTTGACCAGCAATTTGACCTCCGGCTTATGGTTGCACACACAAATTGGCAGGGAAGGGGGACAAATGCACCGGCTGGACATTTCCTTCAAAACATTTTTGGCAATTCGGTCTTCTAATGAATGAAATGTTATAATGCCTATTCTGCCACCTGGCTTCAAATGTTTTACGGCTGTCCGGAAGGAATTTTCCAGAATTCCAAGCTCATTATTTACCTCTATTCTCACTGCCTGAAAAATCCGCTTGGCAGGATGTCCTCCCTTGGCATTTCTCACAGCAGCAGGAACTGCTTTTTTTATAATATCTACCAGCTCACCCGTTGTTTTTATTGGCTCGGTCCGACGGGCCTCCACAATAAACTGGGCAATCCGTTTATACCATCTTTCCTCACCGTATTCTTTAAAAATGCGGCATAGTTCTTCCAGATCATAGCTGTTGATGACATCATATGCAGAAAAATCAGTCTGCTGGTTCATCCGCATATCCAAGGGAGCATCCTGCATATAGGAAAACCCACGATCAGCTGTATCCAGCTGATGGGAAGAAACTCCCAAATCAAAGAGAATACCATCAACCTTATCGGCATCCTGACCAACGAGAATATTTTCCAGATTGGAAAAATTATCATTGACTATATCCACTCGACATTTGCAGTCGGCGAGTCGCTCTGTAGCTGCTGCAATAGCCGATAAATCCTGGTCTATGCCAATAAGACGACCATCTTTTTCCAGCCTGTCGGCAATCATTTTGGAATGGCCTGCACCACCAAGGGTACAATCAACATATATCCCGGATAAATCAGTTATTATTCCGTTCACTGTTTCTTCCGGCATCACACTTATATGATGAAAATCCCCGCTCATTTACAACCTCATATTCCCAAATCCGCCAGGGTTTCTGCAATGGCAGAAACTGCTGGGTTAATGTCTTCATTGTACTTGAGCCACTCTTCCTTGCTCCATACTTCAATCCGGCTGGAAACGCCAATCAATACAACATCCTTTTGCAGGGATGCATGCTGGCGCAGTGTGGCAGGAACCAGAAATCTTCCCTGCTTATCCAATTCAACCTGACGGGCTCCCGCAAAGAAGAAGCGGACAAAGGCACGAGCTTCAGTTTTAGCTAAAGGTAGTTGACGAAGCTTTTCTGAAAGCTGATCCCATTCAGACTGAGCGTAGATAAACAAACAACCATCCAAACCCTTGGTAACGATGAAGGTATCTCCTAATTCCGCGCGAAAATCTGCCGGTAAAATAACACGGCCCTTTGCATCTATAGAATGCATATATTCGCCCATTAACACACTTCATCACCACCTCGTGAGATAATTCTACCACAATCCCCCACTTTTTTCCACTTTTTATGAAAAAAATATGAATTTTCCTCACATAAAAAATAAGGCCCGCTAAGAGCCTTATTTTTCGCAGTTTTTATGCTATTTTTTTACCCAGCCATCCTTACTGATCAAAGGAAGATACTGTATCCGTTCCAAAAAATCCTTGTTGGTATTTGCCGTATGAAAAATCGGCACCCGTTCCAGGGCGTATATATTGCTGTTACGGTTTACCGTATCAAATTTTATGGTAAAGGCAGCCTTATAACCGGCATTCTTGACCAACTGAGCAATATGCAGATTGTAAGTTCCGGTGGGATAGGCCACAAAATTAACATCCTTCCCCAGCTTCTCTTTCAGAGTGGCCTTGGACTGGGTCAGCTCTTCAACAATCTGGGCATCGCTAGCCTCTGTCATAGATTTATGGGTAGCGGTGTGGGATTCAATTGAGAATCCATTGGCTTCCAGTTCCTTGGCTTGATCCCAAGTCAAGTAATTCGGGTACTTGTCCAAAAAAGTGGTGACAACAAAAATCGTACCCACAAAGCCATATTTCTTCATTATAGGATAAGCATTACTGTAATTATCCACATACCCGTCATCAAAGGTAATCAATATTGGATTATCCGGCAAGGCTTCTCCGGTGGTGACAAAATCATACAGTTGCTCCGGAGTAATGGAATGATAACCGTGCTGCTGCAACCACTGCATCTGCCGTTCAAAATCTGCCGGTGCAATGGACAAGGAGTGGAAGGTACTGTCGACTTTATGATAATTCAACACCATAACCGCCCGACAATCTCCACTATTTACCACCTGTTTTTCTTCTACCGGCTGTGGATTATTTTGACTGACTATGGCAATAAGTACCAGCAGCATAACTCCGACAGCTATATATATTTTATATTTCTTGACATACTCCTTGAATTGTTCCATTTTTTCCTCCGAAAAAAAATTACAACTAGTATTATACAATTATTTTTGTCAAAAAACATCTTTTTAATGAATTCGTTTATTATTTATGATATAATCGTGGGGTCGAAATGAGCTACTAAAATTAGCTTTTATTAGGAGGTTGTTTATATATGGCTATTACAAAAGATATGTCCATTATGGAAGTTGTTACCAAGTATCCTGATACCGTTCCTGTATTTATGGAATCCGGTATGGGTTGCATTGGTTGTGCCGCAGCTCACTACGAAAACATTGAGCAGGGTGCTTCCGCACATGGCATTGATGTTGATGCTCTGATTGAGGGTCTCAACAAGGTTGTTCCACAGTAATTTAAACAACAAAAAATCCTTCACCGCAAATTGCGGCGAAGGATTTTTTATTATCTCTTATTCTTTTCCAGCCAAACGCTTATAGCCTGCATACCGGCCCTCGGCATCCTTCTGGGTCTTTTCGAAGAGAGCCTCAGCCGCATCTGGGAACGCCCTCTGCAAGGAGTTGTAACGAACCTCGCCCATAAGATAATCCCTGAACTTACCGAAATCCGGTTCCTTGGAATCCAGGCTGAACGGATTCTTGTCAGTACCGGCCAAGGATGGATTGTAGCGGTAATTTACCCAATAGCCGCACTCAACAGCCCGGGCAGCTTCCATCTGGGACTTACCCATACCAATCTTGATACCATGGTTGATACAAGGTGCATAACCAATAATAAGGGATGGTCCTGGATAAGCCTCAGCTTCAGTGATAGCCTTCAGCACCTGGTTCTTGTCTGCGCCCATATTAACCTGAGCCACATATACATAACCGTAGGTCATTGCCATCATACCCAAATCCTTCTTCTTGGTCTTCTTACCAGTTGCTGCAAATTGAGCAATAGCTGCAGTAGGGGTTGCCTTGGATGCCTGACCGCCAGTGTTGGAATATACCTCTGTATCAAATACAAAGACATTTACATCCTCACCGGATGCCAGTACATGGTCCAGACCGCCGTAACCGATATCATAAGCCCAGCCGTCGCCGCCGAAAATCCACTGGGAACGCTTCACAAGGAAATCACGGTTATCATAAATCTTATTCAAAAGTGGGTTGTCCCCCTTACCGGCTTCCAGAGCACCAATAAGATTCAGGGCCCGTTCACGGGTACCTTCACCCACATTCATATTATCCTTCCAATCTACCATTGCCTCCTGAAGAGCAGAGGAAACACCAGCTTCCAGAGCAGCGGTAACATCAGATGCCAAAGCCTCACGAACTGCCTTTACACCCAGGAACATTCCCAGACCATACTCAGCATTGTCCTCGAAGAGGGAATTTGCCCAAGCCGGACCATGACCCCAAGCATTCTTGGTGTACGGCATTGCTGGAGCAGAAGCACCCCAAATGGAAGAACAGCCTGTTGCATTGGAAACCATCATCCGGCCACCGAAAAGCTGGGTGATAAGCTTTGCATAAGGGGTTTCGCCGCAGCCGGCACATGCCCCGGAGAACTCCAGACAAGGCGTCTCAAACTGGGACCCCTTCACAGTAGTCTTCTTCATTGGATTGGTCTTCGGCTTAACCTTAACGCCATAATCAAACACAGCCTGCTTGTCCATCTGGGTAGCAATCGGCTTCATGGTCAAAGCCTTCTCCTTAGCCGGGCACACCTGGGCACAGTTTCCGCATCCGGAACAATCCAAAGTGGAAATGGCCATGGTGAAGTTCAGTCCCTTGGTGCCAAGGGCTGGTTTGGAAGTAAAGCCTGCCGGAGCAGCATCTCTTTCCTCATCAGAAGTGAGAATAGGACGAATTGCTGCATGCGGACAAACAAATGCACACTGGTTACACTCGATGCACTTGGAAACATCCCATTCTGGTACATTGATGGCAATACCGCGTTTCTCATAAGCCGCCGTACCGGATGGGAATGTGCCATCGGCATGAGCCTTCATCTGAGCTACGGTTATCTTATTGCCTTCCTGACGATTTACCGGCTCCAGAATTTCCTTAACATAGGCTGGAACCTCCGCATTTACAGTCTTGGCCTCATCCTCAGCATCAGCCCAGTCTGCCGGAACATTTACCAGATGCAGGGCATCAATACCGGCATCTACGGCCCCATTATTCATATCAACAATATTCTGACCTTTTTTACCATAAGAGGTAACGATAGCATCCTTCAAATAACCAACGGCTTTCTGAAGTGGAATAATATCAGCCAGCTTGAAGAAAGCAGACTGCATTACCATATTGAAACGGCCACCCAAGCCTAATTCCTGAGCTATCTTCACCGCATTAACAGTATAGAATTTAATATTGTTTTTGGCTATATACCGCTTCATAGAAGCTGGCAATTCCTTGCTTAATTCCTCATCAGACCACAGAGTATTAAGCAGGAAGGTACCACCTGGCTTTAAGCCAGCCAGCAAATCATATTTATTTACATAAGACTGCTGAGAACAGGAAATGAAGTCAGCATTATCAATCAGATACGGAGACGCAATCGGCAACTTACCAAACCGCAGGTGGGACATGGTAATACCGCCGGATTTCTTGGAGTCATACGCAAAATATGCCTGTGCATACAAATCAGTCTTATCACCGATAATCTTGATTGCAGATTTGTTAGCACCAACCGTACCATCAGAACCAAGGCCCCAGAACTTGCAGGCAGTAGTCCCTTCCGGGGTGAGGTTGACATGCTCCGGATAAAGGTCAAGGGAGGTGTTGGACAAATCATCAACGATACCAATGGTAAAGCCGTTCTTTGGGGCATCCTTCTTCAGTTCCTCAAACACACCCAATACCTGAGTAGGAGAAACATCCTTACCACCAAGACCATAACGACCACCCACAATCAGTGGATGACGGTCGCTGGCATAAAATGCTGTACGAACATCCTGATACAATGGCTCTCCCAATGCGCCCGGCTCCTTAGTGCGATCCAAAGTAGCAATCTTCTTTGCTGTAACAGGAATAGCCTTAAGGAAATGTTCAACTGAGAATGGACGGAACAGGTGAACAGCAACTGCTCCAACCTTTTCCCCTTTCTTATTGAGATAATCAACGCACTCCCGCAGAGTCTGGTTAATAGAACCAATAGCTACAACTACACGCTCAGCATCCTGGGCACCATAGTAATCAAAAATATGATGCTCGCGACCAGTAATTTTGGCCATCTGTCCCATAGCTTCTTCCACAAGCTCAGGCAGGGCATCATAAGCCTTGTTTACTGCCTCACGGCCCTGGAAATATATATCATCGTTCTGGGCAGTACCACGAATGCATGGATGATCCGGATTAAGAGCATTGTGCCGGAACTCGTTCACTGCATCCCAATCCAGGATCTTGCCCAAATCCTCATAATCTACCAATTCAATTTTCTGAATTTCATGCGAGGTACGGAAGCCATCAAAGAAATTCAAGAAAGGAATATGGCCCTTGATAGCTACCAAATGAGCTACCGCTGCCAAATCCATAACCTCCTGAACCGAGGATTCAGCCAGCATTGCCATACCAGTCTGACGAGCTGCCATAACATCCTGGTGATCACCAAAAATGTTCAGGGAAGAAGTTGCCAGCGCACGGGCAGAAACATGGAATACCCCCGGCAGCATTTCGCCGGAAATCTTATACATATTTGGAATCATCAACAGCAACCCCTGGGATGCTGTATAAGTAGTGGTCAATGCACCAGCCTGCAAAGAACCGTGTACCGCACCGGCAGCACCAGCCTCAGATTCCATCTCCACAATGCGAACCTTTTGGCCAAACAGATTCTTTACCCCTTTTGCAGCCATCTCATCAACATGTTCAGCCATTGGTGAGGATGGTGTGATTGGATAAATCGCAGCTACATCAGTAAAGGCATAAGAAACATATGCCGCAGCTGTGTTACCATCCATAGTCTTCATTTTTTTGCTCATGTCTGATAAACGCTCCTCTCAAAAATACAATTTGTACCCTTATTATATAATGTTGGACCCTCGCCAGTGGAGTGGGAGGATATTCCAACATATTCTAAACTATAATAAATTGTATGTATTATTATACAAATTCATTATACAACTCCCTTATGCTTTTGTAAAACAAAAGCAAATATATTGGAATTTTCTAACAACTGAATAAATATAAATTTAAAAATGAAATTTATTTCAGCTTTTATCAGTGTATTCATCATACAAATTTTTCTGCTACAAGCACTAAAAACGGAGATGCCGGCAACAGCATCTCCGAATATTGGTAATATTATTGGGTTCAAAAGGCTTAGCCCTTGCGCAGGCGATCGGCCACCTTCTTGATTTTCTTTTTATCCACTTCCACCTTGTTCATATCCTTTAATGATTTTTCAAAATGCTTGTAGCTTCCGCTTGACTGGCTGTCCACACTGGATTTCCATTCGCTTAAAGCCAGGGCACTGCCCACCAGCACACCTAACTTCTCACCCTTTTTATCACTGACAAGTGTCTGCAGGGCCAGCATTGTAGCAATTTCCCGTCCACGGCTAAAGCACTCGTCCTTCAGCATTACCAGTTTTTTGGCATCAGCCAACCGGCTGTCATCCGCCGGTACCATTGCAAAAAATCGTTCTGCATCTATTTCCGGCATTTTTACCGTTATGCCTGAATTGCCTTTCCGCATTACCATATCCACCGCAGAATCATATCCGGCGGACGAAGCATTGATAGCATTCACATTCACCAGCTCAGCCTGAACACCGTAGTCATTCAGCAGCTCATTGGACACTGCCGCCGCCCGGCTGCTAAGCTCAAACCCGGCCATATAATAAGCTATCATTTCCTTGTAGGACTGCCTCATATCCCGTTCCGAAGGTACAAAGAGGCTCAAAATATTAAATGCTTCTGCCTTGCTGGTAAATCCCATCCCTGTGGTAAATTCATTTTCTGCGATTTGCCCCAGCCCTAAATTCAAGCTGACTGCCATAATAATCGCTACCGCCAACTTCTTTTTCATTTTATTTCCCCTGCCTTTACTTGTTAATCCCGTTTTTTCTATCTAGACTATAGCACGACCTTTTGTTCCTTCGCAATACTTCAGGCCTTAATTTAATTGAACTTTAATGCCGTAAGAAATTTTATAATTTTATTTTAATTCTTGCGGAAAATTCTACTGCACACAAAAAGGTATGTGAAAGAATGATAATTCGTTCAATCACATACCCTTTTAATTCAATGCTATTTTGCTTTTATTAAGCTCTGAACTTGCGCTTACGAGCAGCCTCAGACTTCTTCTTACGGCGAACACTAGGCTTCTCATAATGCTCACGCTTTCTAACCTCAGCGATGGTACCAGCTTTCTGGCTCATACGCTTAAATCTGCGGAGCGCACTGTCAATGCTCTCGTTCTTGCCAACCTTAATCTCGTTTGCCATCTATTTTTCCCCCCCTCCAATTATCTTGGGAGTGTATTTCACAACTACACCCGATTATTATACACGAAACAATCCGCTGTGTCAATATGTATCGGATGAAGCGCTGGCATCAGCCCGGAGGCCACTGCATGGACCGTCCGCCCAATACATGAAAATGCAAATGATTTACCGTTTGGCCGCCTTCAGCCCCGGTATTGGCCACAACCCGGAAGCCCTTTTCAGCTATGCCCTGTTCCTTAGCAATCTTTGGAATGACATCACAGAGAATATGGGAAACCACATCCTTATCCTCAGCCTGCAGGGCTCCTACGCTTACAATGTGTTTCTTCGGAATAACCAGCACATGCACCGGTGCCTGAGGCTCCAAATCCTTGAAAGCGATAACCTGCTCATCCTCAAAAACAGCTGTGGATGGGATTTCCTTGTTTGCAATCTTACAAAAAATACAATCTGCCATTTGGTACACCTCCTTCTGCATATGCCTATAAAATATGACTTACTCGTACCTGTTTATTTTACTATAAACACTTAGCTAACACAAGCCAAAAGGCGCAGCGAAAGCTTAGCGGGTGTATAAGGGCGTGCGGCCACATCATAAGTGTCCAATGAGCTTGCCATATACACCGTCTTTATACAATTTCTCCAGCTTAACCTTATATATTTCACCGGTTTTCACCTCATCATCAGTATAAACCCGAATATAAGTATCAGTCAGTCCGTCCGTAAGGCCATGTTCATTGGTTTCAAAAAGAACCTCCTGCACAGTACCAAGATAGTGCTTATGGAAATCATTGGCCATTTCCTCAGCCAACTGCTGTAATCGATGAACCCGTTCTTTCTTTATCGGTTCACTGATTTGGTCCGGCATTTTGGCTGCTGGAGTGCCCGTTCTGGGTGAATATGGGAAAACATGCACCCTGGCAAAACCAAGTTTTCTGATATAATCGAGGCTTTCGGCAAACATTTCCTCCGTCTCCCCGGGAAAACCCACAATAATATCAGTGGAAATTGCTACCCCGGGCACCTTGCTCCGCACATTTTCCACCAAAGCAGTAAACTCATCCCGGTTATAATGGCGATTCATTTTCTTCAACACCTCATCTGAACCGGCCTGCAATGGCAAATGCAGATGATGGCTAAATTTTGGATGGCTTTTGATGAGTTCCAGGAGTTCATCGGACAACTCAATAGATTCCAGTGAACTAAGCCGCAACCGTCTTAGTCCCGGCAAATCGAGAATTGCCTTCGCAGCATCATAAAGGGAGGTACCATCCTTAAAATCTTTGCCATAGGCTCCCAAATGAATTCCTGTCAACACGATTTCTTTAAAACCATTATCCACCAGCTTTTGGGCTTCAGCCCGAACACTGGCCAGCTGTCGGGACCGCAACGGCCCCCTGGTAAACGGAATTATGCAATAGCTGCAAAAATTGGTACAGCCCTCCTGTATTTTCAAAAAAGCCCGGGTACGAGCCGGCATTTCATACAGGGGAATATCTTCAAACTCCCTGGCCTGCATTATATCATCCACTCTATCAATGATACCATCTGTAGCCATTGCCCGTTCCACATAATCAACTATATGGGCCCGGTCTTTAGTTCCCAATACTACCCGCACCCCTTCAATGGCTTTCACCTGCTCAGGAGCCGCCTGCGAATAGCAACCCGTTACGGCAATAATAGCTTTTTCGTTGAGTCTGCGCACCCGTCGGATAAGCTGCCGGGATTTTTTGTCACCAAAGCTGGTAACCGAGCAGGTATTTATAACATATACATCCGCCTGTTCAGTGGCTGGCACCAGCTCATAGCCCTGTTTTTTAAACAGCCCTTCCATGGTTTCAGTTTCAAATTGATTTACCTTGCAGCCAAGCGTAATAAAGGCCACAGTTGACATTAAATTCTACCTCCTAAGTCACCGGCTTCATACTGAATAATAGTTACAGCCGCAATAGCCGCTGTTTCTGCCCGCAAAATCCGTGTGCCTAAACTTACTGATGGAATGCCCAAAGCTTTGGCATACGCCACCTCGTCCAGGGAAAAGCCCCCTTCCGGACCAATCACCACCGCAAAGCTTTGGCAGTCCTGTTGTGCCATAAATGCCTTAATACCAATTTGTTCCTCGTTTTCATAGCACATGCACAGGGACACATCTGCATCGGCCATTTTCTTAAGCCAGTCTTTCAATGGTGTTATCGGCTCAACCTTGGGCAGCAGACAACGACCACATTGCTTTCCGGCTTCATTGGCAATTTTTTGCCACTTTTCCTGCTTTGCCCGGGCTTTTTTCTCGTCATATCGCACCACACAGTTATCACTGGTCAACGGTATAATCGAATTAACACCTAATTCGGTGGCTTTTTGGGTGATAAATTCCATTTTATCACCTTTGGGCAAGCATTGGGCCAAAATAATTTCCACCGGCGACTCGGTATTTTCAGCCAAATACCCGACTAATTCCAACGAAACGCTGTCATCAGTGAAAGCAGTCATCACATACTCCCCCACCTTGCCTTCGTCATCAGCCACCACGATATGGTCCCCCACCCTGCTCCGCATCACATGGGCCAGATGATGGGCATCCGGGCCGGTTATTGTTATTTTTTCTTTTAATAAGTCAGATATAAAAATTCGTCTCATTATCAAGCCTGCTTTTTAAAGGTGATACACGCCCAGCCCTTGCTTTCATTGCGTTTTACCACGCCGTAGCCATGAGCCGCAGCAGCATTTATCACATCATCAATCCGATCTTCAATAATCCCGCTGGTAAGCAAGGTACCATCCTCCTCCAGATGGTCATCCAGCTGGTCAAAAAGGCGGATTATAATGTCAGCAACAATATTGGCGATTACCAGATTGGCCTTGCCCTGCACATTCTTCATTAAGTCACTTTGGCCAACAGAAATTTTATCTTCCACATGGTTTTGCTCAATATTTTCCTGAACAATCTTCAGAACAGAATCATCATAATCCACAGCCCGAATGCTTGCCGCACCCAGCTTAGCTGCAATAATGGATAAAATACCGGAACCGGTACCAATATCAAACACCGTCATTCCCGGCTGTACCAGCTGCTCCAGTTCCTTGATGCACATAGAGGTTGTGGCATGGGTGCCGGTGCCAAAGGCTGCCCCTGGGTCCAGCTCCACCACAATTTCATTATCCTTGGCTGTATATTTCTCCCAAGTTGGTTTGATAACTATTCTGTCCCCTGGTTTTTCCGTATGAAAATATTTTTTCCAGGTATCGGACCAGTCCTCATCCTCCAGCTCGTTTGTGGAAATAATCCCGGGAACTGTGCTGACGCCTCGTTCGCCTAACAATCGCACCTCATTGTTGAAGGTCTGCAGCCGTCCCTCCAGCTCACCGTTTACCGGCAAATAGGCCTTTACGGTTACCACTTCAGTTTCTGTGGCGATAGGAATATCCGTATAGTCCCACTTACCGGAGGTAATATAATCATTTATCAGCTCCGGGTCCTCAATAACAACCCCGGAAGCACCCAAATCCGTAAATATTTCCGAGATAAGCTCTGTGGCCTCATGGGTGGTCTGAATACTTACTTCACACCATTTCATCTTTATCCGCTCCTTAACACGAATACCCCGGACATATTGCTACATCCAGGGTAAAAGCTACCATTTATTTGAACATTTTCTTTACCTTATTGAAGAAGGTATCCTGCTCCGGATTAACCTTTTTGCCACTGATTTCGCCAAACTCCCTCAGCAGCTCCTTCTGTTTATCCGACAGCTTTTGCGGTGTAAGGACCTTTATCCGCACATGCTGGTCCCCAAAGGAGCCTTCCCGACGCAATACCGGTATACCCTTGCCCCGCAGTCGCATAATTGTGCCGGACTGAATACCAGGGGCAATCTTCATCTCCACCTTGCCATGGATAGTCGGAACCTCGATGGTATCCCCCAAAGCAGCCTGAACAAAGGAAATCGGCACTTCGCAAAGCACATCGGCTCCCTCACGGGAAAACAGCTCATGCCGTTTGATGAAGATATATACATACAAATCACCATTGGCACCGCCCCGAATACCAGCCTGACCACCACCAGCCACTCTGATGCGCTGACCTTCATCAATACCAGCCGGAATATTGACCTTAATCTTGCGGTTGACCTTCTTCTGGCCCTTGCCACCACAATCCTTGCATGGGGTCTTAACAATTTTGCCGGTACCATTGCACCGGTTACAGGTCGAAGTACTCATCATACGGCCCAACGGAGTATTGCGAACCGTCTGCACCTGTCCCGTACCGTGACACTGTGGGCATTCCTCCGGGGAAGTTCCCTTGGCCGCGCCGGTTCCCTTACAGGTTTCACAGTTCTCCGTCCGTGGAATATTAAGCTCCACTTCCTTGCCAAAAGCAGCTTCCTCAAAGGTAATTTCCAAATCATAGCGCAAATCAGCACCCTGTTCCGGACCTGGACGACGGGAACGGCGTCCGCCACCGCCAAAGAATGTTTCAAAAATATCATCAAAGCCACCGCCGCCAAAGCCGCCGAAGCCACCAAAACCACCAAAGCCACCGCCGGCACCACCGCCGCCCGGGCCTTCAAACGCAGCGTGACCAAACTGGTCATACTGAGCCTTTTTCTGTGGGTCTTTAAGAACATCGTAGGCCTCGTTGATCTCTTTCATCTTGGCCTCGGCCTCTTCTTTGTTATCCCGGTTCCGATCCGGATGATACTTGATAGCCATCTTGCGATATGCTTTTTTTATTTCAGCCTCTGATGCACCCTTTTGGATACCCAGGACTTCATAATAATCTCGCTTTTCGCTCATAAAATTCACCTTATCTCAAGTATGGGCTGCCACCTTTCTTCGGCAGCAGCCCATATTCTACATTACCTCAAACACTCAATACATACCATCAAGTATTATTTATCCTCTTTTACCTCAGTAAAATCAGCGTCAACTACATTATCATCATTAGCTGCCTTCTGAGCCCCGGCATCAGTCTGACCACCCTGGGCCTGCTGAGCCTGCTGGGCAGCCTGATATGCTGCTGCACTGATTTCGTACAGTGGCTGCTGAAGTTCCTCGGTGGCCTTCTTGATAGCGTCGTTATCCTCGCCCTTCAGCGCTTCCTTGACCTTTTCAATGCCGGCCTTAACCTTCTCAACCTGGGCAGCATCAGCCTTATCGCCCATTTCCTTAACAACCTTCTCTGCCTGGTATACCATGGAATCAGCATTGTTGCGGATTTCGATCTTTTCCTTCTGCTTCTTATCCTCAGCTGCGTGAGCCTCAGCTTCCTTAACCATACGGTCAATATCTTCCTTGCTCATGCCGCTGTCAGACTGAATGGTAATATTCTGGGACTTGCCGGTACCCAAATCCTTGGCAGATACATGCACGATACCGTTGGAGTCAATATCAAATTTAACTTCAATCTGAGGGATTCCCCGTGGTGCTGGTGGAATATCAGTAAGGTTGAACCGGCCCAAAGTCTTGTTGCCGGCTGCCATTTCACGCTCGCCCTGCAGAACATGAATCTCAACGGATGGCTGGTTATCAGCGGCAGTAGAGAACACCTGGCTCTTGGAAGTAGGGATAGTAGTGTTGCGCTCAATTATCTTGGTGCAGACCCCACCCAAGGTTTCGATACCCAGGGAAAGCGGAGTTACATCCAACAGTACAACGCCCTTCTCATCATAATCACCGGAGAGAACGCCGCCCTGAATAGCTGCACCAACAGATACACATTCATCTGGGTTAATGCCGCGATGTGGCTCCTTGCCCAAATACTTTCTTATAGCTTCCTGAACAGCTGGAATACGGGAAGAACCACCAACCAGCAAAATTTTATCAATATCACTGCCGGACAGGCCTGCATCTTCCATAGCCTTGCGGGTAGGAATCATAGTACGCTCTACCAAATCAGCAGTCAGTTCATCAAACTTGGCCCGGGTAAGGGTCAGATCCAAATGCTTAGGACCGGATGCATCAGCTGTGATAAATGGCAGGTTGATATTGGTGGACATCATGCTGGACAGCTCAATCTTAGCCTTTTCAGCGGCCTCGATTACTCGCTGGGCACTCATCTTATCAGCAGACAAATCAATGCCATTTTCTTTCTTGAATTCCTCAACAATCCAATTCATAACCGCCTGGTCAAAGTCATCGCCGCCCAGATGGGTATCACCATTGGTAGCCCGAACCTCAAACATACCACCATCAATATCCAGAATAGATACATCGAAGGTACCGCCGCCCAAGTCAAATACCAATACGGTGTGGGACTCATCCTTATCAATACCATAAGCCAATGCAGCTGCAGTAGGCTCATTGATGATACGGAGAACATCCAATCCGGCAATCTGACCGGCATCCTTGGTAGCCTGACGCTGGCTATCATTGAAGTAAGCCGGAACAGTTATTACCGCCTGAGAAACGGTCTCCCCCAAATAAGCCTCAGCATCAGCCTTCAGCTTCTGGAGAACCATTGCAGAAATCTCTGGTGGAGTATAGCTTTTACCATCTACAGTAACGGTGTAGTTCTTCTCACCCATGTGACGCTTAATGGAAGCGATTGTACGATCCGGGTTGGAAACAGCCTGGCGCTTGGCCAACTGACCTACCAGACGCTCACCGGTCTTAGTGAAACCAACAACAGATGGAGTGATGCGGCTGCCCTCAGGGTTGGTGATAACTGTAGGCTCGCCACCTTCCATAACGGATACAACGGAATTTGTAGTTCCCAAATCAATACCAATAATCTTAGACATAATTTATTTCCTCCTTAAAGTTACAAACAAATTTAATTAGATACAACCTGCACCATGGCCGGGCGAATAACCTTGCCCTTTACCATGTAGCCCTTTTGCAGCTCTGCCGCTATGGTGTCATCCTCCAGCTCCGGATTCTCCACCCGCATCACAGCCTGATGGAAATTCGGATCAAACTTGGCATCCTGAGTTACAATCGGTTCTAAGCCACGATTTTTCAGCACATCCATCATTTGGCCAAAAATCATTTCTACTCCCTGCTGGAAGGAAGCTACATCTTTAGCCTCAGCGCTAAGTGCCCGTTCGAAGTTATCAACCATTGGCAACAACTCTGTAATGAAGTTCTGCACCACCAGGGAAGACAACTCCTCTTTTTCCTGACGGGTCCGGCGACGGAAGTTTTCAAAGTCAGCCTGAAGGCGCTTGTATCTTTCCTCATCCTCGGCCACCTTTTCCTTCAGGACCTCCAGCTCATCCTTTTCCTCAGGCGCATCCTCTACAACCGCATCGGCTGGGTTATCTTCAATTTCATCAGAAGATTTCTCATGTTCATCAATCTCCCTCTGCATTTCCTCTAATCGTTCTTCATCCTTTTTTTTCAGCTTGTCTTTATCAAAAGGCATTCCAGTTTTTCACCTCTTTATTGTTCTACCAATTCAGCCGTTTTACGACTTCATTGAGATTTTGGTTCATATAATTTAACAGCGACATGGTCCGGCCATACTCCATTCTGGTTGGCCCAAGCACCGCCAGGGAACCCAGCAGCTCGCCATCCAGATGGTAAGTAGCAGTAATAATACTGCAATCCTTGATGCCGCTATACTCATTTTCCTGTCCAATAGAAACGGTCAAGCCGTCCCCCAAATGCGACCGGATAATATCCTTCATCAGCTGGTCTTCCTCCAGCATCAGCAGAATTTCCTTAACCTTGTTTACATCATGGAACTCCGGCTGTGCCATAAGCTCCGTGGTCCCCCCCAGATACAGCCTTTCCTTCCGGTCCGAAGTAAGGGCGTTGCTGATTAAATCAAGGGCGGAATTATAGAGGCCACTGTCACCAATGACGGCTTCAATCTGTTTCAGGCTCTTGGTGTGAATCTTTTCCAAAGTATGCCCAGCCAGATGTCCATTTGCTACCTTGGCCATCCGCTGGAAATCCTCAAAGGTTGACCCATCCGGCATTTCCATAATACGGTTTTCCACAAATCCGGCATCAGTCATCAGTACCGCTATAACCCGATGATCGTCCAGAGGCAAAAACTGCATACAGCGGAACGCCGCCTTGGAAATCTGGGGGGCCAGTACCAGGGACACATTCTTGGTCATTTTGGAAATCAACTTGGCCGTTTCCTGAAACACCTGATCAATGCGCTGAACCTTAGTCTTATACCATTTATCTATCACGGCCTTTTCCTGGTCAGTCATTGGCTGAACCGGCAAAAGCGAATCCACATACAGCCTGTATCCTTTGGATGAAGGAATCCGGCCAGAGGAAGTGTGGATATGCTCCAGATAGCCCAACATTTCCAAATCCGCCATCTCATTGCGGATAGTAGCAGGACTTACTCCCAAATCATACTTGCGGGCTAAAGTTCGTGAACCAACTGGTTCAGCTGACGCTATATAATCCTGAATGACGGCTTGCAGTATATGCTGCTTTCTCTCATCAATCATATTTTAGCCTCCTGTTGTTAGCACTCCACTTCACTGAGTGCTAACTTCTATACAAACTATACCACATAAAAACAAAAAGTCAATAAGTCAATATAAAATATTTGACTTTTATATATATAAATCTTCATAATTGGTCCGAAATATGGCAGGATTTTTTTATCCAACTGTCTAATAAGCAATACATGGACGCGGTTTCGCGGTAGTAGCAGAGGAAGTTCGCAAGCTGGCGCAAGAATCCAATGAAACAGTGCAGGAAACTCAAAAGAGCCAGCAGTTAGTTGCCAAGGAAGTAAGTGGAATGACCGATATATCAAAGCAGGTACGGGAAAAAGTACAGGTCATCAACGATGTTATTCAGCATATTTCCGAAACAACCCAGCAGGTTGCAACACAATGTCAGCAGGTTTCCAACGATGCCACATCAATTATAAATGAAGAGTAAACACTCCATTTAGACAGAATAAAACTCCCCATAGACATATTAAACGATGTCTATGGGGAGTTTTTAGATGATATGAAGCATCTACTCACCCGTTATAAATGCACCAAATACAATATTGCCATATTTCATACCTATTGTCGTTAAAGACAATGCTCCATCTTTTTCCTGCAAAAAGCCCTTGTCCAGCATTTCTTTTATGCCATCACCGAAAACCGCATAAATGTCCTTATTGAATGTTTCCCTAAATTTTTCCTTATCAATTCCCTTGGTCATCCGCAGCCCCAGAAAGCAAAATTCCTCCATATGGGCTTTTTCATCCACTTTTTCCTCGATATTTGATAAAATCTCCCCCCGCCTTACCATCGCCATATAGGCATCGATATTGGTGGGATTTTCATATCGATTCACCTGCCAATAGGCGTGGGCCCCTGCGCCAAACCCCAAATATGGTACATCCTGCCAGTATAGGCTGTTATGCTTGCTTTCATAGCCCGACAAAGCATAATTGGAAATCTCATACCGGTTATAGCCACCAGCCGGCAATGTCGCCGCAATATAGTCGTACATGTTTTCCACCAGCTCATCAGTGGGTAGCTGCAATTTACCCATAGCCTGCTGACGGGCAAAAACCGTCCCATCTTCCAGTTGCAAGCCATAAACGGATATATGCTGCACCTGCAAGGCTATAGCCTGTTCAATGGATTGCTTAAGCGTATCCATATTCTGTCCCGGCAGGCCATACATTAAATCCAGACTTATATTATAAAAGCCAAGGCTTTGGGCCAATTTAATACATTCTATTGCGTCCCCTGCCCGATGAATTCGCCCAATTTTCTTCAGGCAGTTATCATCAAAGCTTTGCACGCCGATACTAATCCGGTTCACCCCAGATGCCTTCATCAAACGCAGCTTGTCTTTTGTAAGGGTGCCAGGATTGGCCTCAATGGTAAATTCAGCCACCTGGTCAAAACGGATATGCTCATTTGCGGCCGAAAACAATCTGGCCAGCTGGGCCGTATCCAGCAAGCTGGGCGTACCGCCGCCGATATACACCGTATAAGGCGCCATTTTGCCGTCTTGACCGTATTTCAGGGCTGTCAATTCCATTTCCCGGGAAAGTTCCGCCAAATAACTATCAATAAGCCGCTCCCGTCCCGCAAAGGATGGAAAATCGCAATAGAAGCATTTCTGTTTGCAAAAAGGAATATGAATATATATGCCAAAATTAGATTCCATCACTTGCACCTCAAATTAAAAGTGGTTGTCGTAGGACAACCACCATTCCCAACTAGTATCCCCTTACTCTATATTGAGTATGGCCATAAATGCTTCCTGTGGTACCTCTACCCGGCCCACGGCCTTCATCCGCTTCTTGCCTTCCTTTTGCTTTTCCAGCAGCTTCCGCTTACGGGTAATATCGCCACCATAGCACTTGGCCAATACATCCTTTCGCATGGCTCTGACATTTTCCCGGGCAATAATCTTATTACCAATAGCTGCCTGAATTGGAATTTCAAACATCTGCTGTGGAATAATAGTCTTTAATTTGGCAGCCAGCGAACGCCCCCGGCTGGCCGCATTATCCACATGAACGATAGTTGACAGAGCATCCACCGGGTCACCATTCAGGAGAATATCCAGCTTCACCAGCTTGGCCGGCTGATAATCTGCCAATTCGTAATCCAGGGAGGCATAGCCCCTGGTAGAGGATTTCAGCTTATCAAAATAATCATATATTATTTCACTGAGTGGAATGTGATAAACAATCATTACCCGGTTTACATCCAGATAATCCATTCCCTTGAATTCCCCCCGTTTGTTCTGGGATATCTCCATTACTGCCCCAACAAAATCGTTTGGCACAATAACAGTCGCCTTTACAAATGGTTCCTCGATATGTTCAATGGTGGTCGGTGCCGGCAAATCAGATGGGTTGTCCACCTTCACCATTTCCCCATCGGTTTTATATACATGGTAAATAACGCTTGGGGCAGTGGTAATAAGCTTCAGATTATATTCCCTCTCCAATCGTTCCTGAATAACATCCATATGGAGCAATCCCAGAAAGCCACACCGATAACCAAAGCCCAAAGCCACTGAGGTTTCCGGCTCAAATACCAAGGCGGCATCGTTCAGCTGCAGCTTTTCCAGCGCATCCTTTAAATTATCGTAGTCTGCACTGTCCACTGGGTAAAGGCCACAATACACCATCGGCGTAACACCTCGATAACCAGGTAGTGGTTCCGCTGCGCCACCATTCGCCAATGTCACCGTATCGCCTACCCGGACATCCCGGACCTGCTTCAGCGAACCAGCCAAATAACCTACCGAACCTGGGCCCAGTTCATCCAGTTCCATGGTGGCCGGGCGGAAGCAACCTATTTCCGTCGCTTCAAACACCTTGCCGGTAGCCATCATCTTTAATCCCATACCCTTTTTCAGGACACCATCCATAATACGGATATGGGCAATGGCCCCTTTATAGGCATCAAAATATGAATCGAAAATCAAGGCAGTTAATGGCTTATCAGCCACACCAGCTGGCGCCGGAATCCGTTCAACAATAGCATCAAGGATTGCCTCAATGCCCTCACCGGTTTTGGCCGAAGCTAGAATAGCATCGGAAGCATCCAGTCCGATAACATCCTCAATTTCCTGCTTTACCCGTTCCGGATCGGCACTTGGCAAATCTATCTTATTTATAATAGGAATAATTTCCAGATCATGTTCAAGGGCCATATACACATTGGCCAGGGTCTGAGCCTCAACCCCTTGAGCTGCATCCACGATAAGCAGTGCTCCTTCGCAGGCAGCCAAGCTACGGGAAACCTCATAGGTAAAATCCACATGACCAGGAGTATCAATCAAATTGAGGCAATACATTTCCCCATCCTTGCCCCGATAGTCAATCCGTACGGTCTGGGCCTTGATGGTAATTCCCCGTTCCCGCTCCAAATCCATATTATCCAACACCTGATCTGCCATTTCCCGCTTGGACAGGGTGCCGGTATATTCAATCAGCCGGTCGGCAATAGTCGATTTACCGTGGTCAATATGGGCTATTATTGAAAAATTACGAATTTTCTTTGTATCCATAATCTCGTCCTTCCAAATATACATAATAAGACAAATTATTATACCACTCCATACCAGCAATAAGCAAGGGTTCTATTGTGGTGAGAATGAGGTGAACTAATTGCCAAATATTAAATCTTCTATCCAGAGCGTAAAGACTGACGCAAAGCGCCGTGCTAAGAACCTGGCTGAGAAGTCTCGTGTAAGAACTGCTTCCCGCAAGGTTTTGGATGCTGTTGAGGCTGGTAACGCTGAAGAAGCAAAGGCCCTCCTTGCACTTGCTTGTAAGACTATCGATCAGGCTGCTGCAAACCATGTTTATCACAAGAATGCTGCAAGCCGCAAGAAGTCCCGTTTAGCTCGCAAGGTTAACGCGATGGCATAATGTTTTGCACTGAAATAAAAGGGGATTTGGAAAAGTTTTGATTTTTCCAAGTCCCCTTTTTGGTATGTAAAAATATACGCAAGTGCTACGCCTAGTTCACCCCAGGAAAGGCATCCACATATTTTATTTTGATATCAGGAAAGCTTTCTACGAATTGTATAGTGAAATCCTCACCATACTCCACGAATTTCCACTCACCAATTTTATCAGGGAAGGCATCTACCACCTTCACCTTAAGATCCGGAAATGCCTCGACCACCTTCACCTTAACATCGCCAAAGTGTTCCACTACCCGCACCTTACCACACAGCTTAATCCCCTTGTAATACCCGTCCTGATTGATAGGAGTTGCCGCCACGGCCGGTATAGTCATGATCAACAGCAACAGAACAGCCATCCATGCAGCCGTCATCTTTTTCATTACCAACACCTCCAGATTTCCACATAAACAAACGACTATATCAGGCGTCTCCTCTGCAAAGGCCAATAATTATTGCTTCCACCTCGGCGGAGTCCAGCCGACCGGTTTTGGCCCCCAAATCCGCTTCTGCCAGCTGCAAAAATGCTTTTTTTAGCGTTGCATCTGAAAAGCTCTGACATTCCTTGGTAATTTTTTTGAGAATATAGGGATTGTTTACGCCGATAAACTGCCCCAACGCCTTATCCCGAAGGCCTTTTTGCAGCATAGTCCTGGCCTGCCAAAGCTGACGCACATAATAAATCAACGGACCAAGGATGCCCACAATATACACCCCTTTGTCCTGTTGTTTTTTGAACAAATACAGGGCTCTTTTTATATCATGCTGGCCAATGGCATCATTCATGGCAAAGCTATCAATTTCCGGAATATCCGAAAACATCTTCGCCATAATTTCCCTGGTTATCAGCTTCTGCTCCGGCCCCATAAACATGGCCAGCTTGTCCATTTCCTTGTCCAAAAATCCCAACGGGATTTTGTCCATTATTCCAACGACCCTGGCAAAGTAGGCGTGAGCCTCATTGTCCATATTTTTGTGTATTTCCTGAAGCTTTCCATGAAGCCAGTCATCAATATTGTACGATTTTACCGGCTCAGCTTCCATCACCTGCCCAAAACGGGCAAATTCCTTAAAAAGCTTTTTCCGCTTATCCGGTTTGCTTTTTAACTCAAAAATTACAATATTGAACTCCGGCATATTGGCAAACAAACTGTATAGCCGGTTTTCAGCGGATGACTTTTGGGGGGCTGGCTGTGGTTCATCACCATCCGCCGATTTTTTTTGCGCTTTGAAAAAATCCGCATCCCGAATAATGATGACATTTTTTTCCGAAAAAAAGGGTACGGTTTCTATTAGCGAAATCAGTTCGTTGATAGAGATATTGCCATCCACCAGCTGCACATCTTCATCCCGGACCCCGGCTGGAAAAACCGTCGCTAATATAGCCTTTTCCGCCCGTTCTATATAATAGCCTTCCTCCCCGGCCAACAAATACAGCTGGCTCGTCTGGCCCTTTTTCAGTTTTGTTCTAAATTCTCCGTAATTCATACCATCACCTATGATAATAATACACTACTTTCTGTCCTAAATGCAAAAGCAGAATCCTCCTTTATCATTATCAATGGTCACCAGCAGTTTCCATCCTCATACGCTTCCCATCGGTCCGAAAAACCACTGCCCCGTCCCGATCAGTTCGGTATATATATTGGCTGGTATATTGCTTAAGTCTTTTCTCTATTTCCTTATGGGGATGGCCAAAGCTATTACCATAGCCCACACTGATTACACACCAGCTGGGGTTGACCATTTGCAAAAAGGCTTCGCTACTGGATGTATTGCTGCCATGATGCCCCACCTTTAAAACCGTACTGTGCAGGTCTTTCCCCTGCTGCACCAATCGTTGCTCATGCTCGGCAGTCAAATCACCGGTAAACAAAAAGCTATGCATACCGTAAGAAATTTTAATAACATTGGAAAACTCATTTCCCGTCATCCCGCCCGCCAAATTGCCGTTTATCGGAGCGTATAATATCTGGATTTTCACGCCGTCCACGGTCATTTCCGTATCTTCCTGAAGGGGCGCACATACAACCAGCTGGCTCCCCCCAAAGGCCTTCTGGTATTCAGCCAAGCCCTCATGGCCAATCAGTACTGTCCCCACCGGAATTTTCCCCAAAATCCCACCTACGCCCTTGGCATGATCATCGTGGGCGTGGGTCAGCATAATAAAATCCAGTTTCCGCACACCATAATGCAGCAAATAAGGTACATCCACCCTGGCGCCAATATCATAACTCCCCTTACGGGTACCTCCGGTATCAATCATAAAAGCCCGTCCATTAGGTGTAATAATCAATGCCGCATCCCCCTGCCCTACATCCATCCCCCTGCCCTACATCAATAAAGTGTACTTGCAGTTCCTTTGGCTGTATCCAACACACCACGCAGCTAACGATAATTATAATTATAGCTGCCAATCCTATTATATACTGCTCCCGGCCTCTGGCCAGTTTTATTGCCTGCCTGGTTTTATTCCAAATATACTCCTTATTATCTGCCGGCAAGGAATAAAGCCCCAATACAGCGTAATAAATAATCCACATCGGGTAGTTCAGGGCCGGCACATAAATCTGACTGCCCGGCAATCGGGCAATCCACCGGGAAAGCTCATATGAAAGGCCCAATAGCAAGCTGGCGCTCATATAAATCAGCTTGCCGACCACTGGCAACAACCCAACAATGATTCCCGCCAGCAGACTGATGACAATAATAAACTCCACCAGCGGGGCTACAAGAATATTGGCTAACAAGGAGCTAAGGGATACGACATTAAAATACCAGGCAATAAAGGGCAGCACTGCCAGTTGGGCCCCCATGGTCACTGCCAGACTCCCGGATATAAACCGGGGCAGTCTTTGACTAAAAAGCCCCTGTAGCCTTGGTGAGAGATACAAAAGCCCGGCAGTAGCCCCAAAGGACAACTGGAAACTGATGTCATACAGGGACAAGGGCCAAAGCAACAATATTCCCCCAGCTGTTAGACTCAATATATGCTGAGCATCCCGTTCCCGTCCCAAAGTCAGGGCCACTAAAGTCAATATTCCCATGATAGCTGCCCGCACAACAGGAATGACCAGTCCCGCCAACAGACTGTACAACATTATAATTATAGTAGCAACCAAGGCAGTCATACGCCCCGACCAGCCCAACACCTTTCCCAGAACCTGAGCTACCCCGGCCATTAGGGTTATATGGGACCCGGAAACGGACAAAATATGGATAAGTCCCGTAACAGTAAAGGCCTCCAACAATTCTGGCCTGATGCCACCATACCCGCCAAAGAGCATGGCAAAAATAGCTGCACTATCCGTTTTGGGCATTACTGCATCCATACTGGTTTTATACAGATGGCGTATATTCCCGGCCAATCTGCCCCAAAAATGCTTCTCCTGGCCCGTTAATTCAATACTGTATTTGCTGGCAGACAGCTGACCATGAATATTACGGGCATAATTAGCCATCACCACATCCATGCGCCCAGGATTTTGGTAATCATGAAGCTTCATCAGCTTGCCACTGACTTTTATCTTATCCCCAATCCGACCATACTGTTCAAAGCCAAAGTCTCCCTCTGGTAATAAGCCCCGCTTCATATCAAAGGAGTTATCCCGTCCGTACACTATGATATTATTCTGACAATGCTGTTGATTTGCTCCCTGGATTATCACTATATTTCCTACAATATATTTTATATGCAGCGCCCCTGTAGCATCCTGTCTGACCACTGGTTCTTCCTGCAAATCCCCTATCAGGGTAATGTCCTGCTCTGCCCATTTTTCAATGTCATTTTCACTAATATATAAACAAGCAGAAGTCCGTAACCAGCCCAGCATTACGACCAGTAGTATCAACATTATGCCTGTATAGTTGCTACTATGGTATAGCAACAGCAGCGTGCTGATAAATAATCCGATGAATGCCCCCCAAGCTATACCATATAATTCCGTTGATATCCCCCAATGTCTCCCCAGGAAAATACCAGTTGCCAATGCCACCAATAAGATATTGATAAATGTCTTGGGATATTGTCCTTCCCGCGTTTTCATAAGGTTATCCTTGGGGCCATTTTTTCAAACTTGGCCTTGCCTATCCCCTTGATTTTCATTAAATCCTCCAGTTCTGTGAAGGGGCCGTTTTGGGTTCTGTAATCAATTATTCGCTGAGCGGTGGCCTTGCCCACCCCGGGAATTTTTGTCAATTCATCCACACCGGCCTGATTGATGTTCACCTTATCCCCGGCGCTCACCGGGCTGTCCGTCGGTTTATTTCCCGTTCCCTGACCTTTATCCGGCACAGTTATCTGCATACCATCCTTGATGGGCTGGGCCATATTGATTTTCTCCGTATCAGCGTTGGGCAACACCCCACCACAGCTATTTACCGCATCGGATACCCGACTGGCAGGGCTTAGCAGTACTACCCCCGGGTTTTTCACCGCTCCACAAACATATACAGCAAAATTGTCCGCTGGCACCGAGTCGGTTACCTGGGCCGTAGCCGTTTCCATTGGTTCATTATCATCCTCAGCCAGACTGTAATAAGTCCCCATCGCTGCCCCCAAAACAATAACCAGCAATATCAGCATGGATTTTTTAAATACAGGCATATATCCACCTTCTTTCACGGCTATTATATAATATTTTTAAGAAAATTTGTATTTTAATTTAATATATTTAATAAAATACAACATTATTCATAAATTTATTTAATATATGCATACTTTTAACTTGACTTTCCACCCTATTGCTGTAGAATGATATATGTTAATTAGAAACAATCTGCTATTAGTTCTACAGATTGAGGAATGAGTTATTATGAATATTAACCTGAAAGATAATATAGTAGTTCTGCTGCGGGGGGTACCCGGCAGCGGCAAAAGTACCTGGCTCAAGGAACATCAGCTGGAGGATTATTCCATAGCCACTGACCGGCTGCGCCTGTTGCTGTCCAACCCGGTCAAAACACCCCAGGGATATTATGAAATAAATCAGCAGGTGTCAGACAAAGCCTGGCAGCTGGCCTATGAGCTGTTGGAAAGCCGCATGGACCATGGTGGGGTGACATTTTTTGATGCCACCTTTATGAATGAATATCTGATAAATTATGTTAAAGGACTGACAGAAAAACATCACTATAAGCTGCTGGTAATTGACTTCAATTCCGTTGGTTTGGATGAAGCAAAACGACGCAACAGGCTACGCCAGGGCACCATCCGCTATGTACC
>CADACU010000029.1 GCA_902786545.1 uncultured Anaerovibrio sp.
CCCCAAGTCCATCTGCACCTTCATGGAAACCTCCGGTGACAGGAATTTCTTGGAACCATCTATATGGGAACGGAAAGTCACCCCTTCTTCGGTAATTTTCCGCAAATCTCCCAGACTGAACACCTGGAAGCCACCACTATCGGTAAGAATAGCTCCGTCCCAATTCATAAATTTATGAAGGCCACCAGCCTGTCTGACCAGCTCAGAGCCCGGCCGCAAAAACAAATGATATGTATTGCTGAGGATAATCCCTGCGCCCAACTCCTTCAATTCCTCCGGCGAAACCGCCTTTACCGAGGCCTGAGTCCCCACCGGCATAAAAATAGGCGTAGGGAAGCTTCCGTGGGGAGTATGAATTATACCCGCTCTGGCACCGGTTGCTTCATCCTGTTTTATAAGTTCATAGGTAATAGCTGGCAAATTCTCGCCTCACTTTCAATTAAACTATACACACTCTAACTGCAATATCATACCATAAAAAGCCTGTTCTTTCAACACTGGAAAGAACAGGCTTTATGTAAAATTTACTTTTTGTTGTATCAGATACCAGCCTGAGCCTTCAATGCATCAGCCTTATCCGTATGCTCCCACGGGAGATCAACATCAGTGCGGCCGAAATGACCATAAGCTGCTGTCTGGGCGTAAATTGGCCGCCGTAAATCCAGCATCTTGATAATGCCAGCCGGACGCAGATCAAAGTTCTTCCGAACCAATTCCTCCAGTGTGCGGTCATCAACCTTGCCAGTACCAAAGGTATCAACCATAATGGATACAGGCAGCGCTACACCAATGGCGTAAGCCAGCTGAACCTCTGCTTTATCAGCCAAACCAGCTGCAACAATATTCTTGGCCACATAGCGGGCAGCATAGGCACCGGAACGGTCCACCTTTGTTGGATCCTTACCGGAGAAAGCACCACCACCATGACGGGCCATACCGCCATAAGTATCAACAATAATCTTTCGACCAGTGAGACCGCAGTCACCCTGTGGGCCACCAATAACGAACTTGCCGGTCGGGTTAATGAAATACTTGGTTTCGTCGCTAAGCAACTCAGCCGGAATAACCGGCTTAACTACATGCTCAATCAAATCCTTACGGATTTGCTCCAAGGTAACCTTCTCATCATGCTGAGTGGAGATTACAATGGTATCAATGGCTACCGGCTTGCCGTTTTCATAAGCCACAGTAACCTGGGTCTTGCCATCCGGACGGAGATATGGCAATGTACCGTTCTTGCGCACCTCAGTCAGACGACGGGACAGACGATGAGCCAAAGCAATAGGGGTTGGCATAAACTCAGGGGTCTCATTGCAGGCATAGCCAAACATCATCCCCTGATCCCCGGCACCAGTTGCCTCCTCTTCGCTCATATCACCCTCACGGGCTTCCAAAGCCTTATCTACGCCCTGAGCAATATCCGGAGACTGCTCATCCAGAGAAATAAGAATACCACAGGTATCAGCATCAAAACCATACTTAGCCCGGGTATAACCAATTCTCCGAACAGTTTCCCGAACAATCTTGGAAATATCAACATAACATTCAGTGGAAATTTCGCCGGCTATATGAGCCTGACCGGTAGTTACCAATGTTTCACAGGCTACCCGGCCATATGGGTCCTGGGCCAGAATAGCATCGAGAATGCTGTCAGAAATTTGGTCAGCAATCTTGTCAGGATGTCCCTCAGTAACAGATTCGGAAGTAAACAATAAACGCTTACCCATTAAAACGCCTCCTTGTAATAAAGCAATATAGTAAAACAATTGTCTGAATTTACCTCATCCATAACGGATACTCCGCCAGAGAAGCAATCCGTATATTCCTAATAAAAAAACCCTCTGCCCAGAGAGAGTTTACAAAGGCTCTCATCTTATGGCATAACGCCATCAGGAATTAGCACCGTTTTGATATACAATCAATGGTTGCCGCAGCTTCACAGGGCCAGTCCCTCCACTGCTCTTGATGAGTTCATATTCAGTTTACGAATTTATGGTATGCTATATCATTTAAAAAGTCAAGCCTTTTTACCACATCACCAACTATTATTTTCCAAATAAAACTGTTATAATACAAGTGATGTATAAAATAAAGGAGGATAGACATGGAAGTCATATATCTTTTTGCACTTATCTGGATTTTAATAAACAGCTATACGCTATATCATGTACTTTTAAAGAAAAACCGGGAGGAAGATCGGGACGAAATTCGCCGTGAACTACTGGAAATGTGTCATATGGTTTCGCCATCCGGCGTTGCCAAGGCCATGTTTTTCCTGTATGCTGCGATGCTGATTTTAGATCTTATCGGTTTTTATCTGACATATACTTACGCCTACACCGCTGAAAGCCATTTTTATCTTCGGATACTGCTATTTATCGCTTTTGTGTTGGTGTTTATTGTGGAGCAAATTATGTCTCTCAGGCAAACCATCAAGATTTCTGCCGCTATTCAGGCACCTAACATCAAGGATGATGTACTGAAACGATTTATCAGAATGTCGGACCGGGATATGGATTTTATCAACACCATTTCTTCCGTGGCGAAATTTGTAGCTTCCCTACAGCTGGTTCTCTACACTATCCTCGCCACAGCCCACTAAAACAGCTTATTAGTTTATATACTCCAGCTGGCAAAAACCTCTGTAATCAGGTGAAATACCTGATTACAGAGGTTTTTTTGCATGAAAAAAGCCCCCGGACAAGCCGGGAGCCAATAGTGCATCACAAAATAATTATTTGTTTACAGCATCCTTCAGAGCCTTACCAGCCTTGAAAGCAGGAACCTTAGCTGCTGGGATTTTAATCTCCTCACCAGTCTGAGGGTTACGGCCAGTGCGAGCGGAACGCTCACTTACCTTAAAGGTACCAAAGCCAATCATCTGTACAGAGTCGCCAGCAACCAGTGCTTCCTGGATGGAATCCAAGGTAGCCTTCAATGCAGCACCTGCATTCTTCTGAGTCAATTCTGCCTTTTCAGCAATTTTTGCAACTAATTCTGCTTTTGTCATATGTGTCATTTCTCCTCTCTTTGATGTACACTGCTAGTATAATAGCATAGACAGGACGGTTTGTCCAATTTAGCCTTTATCTTCCGTGAAAAACAGGCTATATCTCCCACTTTTTACACTGCGCTGGCGGGTGCTAAGGCTCCCGCCTCGTAGGTGGGAACAATCCAAGAATTATTCTGCTGCATTCAGTTGGATTTTAAAGCTCCCACTGAGCAAGTCCCATTTTACTGTTTCAAATACCATTTGAATATGGCCTGGGTGCCATTATCATCCATTCCCTTGGCCGACAATATATCGTACAGCTCCTTGGTTTTTAATAGCCCTGGCAGTTCTAGGCCGGCTTCCTCAGCTGATTCAATGGCAATGCGCATATCCTTGATAAAGTGCTTAATATAAAAGCCCGGCGCATAATCTCCCTTTATCATGCGTCGTCCTAAATTGGATAATGACCAGGAACCAGCCGCCCCTGTCTCGATTGTCTCCAGCACCTTCTGAGGATCAAGGCCCATTTTTTTGGCATAAACCAGTGATTCGGCCACCCCCAGCATACCGGCGGCAATGGCAATCTGATTGGCCATTTTGGTATATTGCCCGGAACCGGCCGGACCAAAATAATTGATAGTCTTCCCCATAGCCTCAAATAACGGTTTAGCTTCATCGAAGGCCGTCTCATCACCACCTACCATAATGGCCAGCGTAGCATTTTTGGCCCCCAAGTCACCCCCGGACACAGGCGCATCCAAGGAGCTTATGCCTTTAGCCTTGGCAGCTTCATAGATTTTCTTGGCCACTTTCGGACTGGATGTAGTCATATCAATAATTAACCCTGACTGCATTGTGGACAGGACTCCCTGCTCCCCCAGATAAGTCTCTTCCACATCCTTTGGATAACCAACAATGGAAATAATTGCATCCACAGACCTAGCCATCTCCGCCGGCGAATCGCTCCATTTCATACCTTCATCCAGCAAAGGCTGCGCTTTGGCCTTGGTCCGGTTATAAACCGTCACCTCAAAGCCTGCCTTGTACAGGTGTCGGGCCATACTGCTGCCCATTACACCAGTGCCAATAAATCCGACTTTTTTTATCGTCATACTTCACCCTCCTACAATATTCTCAAAACTCCTCAAGCAGGAAAATTCCCCATCCCCCCGATATAATCCTTCTTTTCCACAAAAAAACAAGGCCAAAATTGGCCTTGTTTCCTTGAATAAATATTTTTCCGCTTAGAACTGTGCACTGAGCTGAGCCCGATAGTAGTTGCCAAGATCCGCACCGGTACTCTTTTTCTTCATCTTAAACTCACCGAAGATATCAAACATCAGGTTACGGGCGATAGTATAGTGGAAGCTGATACCCCAACCAGTGTTATCGTTGCGCGGAATCAGCACACTGGTACCCGCCTTACCAACATTGACGCTATCAACATTGATGTAGTAGAACTTAGCACCGTAGCTGTGTGGCTTGCTGTAAGTGGCCTTGTTCCAGGACAGAACTGCCACCTTACCATCGTGACGCAGGCTATCATCCTTGCCGGAGTTTCTGGAGAAATCAGCTGACAGGGACCAAACCTTGTCAAAGTTGTGGGTAAACCCAACACCAAGGAGATTGTAATCCCGCGGGCTGCTGTCGCCACCGGTCTCCCGCAGATGCCATACATTGATGTTGTCATTCTTGGTAGGGGCATAATTAAGCTTGGCAAAATAGTTGCGCTCAATCTTGGAACCAGTAGTGCCCAGGGTATCAGTGCCCGGTTTCACCTCGCCGGTTGCTACATTAAAGCTGTCACCGGTAGGTTCATTGGCAGCCCCCCAGTCACCGAAACCGAAGCCCCACTTCAGCTTGCCGGATTTAGTAGCAAACTCAACACCATCATACATACCATAAGTCCACTCACCTGACCAATAGCCGGTAGTACCAAAGCTATGGCCAAACCGGCCAATCTTAACCGTATTCTCTTTCTTGCCACCAATGTTGGAAATCATAAAGTAAGCATTATCAAATTTGTTGAAGGACTCCTTGCTGGAAGACTGCTTCATAACACCATTATTTGACACATAGGAGCTGCCGGTGACACCAGTCGGATTTTCGTTCATCATAACATCACGGAACACAAACTTCAAATCTTCCGTAATAGGCTTTTCACCCTTCAACCGTACTCGATAGGTATAGTTGGCACCATTGGTACCACGCTCAACTATAGCTCTGGCCCGGATATCACCGGAGAACTTCCAGTCCATAGCCTTGTCCTTTTTAGCCTTTGCCTCAGCATCAGAGGTGGTTTTTTCCAGCTTCTCCACCTTGGTCTCAGAGGCCTGCTGATTTTTCTCGGTTTGGTCCAGACGGCTTTCCAGCTTGGATATTCTATCCATCAAAGTCTGGTATTCGGCTCTGGTCAACACAACCGAATCATCATCCGCCGCCAAAGCTGTACCACAGCTCCCCATAAGAAGCATAGACGCTGAAAGGAGTGCTGCCGTTCTCTTCTTCATTCGTGAATTCATTTACATCTCTCCAATTCTTTTTATACTTGTTATACCAAATCTATCAGAATCTAAACTGACTAAGAGCTTGTTTCTGTTCTGTAGCCATGGTGGACAAAGATTCACTGGCAGAGGCAATTTCCTCAGAGGAGGCCGACTGCTCTTCTGTAGCCGCCGAAACAGATTCCATATGGGAGGAAACTTCCCGCCCCTTGGAGTTAATCTCAATAACAGACTGGGAAATATTCTGTGCATCCTCATTGACCTGAACAATGGCTTCATCCATCACCTTGGTCTTTTCGGCACCTGCCTGGACCAGCGAATGAATCCGTTCAAACACTGCCTGCAAATCTTCCACAGACTTGGCACCGTTTACCACGGCATCACACCCTTGCTTCATAGAAGTAACTGCATCAGAAGTATCCTTCTGCATAGCATTGATGAGCTCAGCAATCTTATGAGCTGCTTCCTCGGACTGTTCAGCCAACTTACGGACTTCTTCAGCAACAACTGAAAAGCCACGCCCCTGCTCACCAGCCCGGGCCGCCTCGATAGCGGCATTCAATGCCAAAAGGTTGGTCTGGCTGGCTATCTGGGAAATAGTATCAACGATAGCACCAATTTCCTCCGACCTGCTCCCAAGCCTGGTAACCATTTCCGCGGTGCTACTAACCGTTTCTTCTACATCACGAATTTCGCGAACAGAATCAGCCAAAGCCTTATTGCCCTGTTCGGCTTCATCTGCCGCAATCATGGAGTTGTTGGAAACCTCCTTGGCATGGCTACGCATTGACTGTATGGAATCATTAACCTTATTAAGGAGTGCCTGGCTTTCCTTCAGCATATTCTCCTGTGACATAACCAGATGAGCGGCATCTCCCACTGCTTCCGCCGACTGAACCGAAGCCTGAGCTGACTGCATAGAGGCCTCTTTAAGGTTGCCTGACGAATCGTTAATATCCTGAATGGCTTTATAAATGCCTTTCATATAGGTTGCCATCTTGTACTGCATTTCCGAAAGAACCTTGGACAGATGGCCAAATTCGTCACCTCGCTCCAAAGTAGCTGCTGTACCACGGAAATCTCCATCCCGTAGCTTTTCACAGATATGAACCATTACTGAAAGGGCACTGGTAATATTTTTGGCTGTAAATACGCTGAAAATGGCCTGTACAGTTACTGCAACAACAGTAATAATGATAATCATCATAGCAGCACTGCTATTAGCCTCACTGTTATTCTGTGCCGCAGCCTCAGCCTGGGCATTTACCACATCCTGAGCCCCATGCAAAGCATCACGAAGGCCACGGGTTGCTGCCGCGCCAGATGCCTCATACAATGCCTGTGCTTCAGCATTTTTACCCTGAGAGGCCAAATCAACCGCCTGTCCCATAATCTGCTTGTAGTTAGCCCACTGCTTGTCTATCTCTGCTGTATCGTCGGCCGGAGTGCCCTTTACAGCTTCTTTATACTCAGCTAAGGCCTGTTCTACTTTATCAACGCCTTCCTTTTGTTGCTTTTTCCAGCTGCTCATGCGTTCTGCCGTAACATCGTGAGCCGTAATAATCTGTAGAGTCTTAACCATCATAACCCGGCTAAATTCTATAGCCGTACCCAAATGCTGTACCCCTTGCATCTCACGCTGGTACATGCTTTGCATTCCCTTATCAGCATTATCCAAGGCCCGGTAACCGGAAAAGCTGATAATCAGCATAGCCACTGCCGATACTGCTACTATCAACAACAACTTGCTTGCCACTTTAATGTTATTAAACAACACCTCAATACAACCTCCTAAAAATTTTTAATTAAACACAAAAAGACTAGCTATCCACCTAAGTGAATATCCAGCCCCTACACATTAACACTTTCACTGGCTTGAAAGGCAATGTGGTGCCTGTCCTCTAGCAAAACCATCACATCTTTCAAACCTAATATACGGATATGTTCCAAATAAATACGCAACGGGGCCATTATAACAGAAACAAATACTTATTTCAACGAGAAAAGCCCTTAACTTTATGTTTTACTGCCAAACCCAATATTCGAACCACAAACCCTATATTACAACCATTATTTTTTCTATGATTAACTCAATTCTTTACATAAAACCTTGTAAGTCCAACCTTATGGCATAATATTATTAGCCAGTTACTCATTGTTAATATTCTAGGCAATAGCCATATTTCCTGCCATAAACATAAAAAAACAAGGTCAATTTGACCTTGTTTTGAGAAACCTATTTATTGTCAGCATTTTTCGGATTATTTGAGGTACTATCAGTCGTTCGTCTGGCTGGCCGTTTGGTCCGATGCTGATAATTGGTACCGCGGGTCCTTGGTCGGGTCGTTCTTGAACGCTTGGCACGCTCCTCCGACTGGTTATTTTCCTTTGCTTCTTTTGAATCCTTGTCCGGCTGACTTTTTCTAGCGCCTCTGCCGGAAGATTTTTTCCTGGCCGGAGTACTGGTCGACTTTTCTACCAGAGCACCATCTGACTTTCCTGCCTGCGCACTGGCCTCCAATTTTACTGCGGCCACAATAGCAGCGGCCTCTGCTTCCACATCCTCCCCGGAAAGGGCATCCTCGGAAAGGGCATCCATAACGATTTCAATCATGGTCCGCTCACAATCAACCCCTTCCAGGTTGATTTCCCGCACCTCAGCCACCGGCTGGGTATCCTTTGAACCATTTCCGGCCATTTCAGTGGCAGCTACTGAGGCTTTGTAAATCCCCCGCAGCACCTTATATATGGTCTTGATTTTCTTGTAAAGCTCACTGCCATCCTTACGGCCCATTATCTTATTCAGCATATGGTAGAATTCCATCTTGGTGGTGGATTCCTGCAGCGCCTTATAAATATTTTCGGCCTGACGGTAGTTAATCAAAATCTTGTGATTTATCTTGATGGTATTAAGGATTTTGGTACAAATGGACTGATAGGCCCGCTTGGCCTGCTCATCCCCGGAGATATTATCCGGGAGCTCTGTTGGTTCATCCACCGCTTCAGCAGGTTCCACCACCGGCTCCGGATTTAGCGCAGCTTCCTTAGGCTCTACCTCAGCAACCGTCTCATCTGAACCTATTTCTGTAATAACATCCAAATCACTTTCATCAATCGCCTCATTATTTTGGTGCTTCAACGCCATATTGATATCCTTGCAACGGAAAATCGTCTTACGGTCCCGCTTTTGGGCCATGGCTATAGCCGCATCATATCCCTTGTCCCGACTGATAATATAATAATTATTGTCCTCTGAATAATCGCAAATAAGGGCGGTAATCAACTGAAAATCCAAGGCATTTTCCACGCCGTTTTCGATTTTCATAAATTTTATAACCCCCTGAGTCTGCATAATTTTCTGCACGACATCAATTTTCAGGGTATCCGCCTTATCACTGTAAAATAAGTAGATGGTATCAGTTGGGGTTAATTGTTCAATCCCCTTGAGGCCTTCATTATGAACATTTTCATAATCAATATAAAAATTTGCCACTTATTACCTTCCTGTTCCAGTGCCACTCAACGGCACTTCACTCAAACACGCTTAAACTTCCTTCCGGTCCACCGGTACCGTATGAAGCTCCAGATCCGGGTTGTTATCTGTAATCCAGCCCAAGGCCCATTCATTGTTCACCAACAGCACCGGATTTTCCCGGCGGTCATACACGAACATCCCCCGGTCAGCCCCCCGCAGGCTGGCTGGCGTTACCTCCCGGCCATCGTTATAGGTCATCCACCGAGCTACTTCAAATGGCTGCATATTCATAATAATATCCACGCCATATTCATTCTTCAACCGATATTCCAGCACCTCAAACTGCAGCGTACCCACCGTTCCCACAATAAAGGACTCGGTACCGGCACCGGCCTGCTGGAACAGCTGGATAGCCCCCTCCTGGGTCAGCTGCTCAACGCCTTTAACAAACTGCTTGCGTTTCATGGTATCCTTGGCCTGAACCCGGGCAAATTTCTCCGGTGGGAAAACCGGAAATTCTTCGTAATCAAACTTGCTGGAACTGTCACACAGGGTATCGCCAATACCAAAAATCCCCGGATCAAACAACCCAACAATATCGCCTGGATAAGCCTCTTCCACAATCTGGCGGTCCTGGGCCATGAACTGCTGTGGCTGAGCCAGCTTGATTGGCTTGCCGCTGCGGTTATGATACACACTCATTCCCCGCTGGAACTTGCCGGAACAAATTCGGATAAAGGCCAGTCGGTCCCGATGGGCCGGGTTCATATTAGCCTGAATTTTAAAGACAAAGGCAGAGAATTTTTCATCCTCTGGCTTGATCAGTCCTGCTGAAGATTTTCTGGCTTGAGGTTCCGGCGCCAACTTCAGGTACTCCTCCAGAAAATTCTGCACACCAAAGTTCGTCATAGCCGAGCCGAAGAACATCGGCGTCAGCTCCCCTCTGGCCACTTTGTCCAAATCAAAATCCTCACCGGCCATATCCAGCAGCTCAATATCATCCATCAAAGTCTGATGGGCCTCTGCTCCCAGCATTTCCGCAAATTCCGGGTCATCAAGGGAACCGGTCACTGAAGCCCGGGTATTCTGCCCATGGGATGTATCATCCTCAAACAGCTCAATCTGCTTTTTCTGCCGGTCATACACGCCAAAATACTTGCCATCAGTCCCGATAGGCCAGTTCATTGGATAGGAGCGGATGCCCAGAACATTTTCCAGCTCATCCATCAAATCAATCGGAGCCTTGCCGAACCGGTCCAGCTTATTAACAAAGGTAAAAATTGGAATACCGCGCTGCTTGCAGACCTTGAAGAGCTTCTTGGTCTGGGCCTCCACGCCCTTGGCCACATCAATAATCATAACGGCACTGTCCACTGCCATAAGGGTACGATAAGTATCCTCGGAAAAGTCCTGATGCCCCGGGGTATCCAAAATATTTATGCAATAATCACCATAATTGAACTGTAATACAGATGATGTAACAGAAATACCGCGCTGCTTTTCGATTTCCATCCAGTCAGACACTGCATGATGTGCTGTCTTGCGGGATTTTACCGAACCGGCCAGATGAATGGCCCCACCGTATAACAGCAGTTTCTCGGTAAGAGTAGTCTTACCGGCATCCGGATGGGAAATTATGGCAAAAGTGCGCCGTCTCTTTATTTCATCAGTCAACTGTGACAAAGTATATTCCTCCAACTATCAAATACTAAAAACATACCAATCTATTTTATATTATGCCAATATGAAATTCAAGAGATAATTATTACGCCAGTGTTCAATTTTTCTTTCCCGCTAAAGCCAAAACATTCCACTGATATTATTCAAACATTAAAATATTTTACCATTGCACTTATATTGTTTGTATAAGAAAATATAAATGGGGATAAAAACAGGGTATTTTAACTAATGAGGGGGATTGGCATGGAAAAGGAGCAGGTAATCCGGCAGCTTCGGGCCCAGCTGCATGTGAATGGTCATATCATTGGTGCTTCCGTTGGTTCCGGTATGACCGCCAAACTGGCTACTTTAGGTGGGGCTGATTTTTTGATGGTTCTTTCCGCCGGGAAATATCGGATTATGGGACGCAGCTCCTTTGCCAGTTATTTTTGCTACGGTAACAACAACGAACAGGTTATGGAAATGGGTACCAGGGAAATTTTTCCCGTCGTCCGCAATCGAATCCCTCTGTTGTTCGGCATAATGGCCACTGATCCCACTATTCAGATGTATGATTATCTGAACCAAATCAAGACCAATGGATTCTCGGGCATTGTAAACTTCCCGACAGTATCCCTTATTGACGGAAATTTCCGCATTGCTTTGGAGCAGGAGGGCAATACCTACAACCGGGAAATCGCCACCATACGACTGGCAAATCACATTGGGCTGCTCACAATGGCTTTTGTTACCAACCGGGAAGAAGCGGAAAAGATGTTAAATGCCGGCGCCGATGTTATCTGTATCCACCTGGGCCTGACCAAGGGTGGCTTGCTTGGCGCCAAAAAGTTCATATCCCTTGGGGAAGCGAAAAATCTTATGAACGATATTTTCGCTGTCTGTAAGCAAAAAAATCCGGATGCAATTCGGATGATTTATGCCGGTCCTGCCACCACCCTGTCTGATATGCACTATCTATACAAAAACACCGATTGCCAAGGGTATATTGGCGGCTCCACCTTTGACCGGATTCCTATCGAAACTTCGGTACTGGAAACAGTAAAAGCCTTTAAACACCATAGTGAGCCATCCTCCGACAATCCTGTTCATCAACTTATAGACCGGAACCGGGGCAAGGGAAATGTGGTGGATTCCATCCGCCAATACATTGAAGCACATTATATGGAGCCTATACAACTGGGTGATATTGCCCTGATTGCCCATATGTCCCCCACTTACCTCAGCAGTCGTTTCAAAAAGGAAATTGGTGTCAGCTTTACCAATTATTTATTGGATTATCGTATGGGAAAAGCCAAGGAGTTATTGAAGAACAGGTTGATTTCCTGCAAAGAATCGGCTTGCAAGGTTGGCTATGGCGATTATATCCAGTTTTCCAAGATGTTTAAAAAACATGTCGGTCTTTCGCCGAAGGATTATCAAGCAATGTACAATAATCACTAAAACAAATAATAGCTGTGTTTATATACGAAATACTTATATAAGCACAGCTATTTTTCAAACTATTCTGTCATTTAGGTTAAAAATACACAACTAAAACAAACATAAACACATTTACTCCCACTATTGATTTTATTACAATTTAATCAGAAAAAAGAACCGGTTCAAAGTTATCAATATTGCGTAGAGAAAGAAGGCGTGATAATGAAAACCTTAGCGATTGCAGGTACTTTTGACACTAAAGGAAACGAATTTCTCTATGTCAAAGGGCTCGTGGAAGAGCTTGGCATTCGTCCCTTTATGATTCACATGGGTGTTTTCGCATCACCTTTTGATGTTGATGTTTCCAATGAAGAAATCGCCTCAGCCGCAGGATACGACATTAAACAAATCGTAGCGAAAAAAGATCGGGCAATGGCCACTGAGGCACTGTCCAAAGGCATGCAGATTTTAATACCGAAGCTCTATAAGGAAGGCAAGTTCGATGCCATCATTTCCTTTGGTGGCAGCGGCGGCACATCCATGGTGACTCCAGCCATGCGGGAACTGCCTATCGGTGTCCCGAAGGTGATGGTATCCACCATGGCCTCCGGTAATGTATCCCAGTATGTAGGGACAAGTGATATCGTAATGATGCCTTCCATTGTAGATGTAGCAGGTTTAAACAAGATTTCCAAGTTGATTTTCAGTAACGCCGTACTGGCCGTGGCCGGTATGCTGACTGGACGGGAAAAATTGGCGGAAGAAACCACGGAAGAAAAGCCACTGATTGCTGCATCCATGTTTGGCGTTACTACACCTTGTGTCAACTGTGCCAAGGAGTATCTGGAAAAGAACGGCTATGAGGTACTGGTATTCCACGCCACCGGAACCGGTGGAAAAACCATGGATGCCCTTATTGATGCCGGCTTCTTTGCCGGTGTTTTGGACTTAACCACCACCGAATGGTGTGATGAAGTAGTTGGCGGTGTACTGTCAGCGGGACCGTACCGGTGCGGTGCAGCCATCCGTCAAAAATCCCTCAGGTAGTGTCCGTTGGTGCCTGTGATATGGTTAACTTTGGTCCGATGGAAACCGTACCATCAGAATTTTCCAACCGAAATCTGTACAAACACAATCCAACGGTAACCCTTATGCGGACAACCGTTGAAGAAAATGTTCAAATTGGGACAAAGCTGGCGGAAAAGTGGAATGACGCCAAAACACCAATGACGGTCATTCTGCCGAAGCAGGGTGTGTCCATGATTGATGCCGACAAGCAACCATTTGAGGGGGTTGCCGAGCGAACAGCTTTATTCGACACACTGAAAAAGAATATTCAAAACGATAAGGTCGACATCCTTGAACTGGACAACAACATCAATGATCAGGCGTTCGCGGAGGCTGCTGCCAAGCGCCTGATTCAGTTGATAGAAGCACAGAAATGATGATTTGTTGAGCATAGATATTACGGGAGGATAAAAATATGTTGAAAAAAACCAGAGCTGAAATTATTGAAGATTTTCGCAACCAGGTTAAGCAGGGTAAAATATTAGTTGGTGTTGGAGCTGGTACAGGTATTACCGCCAAATGCAGTGAAAAAGCTGATGTTGATATGCTGATTATCTACAACTCTGGCCGATTCCGTATGGCGGGGCGCGGTTCACTTTCCGGGCTGCTGTCCTATGGCGATGCCAATGCCATTGTAACCGAAATGGGACAAGAGGTTCTGCCAATCGTAAAAAAGACACCGGTTCTGGCTGGTGTATGCGGTACTGACCCGTTCCGGGTTATGGAAATCTTTTTAAAGCAGTTGAAGGAACAAGGCTTTAATGGTGTTCAAAACTTCCCAACAGTAGGGCTTATTGACGGAAAATTCCGGGCTAATCTGGAAGAAACCGGCATGGGGTACTGTCTGGAAGTAGATATGATTCGCGAAGCTCACAAGCTGGATATGCTTACCTGTCCATATGTATTTGATCCTGAACAGGCCAAGGCAATGGCTGAGGCTGGTGCTGATATTCTCGTAGCCCATATGGGGCTTACCACCAAAGGCTCTATCGGTGCAGAAACGGCCGTAACTCTCGATGACTGCTGTGAAAAAATCCGGGCCATCATCAAGGCTAGCCGGGAAGTCCGCCCTGATATTATGGTTATATGCCACGGTGGTCCAATAGCCGATCCGGAGGATGCCGCTTATGTTATCCAGCATGTTCCGGAAATTGATGGTTTCTTCGGTGCGTCATCTATTGAACGCCTTGCTTCTGAGCGGGGTATGACCGCTCAGGCGGCTGCCTTTAAGGCCATCAGCAAATAAAAAATATTTCATATAACAGTAAACCCTGTCATAGAACCAATCCATGACAGGGTTTTGTTTTTTCATGTATTATTCGAGACCGATTTTTTACCCGATTTTCACCTGGCCCACCAGCTCAGAAATATGGTTGAGGCCACGCTTGTCCAAATATGCGTCAAGTCCCTCAGCAATCCGCACTACCGCATCCGGATGAATGAAGTTTTCGGCACCAACTGCCACCGTAGATGCGCCAGCCAATAGGAATTCAATGGCATCCTCGGCAGTGGCAATGCCCCCCAGTCCCATAATAGGTATATTCACTGCATTGGCCACCTGATAAACCATCCGCACAGCCACCGGCTTTACTGCCGGGCCGGACAGGCCACCGGTCACATTGCCCAATAACGGCTTCCAGCTGTTAATATCAATCACCATTCCCGTAAGGGTATTGATAAGCGCCAATGCATCGGCCCCTGCTGCTTCCACAGCCTTGGCCATTTCTGTAATATCCGTCACATTGGGGGAAAGCTTCACAATAACCGGCTTTTTAGTATGAGCCTTTACCGCCTGGGTAACAGCCGCAGCCGCCTTCGGGTCTGTACCGAACACAATACCGCCTTCCTTCACATTGGGACAGGAAATATTCACCTCGACACCATCAACCCCATCCACATCCAGCTTTTCCGCCATTATACCGTAATCCTCCACTGAACTGCCGGAAAAATTGGCAATAAACGCCGTATTCGGGGCATCCTTCTTAACTTTGGGAAGAATATCCCGCAAAAAAACATCGATACCCGGATTTTCCAGCCCGATGCAATTCAGCATTCCCGCCGGGGTTTCCGCAATCCGGACCCCTTCATTACCAGCCCGCGGCAAAGGAGTGATCCCTTTGGAAATAATGGCACCCACTTTATCAAGGTCCAAAAAATCACTGTATTCAATGCCAAAA
Source organism: uncultured Anaerovibrio sp. (assembly GCA_902786545.1). Taxonomy (GTDB): domain Bacteria; phylum Bacillota; class Negativicutes; order Selenomonadales; family Selenomonadaceae; genus Anaerovibrio. The sequence goes on from CADACU010000029.1 coordinate 15,316, forward strand.
CCAAAGGTACCGGAGGCGCCCATCACCGGGGTTGCCATCTTTATTCCGGCAAAATTCGTTGCCAAGCGTTCCATATTCATCAGCCAAATACCTCCACTGCATCAAATACCGGCCCATCAGCGCAGACCTTCCACCGCTTGCCGCTCTTTCCGGCAAAGGTACAGCCCAGGCAAACACCAATACCGCAGGCCATCCGTTTTTCCAAGGAAACCTCACACTCGATGCCTTGTTTTATGGCCAATTCGGCAATCCCCTTCATCATAATGGTAGGGCCACACACCTTAATATGCCTAATATCAGGATATTTATTCAAGATATCCGGAACAGCATCAATGGCAAAGCCCTTGCGACCATAAGAGCCGTCATCTGTCGTATAGACCAGCTTTTCAGAAAATTCTTCCACAAAATCACTCCAAAAAAGCTCCTTGTGATTGCGGACCCCCAACAAAATAACCGGCTTTGGCCCGGTCATTTCCGCCCCCAGATGCCGGGCGGTATAGATAATCGGGGCAATGCCCACACCACCACCGATCAGCAGAGTACGGCCCTCATTTTTAAAGGAAAACCCCTTCCCCAATGGTCCTTCTACACTGATAACAGCTCCGGAATCCAGCTGGGATAATTCTTGGGTTCCCTTACCGGCCTTGCGGTAAATCAACACTAACTGGCCAGTTTCCTTATTCACATCAGCCACACCAAAAGGCCGACGCAAATAGGTACTTCCCTGCTCATTTTTTATCATCACAAACTGCCCCGGTTGGGCCAAAGCCACCACCTGTGGCACCGCCAGACACAAGGCATTAACATCATCCGATAAGGGTTTGTTATAAATAATCTTTCCATTTTCCACTAACTTGTTCATTCTCTCACCCCACAATATTAAACCATAAACAAAGCTGATTTGCCAATATAAAAACTCCCCTGCCAGGATATTTTTACCATCCTTCACAAGGGAGTATACAAAAAACTTCACTCTTTTATTTTCTGCCTACATTGCACTTGAACACATGGCCGTTCACCGCATCAATGTGCAGGAAATAGCGCACATCGTTGGCCTCACATATTACATTGTATACCGGGTGAAACTGAAAGGGATTTTCCTTATTATTATCTTGCTGCACATCAGTATTGGCAGTAGCCTCAGCTACATCATCCCCCGAAAACTGCGTATGATATCTTCTCTGACCTCCCTGATAATGACGACCACCTCTTGGTCCACCGTAGCAGCCTTCGCCCCGGCCCCAGTGGTCATCATTGTCCCAGTGACCACCCCGACCCCAGTGATCGCCTTGTCCGCCTGGACAATCATAGCTGTTATCCGGACCACATAATGTTCTCGGCATCATTCCCCTATGTCCCGGCATCCCCGGATGACCGTCCATCGCCATAAACATCCCCTCCGGACCGTTGGAAAGGGAAATGTTATCCCAACTAATAGCCGTTTCATCTATCCCCATAGCATCAGCCGCAATGGATTTTATTTGGGCTTTGTCAATAAGAGTCACATCATTTTTGGCAGCCTCCTGCTCCACCAGGTTAGTTCTGGCCTCTGCTACCCGCTGGAAATCCCTCTTCATCTGATAGTGCTGAAACCAATTAAATCCGCCAAAAGCAATGGCTCCCACCAACAAACAAGCCCCTACTTTTTTCATATTAGATACCGTAAAAATCTTTTCCATAATGTATTCCTCCTTAATTCTCTTTACATCATTTCGTCAGCCTCATTGGCTATGACTGTAGTATAAATAGCAAAGTTAAACAAATTATAAACTGGTGTTTAAACTTTTCATACATATAAATTTTTCCTGTTTAGCATTTTGTTAAATTTATAGGGTATAATAGTAGCGAAGTTACCGATAAGGAAGGAGCCCATATGCGATTAAGAGATTTTTCTGTACGAAAACGATTGTTTATCGCCAATTTTATGATGGTGTTTATCCCCATTTGTATGCTGGTAATAATCGGCAGCAGCTTTATGCTGGGTATGCATTTTTTAGGCAGCTCAGACCAGGAAAAGGTAAATTCCGTATGGCCAGAAAAGGGTCCCGCCCCATCCATCCAATTTGCCATCAGCTCCCTAAAAGTAAAAATCGAGAATAATGCCAACTGGCCACAAAACAGCCATGGTAGGGGTATGGGCCGGCATAAACGCCATATGATGAACAATGATATGACTGGAATGCCTATGGAAACTGACCTCCACGCCTTGGAGCAACAAAACATTCAAAGTGTGGTGACCCATAACGGCGATATTGTGTATGTTTCCCCCGGAGCTGATGCCGCCGCCATACAAAACACCGTGATTGAACGCAGCCACGGTGCCCCGATAATGCTTTGGGACAATGATATTTTCCTGTTCAGCTATCAATCCAATGATAAACAAACCATTATTTATTCCTATGGGAAAACGCCGTTTCTGACCAGAGGTGCTCCCCCGGTTCCCAATCCCCGTATAGATTGGAATAACATCTTATTGGCAGTTATCATAATAGCTATATTATTTGTTATCCTGCTGGGGTTGTACCTATCCCGCCTGCTTTCCCGCCAAATTTTAGAGCCACTGACCGCTCTGCGGAAGGCATCCGCGGAAATTCGCCAAGGCAATCTGGACGCCCCGGTTGAAATACAGGCTCAGGATGAATTTGGTGCAGCCTGCCGTGATTTTGAGCAAATGCGGTTGGAGCTAAAGGAAGCTAAAGAGCAACAGGAAAAATATGAGGAAAACCGCAAGGAACTGATTGCCGGCATTTCCCACGACCTGTCCACTCCACTTACAGCCATGAAGGGCTATGCCAGCGGCATTCTGGACGGAATAGCCAATACCCCGGAAAAACAGCGTCATTATGTAGAAATGATTTTACAAGGGGCATCTACCATGGAAAAATTGGTGGAAAGCCTGTTTTTGTTCTCCAAGCTGGATCTGGGCCGAATGCCCTTCAATTTGGAACAGGTTTCCCTCCGGGATTATTTCACCGATTTTTTCCATGAGCAACAGCCATTATTAAAGGAAAAAGATATATTGCTGAACCTGTCCATCGACCTGCCAGCCGATAATCCGGCCAATGTATGCATGGACCGGCTACAATTTCAGCGGGTAATTGACAACCTTCTGAGCAACAGCCGAAAATATGCTGTGGATAAAGTAGTAAAGATAGATATTACTCTTGCCCGGGATAATGATTTCTATCGGATTTCCTTTGCCGACGACGGACCGGGAGTTCCCCAAGATGATTTAACGAAGCTGTTCCACAGCTTTTACCGTACCGATCCGGCCCGCAGCAATGTGGCCAAAGGCAGTGGTCTGGGTCTGGCCATCACCAAGGAAATCATCCTTGGGATGAAGGGAAAAATCTGGGCTGAGGAAACAAATGGCGGTGGTTTGACAATTGTAATACTATTGCCAATAAAGGAGTAGCATATGAAACAGATTTTAATTATCGAAGACGATTCCAGTATTGCCGAGCTGGAACGGGATTATCTTGAAGCCAACGAATTTCAGGTAGAAATAGAAGCTGATGGCCGTCAAGGGCTGGAACGGGCTTTAAACGACAGCTTTGATTTGCTGGTACTGGATGTAATGCTACCGGGTATGGATGGCTTCCAATTGTGCCGGGAAATACGCAAAGTAAAAGAAATACCTATCCTTATGGTATCAGCCCGGCATGAAGATATTGATAAAATCCGCGCCCTAGGTCTGGGGGCAGATGATTATATAATAAAGCCCTTCAGTCCCAGTGAGCTGGTAGCCAGAGTCAAGGCCCATCTGGCCCGCTATGAGCGTCTCACCGGGGGGAATACTGCCAATAAAATCAAAATTATTCAGACCGGTGAGCTGGAAATCCAGCCGGAAACCCGTCGGGTATTCCGAAAGGGGAAGGAAATCAGCCTTACCAACAAAGAATTTGAACTTCTGTTGTTTATGGCCGAAAATCCGGGTATTGTCTTTAGCAAGGACAAGCTGTTTGATCAGATTTGGGGTCTGGATGCTATGGGTGATACCGCTACTGTTATGGTCCATATAAATCGCCTGCGGGAAAAAATTGAACCGGACTCATCCAAGCCGATATATATTGAAACCGTATGGGGAGCCGGTTATAGGTTCTGCAATTAAATATATCCAAAAAAGGGATGCTCCATGAAGCAAAGCTTCACGGAGCATCCCCTTTAATTTTGTAAATCACATTGATTGATTAGTATTAACCGCTGATTTTGGCCTCCAGGCGTTGAAGGGCTTCCTTCAAGGCCTCTATTTCCTTCTTTTGGGCCTTCAGTTCGGCATCCTGGGCCGCCAGCTTTTCACCCTGCTGGGCCAATTGGGCCTCCTGAACAGCGATTTTCTTCGTCATAGCCTGCTTGCTGTTCGGTGCCGGCTTGTCCAAAGCGATGGACAGACCTACGTTCACCATGTTTTCACCGTTGCCCACGGTACCACCCAGACTCATCATCATGTTATCCGTCGGCCGATAGAACAGCCCCATGGCCACTGCATTGGCACTATGATAATTACCATAGCCCACGCCCACACCAAACTTGCCATCCTGATCCGTTGGATGGAGGGCGGCCAGGGCTGCCGCTCCGGCTCCCACCTTATTAATCCGGCTGTCCAGGTTGTTGATGCTCTGAGCTACCGAGTTCACCTGTCCCACCGTGGCTGCATCAGTGGCGTTCTGCCCGGCTGCCACGTGGGTAATGCGCCGCTCGTTCCCATCGGCTCCGACAGAGACCACATTGCTCTCCGAACCATCGGACCCATCACCCAATACTACGGAATTGGTTCCGCTGGCGGTTACATTGTTGCCAAGCACAAAGGTTTTATCCGCGGAAACCGTGTTGTCATTACCAAAGGCATAGCTGGCATTACCCGATACCTCGTTCGGGTCGCCAAAGGCACCGCTGTGATTGCCCGTTACCTGGTTGCCAAAACCGATGGCGATGGACTCACTGCCGGAAGCGATATTCTTTTGGTCACCTACGGCGTTACCGATGGAAATGGCCTCATTGCCACTGGCCACGCTGCCCTTGCCCACGGCAATCTTTGTGGTGTTGACACCTAGCGTGATGCCCGTGTCTTCTCCATTTGTACTTTCGCTGCTGTTCAGCCCCAGCGACTCCAGAGCAGCCTTGTTGCTGTCTGCGGTAGCCTTGACCGCATCCAGGGCCGTCTGGTCTGCCTTCTTGTTCAGCAGTGTATCGGTGTCTGCCTTGGTATAGGCATCGGTGATGCCGTAGCCACTCAGGGTGGTGGCCTTGTCCGCCTTGCCAGCCAGGGCCGTCTTGGTGGCGCTCTTTACCCCCTCCAGGGCTGTATAAACTGTTCCACCAGTTACAAGCCCCGTGTTGCCGGAGGCTACCTCGCCCCCCTTGTTCACCTGCAATTTACCGTCGGCATCAACGGACAAATCATCGCCGGCATTCACCTGGAGCTGGCCATTTTCACCAAAGGTCAGGCCCTCGCCTGCATTTACAGAAAACTCTCCATTGGCGGCCGAAAGACCGTCCCCTACACCGACAAGTTGACCACTACCAAGAGCATAAGCGGTCATTAACTGGCCATAGTTTACTGCATCATTGGTATCAGTTCCGTTGGCCACATTGGTAACCCGGTTACTGCCGGCGTTAATGCCGCTGGCCGTCACACTGGTCACCTGGGTGCCATCCGTAATAACCAGGCCGGAGTCATTTATAACTGACTTGCCCACTGTCATACTGCCTGTGCTTCCCAAGTTCACATCTTTATTGAGGGAAAGGGACAACTGACCAGCACTGGCGGTGGTGGCAATATTGGAATCCCCCTTTACAGCCAATTCACCATCCAGCTTCACCGCACCGCTGGTACCAGTATCACCTTTAAAGGCAATTCCCTTGGTAGTCAGGGCTTCATTCCCCGCCTGTATAGCGTCTGCATTGGCCTTTACCTGAGTGTCCAAAGCTGTCAGATTGCTTGCCACATTGGTGCCAGCGGCAATATAGTTCCCAGCGGTTCCCACCGTAATATCTGCAGCCTCAGCCTTTGTGGCAACAGCCTCTGCATTGGCCTTTACCTGAGTATCCAAAGCCGTCAGATTACCTGCCACATTGGTGCCAGCGGCAATATAATTCCCACCTTTACCTGAGTATCCAAAGCCGTCAGATTACCTGCCACATTGGTGCCAGCGGCAATATAATTCCCAGCGGTTTCCACCGTAATATCTTTTGTTACCGACTTTAGCTGGGCCACGTTCACGGCGTCGGTATCATATGTGCCTGCTGCCACACCGGTGATCTGGCGGGTAACTGAATTTGCATCGTCATCGGTGTCAATATGGCCAATTGCAATGGCGTTTGCCGTAGCCCGCCATGCAGAACCAGTTTTCGTATTGCCGGTTTCATCCCCCAAATATGCTGTATATGAATTGCCCGTCACATCATACTTCGCCCGATCCGCAACAGACCCGCTGCCCAAAGCGACTGAATCAGACAGAGTTGCCTGTGCGCCGCGGCCGATCGCCAGAGAGTTCGTCGCCTCTTCACCCGTCGTACCACCTAATACGGCTACTGAATATCTGCCGTTTGCTACGCTGCTTGCAACCACATCACTGTTATCTTCATCTACTGCGCCGCCCAATGCAATCGAATTCTCCCCGTTTGCCTCGGAACCTGCACCAATTGCTGTGGCGTAATTGCCAGTCGCTATTGCATCTTTACCCCACGCCGTGGAATAATCGCCTTCGGCTTTCGTGCCGTTACCCCAGGCGGTTGCATAGACGCCCTTCACCGTTCCCTGCGATGATATATACTCATAAGCTGCATCATAGCTTACAAAAGATTGACCAGGTAACCCATTACTACCCGAATTACCGTATTCATCTACAATGTGGTAACGTCCATCTCCTTCTTTTTTAATAAAAACATCGTGACCTGCATATGTCCACTTGCCTGCTTTCGTATTGTTGCCCCAGGCGGTAGCACC
>CADACU010000030.1 GCA_902786545.1 uncultured Anaerovibrio sp.
TCCCGCCAGTTAGTAAACTTATAACCATCAATTACGGCAGAGGCCCCCTTGCCCGCCGGCAGTTTATCCCGCCAAAAGGCCGCCGTCTGCTCCTGATAGGTTTCCCGATTCCACTTCAAAAACTCCGGCCTATTCTGGCCGCCATCTGCCATCAAGGCATCAAATCGCATCAAATTGTCCATAACCAGGCAGTGATTATTCCTTGTATCTGAATCTATATCAGGATCTGCCACCGTTTCAAAAAAAGCCCACAAGCAACCATAAAGACTCTTGGCGCTAATGGCCCGTTTATGATTCCCCAGCTTTTCCCAAAAATCAGTAAAATGGGAATAAAACGCAAAGGCATTACCGTCAAAGAAGCTTTCTATCATATATTCGATTGATTTCAGGCAGCGTCCCGCATTATGATACAGCTCAAATACCTGCTCAAAGATATGCAGCCACCGAATCTGTCCATAATCCATCACATCGTTGGACAGGACCTCATATGGACCAATATCCATATATTTGTAATTATAGGCCGCCACCAGTTCCATCATGGCAGCGCCCTTCAAAAACTTTAAAAATCCCAGCTGCAGCATATCCGTGTGCAAGGCATATAGGTCGTTAAAGGACCGGCCAAAGGATGCCAGATCCTCTCCCGGCAGTCCGATAATCAAATCTGTATGAATATGCATATTGCCATTTTTCTGCAGGGCCTTAATATTGCGGCAGATATCCCCCCAATGGTTCACTCGGGATATACGCTTTAAAACCGCTGGATTGGTACTCTGAATGCCGATTTCCAGCTGTACCCGCCCTTTGGGCAAAGCCTGTAACAGCCCGATGGTCTCATCATCCAAATAGTCCACTGCCACCTCAAAATGAAAATTGGTACGGCAGCTGGCCGGCAAGTCCTTTATATACTGGATAATGGGCAAAAAATGCTCTTTTCGGGCATTAAAGGTCCTATCAACAAATTTAATCTGCCGTACATTGCATTCAACGAACAAATCCAGCTCCTGCCGGACTTCATCAAATGGTCGGAACCGTACTCCCGCCGTAGCACAGGACAGGCAATAGGCACAGGAAAAGGGACACCCACGGGATGTTTCGTAATAAAGGATTTTTTCCTTTATGTCCGCCAGTTCTTCCTTGATATAAGGAAAAGGCACCCTTAGACAGCGAGGTTCATCTGCATCAACAACTGTAACAGCTTCCCCTTCTGCCACAGAGCCATCAATCTGACGGTAGGCCAATCCCCGTATATCAGGCTCATTCAGCAATATTCTGTCCCCATTGATATCTTGGCGAACAACAATATGTTCCAGCAAGGCTTTTATGGTGTCTTCGGCCTCGCCCCGCACCACAAAGTCCACTGCCGGGTTATCCTGCATAAAGCTTTTGGTTTCGTAGGATACCTCCGGTCCACCGCAGATAATAATACACTGGGGCAATACCTGTCGCACCAGGGGAATTACCTTTTTGACCAGCTCTATATTCCAGATATAACAACTTATTCCCAATATATCCGGCTTATGCTCATATATTTCACTGAGAATATCCGGAATATAATTGTTGATGGTCAACTCCAAAATCTCCGACGGAATCTTTATTTCGGCCGCCGCCTGACGCAGGTAGCGAGTCGCCAGTGAGGTGTGGGAAAACTTGGCATTAAATGCCAGCCAAAGAATGTTTTTCATATTTTTACTCCAAATTTGCTTGTAGAAAATTTTCTACAACTAGGTTATAATAATAAGAGATTTTACGCTATAACCACTCACTGAACCTCATCCACCGCAAGCGGTCCCCCTTCCCCAAAAGGGAAGGCAAGTTCAATGGTTATACAAAAAAACTAAGAAGGAATGTGATTTATAATGATACCAGAAAAGTTTATGCAGATTGGTGCAGCTATTATGCAGGATCCGGTAATGCTCCAGAAGCTCAGTGAAGCCAAGAGCCCTCAGGAAGCTTATGAGATTGTTAAGGGTTTACTCGGTGGCATGACTGAAGAAGAGTTTATGTCCACTGCCGCTACGCTGGCTCCTTTAATCCCACCCGGACTTACTGACGAGCAGCTGGCAGCTATGCCGGCTGGCAACATCATCAAGGCTTTTCAGGGCTGGGTAAAGGATTTATCTCCAGTTAAATAAACAACAAATTGTGTCTATAACAAAAGGGATGTAAAACGCTTTACATCCCTTTTTTAATTGATTGCAACAACGCCCCTAAAGGGACTATGCCTTGCGTTGTCCTTGCAGGACCAGCTTCGCGTCGCGCCCTTTGAAGAGCAGATAAATACTTATTCCTTGCCCGTCCAGCAATATGTACAAATTTTATCCTTGTCGATACCAATGGCTTCCAGCGTCCCCTCCAGAGACTGGTAACCAAGGGAATCAAATTTAAACATTTCACAAATACGCTTCAACATACACTTGCCCCGTTCCGTTCTGGCATCGGCGTATTCATCAATATGCTTTTCTCCTTCACTGCCCTCCAAATCCTGGATAACTCGCCGAGCCAGCAGTTCGTTTTCCGATTTGCTGCTGGAGAAATTGAGATATTTGCAGCCGTACATAATCGGCGGACAGGCACTGCGCATATGCACTTCCTTGGCCCCACTCTTATAGAGGAAATCCACCGTTTCCCGCAGCTGGGTCCCCCGGACAATGGAATCATCCACAAAAAGCAATTTCTTGTCCTTTATCAGCTCCGGTACCGGAATCTGTTTCATCTTGGCCACCTGATTGCGAACTTTCTGATTGGTGGGCATAAAGGACCGGGACCAGGTTGGTGTATATTTGATAAACGGCCTGGCAAACTCCACTCCGCTTTCACTGGCATAGCCAATGGCATGTGGGACACCGGAATCCGGCACTCCGGCCACATAATCCAAATCAGGCAGAGTCCCCCGTTCCTTTTCCTCCCGGGCCATAATTTTGCCATTTTTGCACCGCATCATTTCCACATTTACTCCCTCATAACAGGAAGTAGGATAACCATAGTAGGTCCACAGGAAGGCACAGATTTTCATATCCTCACCCGCTGGAGAAATGGTTCCGATACCATTGGCATTCATCCGAACAATTTCCCGTGGCCCCAGCTCGTAGAACATTTCATAGCCCATCTTCTGGAAGGCAAAGCTTTCAAATGACACGCAATATCCATTGTCGCTCTTGCCGATAATAACCGGCAAACGCCCCATTTTATCCCTGGCAGCTATGATCTCACCTTGGGCTGTAAGGAGCAATATTGTTACCGAACCATCAATAACATCCTGAGCGTGGAGTATCCCCGATACTATATCATCCTTTTCGTTAATAAGCGCCGCCACCATCTCCGTGGAATTCACCTTACCGGCACTGGTAGCCATAAATTGGCGAGACCTATCCGAAAAATAGTTTTCCAAAAGGGCATCGGCATTATTTATAATCCCCACAGTGGTAATGGCATAAATCCCCAAATGGGAGCGCACCATCAATGGCTGCGGATCCGTATCACTGATACAGCCTATACCACTGGTACCGTTAAATTCCTCCAGCTCCTTTTCAAACTTGGTCCGAAAAGGGGTCTTGTCTATGGAATGGATTTGCCGCTGAAAGCCATTGGCCTGGTCATGAATTACCATACCACCGTATCTGGTTCCCAAATGTGAATGATAATCCAACCCGAAGAACAAATCTACCACGCAATCCTTGTTGGATACCACGCCAAAAAATCCACCCATTTAGTTTTCTCCTTCCAAAGCCCAAAAACTTACATCAATAAAAAATCTCAAAGCACTGAGGTACCGTTTCAATCCGCAACGGCAGCTCCGGTCCAATCTCACCGTCTATGTCACTGGTGAGTGGCTCGCTGCACTCCACCTCAAAGGAAGCCGCCTGGCGGTATATAACCTCCTTGCGCTGGGAAATGTCCTTCCCGGCCAGCAATTCGGTAGTCACCACCATCAGGTCTTTCATATTGCACTGCTTCATAATCAGCAAATCCATGACCCCATCCTGAACACTGGCCTGAACCGCCGCATTTTTAAAGCTGGCTACTACACTGGAATTTACCACCAAAAACAGAAAGGCCTTTTCGTGAAACACTTCCTTCTCAGTACGGACCGTAATGTCCAGAGCCCGAAAGCTCGGCAGGGTTTTCAGGCCATGTACATAATAGGCCAGCTTGCCGAAAGCATTTTTCAATCTGGTATCCACCTCGTGGGCAATTGAGGTTACCATACCGGCACTTACCACATTGATAAAATACTTGTCCTGCACCTTGCCCAAATCGATTTTTTTCGTCTTTCCTGCCGCTATACGGTCAAAATATTCCTCTGTATCCAGCTTCAGAAAGGTGGCAAAGTCATTGGAAGTACCTGTGCCGATTATTCCCATTGGGATATTCAGCTGTTCCTTCATAATGAGATTGACAATCTCATGAACCGTGCCATCTCCTCCGGCAGCAATAATGCCATCCGGTGCCGCTATTTTGATGAAATCCAGTAAATTTGCGTTTTCCGGTGTAGTCCGATATGGAATAACCATACAGCCACGACTTTGCAGCTTGAAAATAATTTCATCCAGTCGCTTTTTAAATACCGCTTTGCCGGAAACCGGATTATATACCAAAACGAGTTTCTTCATATGAACTCCCTCAATGTCAATTTATAGGCTTATCCTTGTAGACACCCAGCTTGTGCATTGCCTTGATACCAAACCGGCCAATCATCGGGATGCGGGCCATATCCTCTTCCATCATACCACCGATAACCAGCAGTACAGCCAAATATACAATACAGCCAAATAGGCAAGCACCAAAGGTAGCCAGTATGTTGCTGTCCAAGTAAGCCATGGTATAGTCGTAGAAATACCACACCGCTCCGGCCATTACCACAGCCGCCACCACGGTTTTCAAAAACTGTGGGATTTCCATACGATAGCCAATGTACTTGTAGATAAAGAACATATTGATAATGGCCGCCACACCCATATCAGCTGCAGTAGCCCAAGCAGCTCCCATAATGCCCAGCCATGGCTGGGCTACCAAGGTCCAGTTCAATACTACCTTGGCCACGGCTGCTACAATCATATTTATCATCGGAATGGATGGATACCCCAGGCCTTGCAGTATCGCCGTCGATACCTGATGAAGCCCCAGCAAAACAATACTTACCGACGAAACCATAATGGCCGGTCCGGCGGCTGGCGCATTGTAGATCAATGACGCAATCGGAGTGGCCAAAATCAGCACGATAATAAAGGCCGGGAAGCATACCGCATTGGAAATACGAATACCGGACGCAGTCTGACTGAATACCATCTTTTCATCCTGCAGGGCTCTGGCCTTGGAAATAGCCGGCACAAGACTTACAGCTAAGGATGCTGTCAAAATAGTGGCCAGATTGACCAATGGCACGGCCATACCCGTCAAATAACCGAACAACTCGGTAGCTTCATTAACACTATAACCGGCTACCTCCAACCGCTGCGGTACAATAGCCAGATCCAGGTTTGACACTACCGGCAGCATAATGCTGGCCGCCGATACCGGCAAAGACAGGGCAAAAATGCGTTTGATGATACCCCAATGGGAGGTCTGCTCCGCATCTGGCAGTGGCTGAATATTTCGGCCAAATTCGTTGATGATATCCTTTTCCAGCTTCCAATGGAAATAAACCAGCACAATAAGACCAGTTACCGCACCGGCAAAGGCCCCCAGACTGGCGCCCGCTGCCGCATAATCCAAGCCGTATGGTAAAAACAGGCTGGCAAACATAATCATGGTAACAACCCGGAAAATCTGCTCCACTATCTGAGATACAGCTGTCGGAGTCATTCGCTGCCACCCCTGCAAATAACCGCGGGAGCTGGCCAAAAGCGTAACGAAGAATATAGCTGGTGCCAAGGCCACAACTGACCAATAGGCCCGGGGATCCCGGATAAAGTGGAAATCAATAAGCCATTGGGCTCCTAAATAGGTCAAAACGGAGAAAAAGATACCTGTCACAAACATCAGCGACATAGATACCTTAAATACCCGTTTCGCCCCCCAAATATCCTTCAAGGCCACCCGTTCAGCGGTGATGATGGAAATAGCCACCGGTACACCGGCCGTAGACACACTTAAAGCGAAGAAATATATAGGAAACGCCATCTGGTAAAGGCCAATACCCTCACCGCCCAAGATACGGGACACGAAAATCCAGTTCAAGGAACCAATCACCTTGACTACTACACCGGCCACAGTGAGTATCAGGGTACCCTTCAGCAAGGATTCTCCCTTATCAGATTTGTTATTTTCTTTGGAAACTTCCTGAGTACTAATATTATCACACCCTTTTCAGGCTTATTGAAAAATAGTTGTATCCCCCTTTTTATTGTGCTTTAATAAAGGGGAAACCATTGTAAAATGAGACTTATTCAGTTGGAGCTTCAGACTCAAACTAAATGCGGTCAAATAAATCCCGGGCTTTAGGGTAGCCTTGGCACCCATCAGCGCCGGTAAAATCGTTTATGGCACAGTAAGCCATGCTAAAAAATTATATCACTTACAGTCCTAGACTGCAAGCACACAAGGAGTTCTGTAAATGGATATAAACATCATAGACTTTGATACCACCATTGGCAAAAAAAAGCCCCGGACCATTGCCGGGATACAAAATACTAACGATTGTCCCTTCTGTAATGTGGCTGATTTGGTGGATATCATCGATACCGACGGCAATATCATATTATTGAAGAACAAATACAATGTGATGGATCCATCCACTCAACTGGTGCTGATTGAAACCGATGTGTGCAAATCGGATATTCCTGATTATCCCCGCGAACAAATCCGCCGGGTGATGAATTTCGGCATCAGACATTGGATAGAGATGTTAAACTCAGGTCAGTACCGTTCGGTGATTTTTTTCAAAAACTATGGTCCTCTGTCCGGCGGTACCATCCAGCATCCACATATGCAGCTGGTAGGTTACCCGGATCTGGCCCCTGAGCTGATGTATGACCCTTCCGAGTTTGAGGGCATTACAATATATACAGCCAAAGGCGTTGAACTGAACACCTCCACCTCGCCCCGCATCGGTTTTTCGGAATACAATATTGTGCTTTCGGAGGAGGCCTACTCCTCCACTGATCTAAATGGTAAATGTGCCCTGCTGCCCAAAGAGGACAGTATCAATGTGCTGGCGGATTTGCTGCAGGAAACCATCGCCTTTATGAAAGACTTTTTCCGGCGTCCTAATTTCAGCTACAATATTTTCTTTTATAATGTTGACGGACAGCTGCGGGCCAAAATAATGCCCCGTTTTGCCACTCCCCCCATGTTTGTAGGCTATAATATCCGTCTTCGTCCTACTTCCATTCCGACCTTTGCTGAAAATTTAAAAGCACATCTTATAAAAAAAGGATTTAAATAGATAATACTTAAATAATATTTGCCTTCTCCAGTTGTGGGAAGGTATTTTTTTGCTCTCTCGCCCCTATGTCCCCTCCAAAAAATTTAATGTCCACGATTAGCACTATATATTTTTTAAATACATATACATTTTTGTCCCCACAATTTTAAATATTTATTCATCAAGCGCCAAAAATCTGCATAATTACTGTATTTGTAAATTTGCTTATTGTTTTAAACAACTTTACAAGTTTACACATATTTTTATAAAACATCTCTTTCATTTATTTTTTTAATGTGTTATAATAACGCTCGTATACTTACACTACGCTAACGAGTGTTAAAGTTTCCTTCTTTGAGTTGGGAGGTGAGCACCCGTATAGCTCAGGATTTATTCGACTAGATTCAGTGACCGCTTAAAGCTCCCACTGAATAAGTCCCATTTTACAAAAAAGGAGTTGTGATTATGGAATCACGAAAATCATTTGGTGGATCCTTTGGATTTGTTCTGGCAGCTGCTGGTTCGGCAGTAGGCCTTGGTAATATCTGGAGATTCCCTTATCTGGCTGCCAAGGATGGTGGCGGGTTGTTCCTGCTGGTTTATTTTGTTTTATTGTTGACCTTCGGTTTTGCTTTACTTACCACCGAGATTGCCATCGGCCGTAAGACAAAGCAAGGTCCGTTGACCGCTTATTCCCGCATCTGCAAAAAATGGAGATGGCTGGGGCTCCTGGCTTGCTTAATTCCTGCAATTATTATGCCTTATTACAGTGCTATCGGCGGCTGGGTTATCAAGTATTTCCTGGCATTTACCACCGGAAGCTATGTGGAAGCAGCTCAGGATGGATATTTTGTCGGCTTTATTACCGCCCAGCATGAACCACTGGTGTATATGTTCCTGTTTTTGATGGCGTGCACCGCAATCATTCTTTTGGGTGTTAACAAGGGTATTGAGGCTTCTTCCAAGATTATTATGCCAGCCCTTATCATATTGATTATTGCCATTGCAATTTATTCCCTTACCATTACCCACACCGATGCCAATGGTGTTACCAGAACCGGTATGGATGGTTTGGCTATTTATCTAATTCCGAATTTTGAAGGGCTGACCTTCAGCACCTTTATGTCAGTGCTGGTAGACGCTATGGGCCAGCTGTTCTTCTCTTTGTCAGTAGCTATGGGTATTATGGTAGCCTATGGTTCCTATGTCAGCGACAAAGCTGATGCTGTTTCTTCCGTAAACCGCATCGAGTTCTTTGATACCCTGGTATCCTTCCTGGCTGGTCTGTTAATTATCCCAGCTGTATTCACCTTTATGGGCAACGAGGGTTTGTCCGCCTCCGGCCCGGGCCTGATGTTCATTTCCTTGCCAAAGGTATTTGAAAGCATGGGTACCGCCGGTATTATCGTTGGTATTATGTTCTTCCTGATGGTTCTCTTCGCTGCAGTAACCAGTGCCGTATCCATCATGGAAGCGGTCGTTTCCAGCTTTATGGACTACTTCCATATCACCCGTGTAAAGGCTGCTTTGGCTGAATTTGCCATCGCTTTGGTATTTGGTACTATCGTATGCCTTGGCTACAATGTACTCTACTTTGAACTGCCATTGCCAACCGGCAGCACCGGTCAGGTTCTGGATGTGATGGATTACATTTCCAACAGCATCTTTATGCCAATCATTTCCATCGGCACCTGCATTATGATTGGTTGGGTTGTTGGACCAGATGTTATTATTCAGGAAATGGAAAAGAATGGTGAGAATTTCAGCCGCAAGTACATTTACATTGCAATGATGAAGTTCATTGCTCCTGTATTGCTGATTATCCTCTTCCTGAAGTCCTCCGGAATGATTTCATTCTAAGCAAATATATACTAATGACCAAAAGAGCTGTCTGTAGCAGATGGCTCTTTTTTAATGCAACAAAATACCCTGCCTCTTGTATACAAGGCAGGGTAAACAATTATGCTGCTATATCCAAATGAGCTCCCCGAAGCTTTATAGCATCGGTTCGTTTCAGCCCCTTCTGATATGGATTATCTTCGTTATAATACTTAATCTGAGTATTAGTCACACCACCGGAAATGTACGACCGGCCACATTCCGGACAGATACCCACCTTCAGCTGAACAGTAGCCCTCTCCACATGGCCGTTACCGTTCTTGGCTTTATTATACGCATTGGCCACATGCTCATGCTCGTGGCTCAATACCACCGCCGCCGCATTTTCAGGGGCGATATGCCCTGGTGCTTTAAATGACACCATTTCATCAGACCCATCCTGATATTTGCGGGTTTTACAGGTTTTACACTCGGCCGGAGAAGACTTTCTTCCAGGCTTAATCTGATGGTCTGGCCCCAAGCCCTTGCCATCAGTCAGCTTCCGTCCGTTGACCATTGTGGCATTTTCATCTTCGTTACGGCTTTGATGACCTTGGTTGCCGGCTACCCCATAGCCCTGAGTGCCACTCATTGCATATCCTTGCGCAACACCCTGACCATATCCTTGCGAGCCACCCATTGCCCCTGGGGTACCGGTCATTCCATATCCGTAGCCCGTATTACCGCCTATACCGCCAATACTCACCACCAGCACCTCCTTGCCCGTTTTCGCCTACTTCCTTGTAAGCTATCAAAAATACAAAACCCCTCATAACATTATACCGTTATAAGGGATTTTTTGCAATATTCAAACAATTTGGCATATTATTTTTGCGTTGCCCATCAACTCTTCAATAAAGGCTAAACATACAAATGACAGGCGATAATATGGCCGTTTATCACTTTGGTCTTCGGCTTTTCAGCCCAACACCGGTCACTGGCCGATGGACATCGTCCGGCAAAAGGACACCCCGTCCCCACATTTTGTGACACTTCCCCTTTTATCAAAGCAATATCCGCCCGCACATCCGGATCCGGTACAGGAATAGCCGCCAACAAAGTTTTTGTGTACGGATGCATTGGATTGTTGTACAAATCCTCCGCCTTAGCCAGTTCCATTATGCTGCCCTTATACATCACTGCCACCCGATGGCTGATATATTTTACCATAGCCAAATCGTGGGCAATAAACAGATAGGTAAGCCCCAGCTCTTTTTGCAGCCGACTCATCAAATTTACAACCTGAGCCTGAATAGACACATCCAGTGCAGAAATCGGCTCATCACAAATAATCACATCCGGATTAACTGCCAAGGCCCGGGCAATGCCAATCCGCTGTCGCTGGCCACCGCTAAATTCATGGGGAAACCGGTTGGCCTGTTCCTTGCTTAGCCCCACCATATCCAGCAAGTCATACACCCGCTGTTTTTTCGCCCCGGCCTCCTTATATACCCCATTGATTTCCATCGGTTCAGCAATAATTTCGCCCACGGTCATCCGTGGATTGAGACAGGCATAGGGATCCTGAAAAATCATCTGTATCCGCTTGTCCGGCCCATTGGCCACATCCAGCTCCTTACCGTGCAAAAAAACCTGGCCGGCTGTTGGACGATAAAGCCCCATGATGGTCCGGCCAGCAGTGGTTTTTCCACAGCCGGACTCCCCCACCAGCCCCAGAGTTTCACCGGGAAATATGTCAAAAGACACGCCGTTTAAGGCATAATTATACTCCTTGGCTCTACCCCAAAAATCCTTTTTCACAGCAAAGCGCTTGGCTAGATTTCTTACCGACAGCAAAGGCTGCATTTCCTTATCCATCACACAGCCTCCTTTGATCTATTCTTTGCCAGCAGCCAGCATTCCGCCTTGTGGCTGTCGCTGACTGATTGTTCAACCGGTTTGGTATCAGTACATACCCTCATGGCACAACCACATCTTGAAACAAAGCTGCACCCCGTTATATCGTACAGCAGGTCCGGGGGCTGACCATCAATAACCGGCAACTCCTCATCCAGGCTCATATCCATCCGTGGCAAGGAATTTAACAGTCCCTTGGTATACGGATGCTGCGGATTATGGAAAATTTCGGCCACGGTGCCCTGCTCCACAATGCGCCCGGCGTACATCACATTTACCCGGTCACAAATCCGGGCGATGACCCCCAAATCATGGGACACCAAAACAATGGACATCTTCATATCATGCCGCAGCTCATTCAAAAGCGCCAAAATCTGCGCCTGAATAGTTACATCCAGGGCCGTGGTTGGCTCATCTGCAAACAAGAGTCTAGGATTGCCCATCAAGGCCATGGCAATCATCACCCGCTGGCGCATACCACCGCTGAATTGATGGGGATAATCCTTCATTCGCTCCTTTGGATTGGCAATTCCCACCCGTTCCAACAGAGCCACTGCCTTTTCATAGGCCTCCTGTCCGGTTAATCCCTTTACCCCTTCCGTCATCTGCTGGCCAATGGTCAACACCGGGTTCAATGATGTCATCGGATCCTGAAAAATCATGGATATGGCTGACCCACGGATATTTTCCATGGCTTCCTCCGACAGCGTCGTTATATCGTTGTTCATAAAGGAAATACTTCCACCACTGATAAAGGAATTCTCCTTGGGCAACAACCCCATAACCGCATGGGCAGTGACACTTTTCCCGCAACCGGACTCGCCCACTATGCCCACGATTTCCCCTTCATCAACGCCGAAGGTAACCCCCCGAACGGCTTTTATATCCCCCCGATAGGTATGAAAACCTACGGACAAATCTTTTACTGAAAGTATACTGGTACTCATAAGTCTCCATCTCCTATCGCCGCAGCTTTGGATCCAAAGCATCCCTCAGCCCATCACTGAAAAAATTAAAGGCCAGCATGGTCAAGCTGATGGCCATGGCCGGGAAAAACAGCTGCAGCGGAAACGCTCGTATAGAGTTGATGCCATCCGAACAAAGTACGCCCCAGCTGGCCATAGGCGCCGACACCCCCAGACCGATAAAGCTCAAAAAAGCTTCAGTAAAAATAGCATCCGGAATGGACAAACTCAAGGAAACGATGATTACTCCCATAGAATTAGGAATAAGATGCTTAAAGAGAATCCTTCCTGAACCTGCCCCCATGCTTTTAGCTGCCATAACGAATTCCTGCTCCTTGATTTTCAGCACCTCTCCCCGCACAATACGGGCCATCTGCAACCAGTAGCTGATACCAAGGGCGATAAATATATTCATTAACCCGGGCTTAAATACCACCATAAGAAGGATGACATACAGCAGGGTAGGCACACTATATAGGATATCCACAATATTCATCATTATCCGGTCAGTACGGCCTCCCACAAAACCGGAAATACCACCGTAAATCACTCCGATAAACAGATTTATCAGGCTGGCCACCACACCAATAGACAATGAAATTCTGGCACCATACAGCACCCGGATAAACATGTCCCGACCCAAATTGTCCGTACCAAAAAAATGCTCCATAGAGGGCCCCAGATTGGTCTGGCTAAAATCCTGATCTCCGTAAGAAATACCGGAAAACATCGGAACAAATATGGCCGCCAGCATTAGAAACGCTATAAACAGCATGCCCGCCATCGCAGTTTTATCCTTTTTCAGGCGCAACCAGGCATCCTGCCAATAGCCGGTAGCCGGTCCAGCGGTTTCCGATTGGTCAGCAGTGACAGTCCGGTTTAGTGGTGTAAAATCATATTTCATATCCATAATCCGTCATCACTCCTCCCGCTGCCCCAATTTAATCCGTGGATCAAGAATTGGATAAATTATATCAACCAAAATATTCATAAAAATAATAATGGCACTGTAAAAAATAGTAACACCCAAAATGACCGTATAATCCCGGTTATAGATACTGGTAACAAAGTAGCTCCCCAGCCCCGGAATGGCAAAAATCGTCTCAATGACAAAGCTGCCGGTCAAAATGCTGGCCACCATCGGACCAACATAGGTCACCACCGGAATAAGGGCATTGGGCAGGGCATGTCTGAACAAAATATATGCTGTACTCAGCCCCTTGGCTTTGGCGGTTTTAATATAATCTTGTCCCAAAACATCCAGCATACTGGACCTGGTCAATCGGGTGACAAAGGCCATAGGCATTGCGGCCAGTGCCAATGCCGGCAATATACGACTTTGCCAGCCCTCCCATAAGGCCGCCGGAAACCAACCCAGCTTCATGGCAAAAAAATCCACCATCAGAGCCGCCAGCACGAAGCCCGGCACTGCAATTCCCAGTGTAGTCAACAGATTTACGGTCTTATCCGGCCAATTGTTCCGCCGATACGCCGCCATTACCCCCGCTGGAATTCCCAACATTAGGGCAATTAAAATACTTTCCATGCCCAGCTCAAAAGAAACCGGAAAGCTTTCCCGGATAATATCATTCACTGACCGCCCCACATATTTAAAGGACGGCCCCAAATCACCTTTTATCACATTACTCACATAGTCCCCGTACTGGGTCAGCAACGGGTCATTCAGCTTGTACCGGGCCTCGATGTTGGCCTGAACCGCCGGTGGCAGGCTTTTCTCCTGGGTAAATGGACCACCGGGAATAGCGTGCATCAGAAAAAAGGTCACGGTCATAACAATCCAAAGTACAATTATCGAGTTGAGCACTCGCTTACATAAATAATTCAGCACCCGTTTCCCCACCTTCTATTTGTAATATAACCCTGCACACAGGGCATTCATTATCGTTTCTTCCCAAACAAAATTTCCACTGAAGCGCCCCGCGCTTCGGTTATCCTCTTCTGACATCCCAATACCGTTTATGATGTAGCCGAACCCATTCCGGGTCCCCGGCACAAAAAACAGTCCTGCATACAACCCAAAGGCCTGCCCTGTATGTCCCACAAGGTCAATGCATTTGTCCCGACAGACCCGGCTGCTGCTCTCTCCATCAATCTGGTACAAGCCCAATCCATAGGACAACAGCGTGCCATCACCTGTGTCACCGTTATTGTTGTGATACCACCACTGACGATTTGTTATTTCATTGAAGGATTTTTCCGACAGGAATACTTTATTGTTCAGTTTTCCCTTTCCCATCAGCATTAACAGAGTATTTTCCAATCCCTTCAATGACATTCTCAGCCCACCTTGAGGTGCAAAAAAGGTTGCGTTGCTGCCAATCCGATAATTCTCTATAGTATATTGGGCCGAATCATCCTTAAGCGCATACGGGTTCTGCATGGTTACCGTATCATGTGGCGGCTGCTGATTAGTGTAGCAGTCCATAACCCCGCGCCACGGCATATTATCATTCCAATTACCCTGCTCATCCTGTTTCTGATACAATGTCCCCAACCGGGAAAATTCTTTTGGGGGTAAATTAGCCGGCAAATATCCACCGTCAATCCCCAATGGTTTCAGGACATGCTCTGCCATATATTTATCAAATCGCTGATTGGTCACCGCTTCAATAACAGTGCCCAACAAGCCATAATTTAAGTTGCAATAACAGAAATACTGTCCTACCGGCTCATTGGCCGACGAGAAATGGCCCCCGTCTTCATAAAAACGCCCATCAGGCTGAAAAAATTCCTTTAGGGAGTACTCCGGTGGAATACAGTAAATTATCCCATCCCGCAACCCCGAAGTGTGGTCAGCCAGCATCCGTATGGTTATTTTGTCCCCGGGAAATTTAGGATGAATGAGTTCAAAGCCCAAATATTGACCAGCCTCATCATCCAGCTTCAGCTTGTTTTGCTCCACCAGCTGCATAATGGCATAAACGGTGTACTGTTTGGAGACAGACGCTATACGAAACAGACTGTTATCCGTAAAAGGCCGGTTATTGGACGGATTTTTACTGTCCAAATAAGCATTTCCACCACAAAAGGAAAAAACCTTCTGCCCGTTCTTTATGACAAATGCACCCAGCCCCGGCACCTGCCCGACAGCACTTCCCACCATATTAGCCAATATAGCTTCTGTTTTGCCAAAATCTTCCATAATCCATCCTCTTAATTAGAGTTAATACTTTTATAAAGGATAAATACAAATTTTTACGCTGTTATCCACATGCTGCAAAATAAATTTCATATTTTCCTCGCTGATAGCCACACAGCCCATAGTATATGGATTTGGCCCGGTGCAATGGAGATAAATCTGACTGCCCTTGCCCAGCTTCCGTTCCTTGTTATAGGCCATAAATAGGCCATAGTCAAACTGAGGGCTGCCATCACTCATCGGGTCCCCATCAAATTTCATTATCTCCTTCAGGGGAACATCCCGATCATCAACAAGCCGGTTATAATAAGGTCCTTCCGCACAGTAAATATGTTCATCCAGCTTGATATACTTAGCCTTTGTTCCTGGATTATCCTTGATTCCCACTGCACAGAAGATATCATATTCCCCCGTGGGAGTCTTTAAATCTCCTTCTTTTTCCTTGCCAATGCCATTTTTCCCCACAAACCCGTTACAGGACAGCAGCAAGCTCCAAGAGAGAGGATTTTCCTGCGACTTGACATAAAACTTGACCTTGGCATCACTGCCCCCGATATGCTGCACTAAAATCAGCTGCTTTACCCGGCTGTCAGCCCAATATTTAGCCATCAGATTATCCCAAAACGGACCATTTTGAGCATTGGCTATTTTTAGATTGGTCACCATCAACATCATAATGACGGTAAAACAAACACTACATAACATGATTTTCATAATATACCTCATTATTCATATAATATAGTAAAAAGGGACTATAAAAGTCCCTTTTTTATCTTATTGAATTTTGAACATCTACTTAGCACTGGTGTAAATATGCGTACTGCTCCGGCGTCAGCTCATCAATCTCAATCCCCATAGCTGCCAGCTTGATTTTCGCAATTTTCTGGTCAACTTCCTCCGGCAGCACATAAACCTTGTTTTCCAGCTTATCATGATTTTCAACAATATGCAGGGCCGAGAAGAACTGTACGCCCCAGGAAAGGTCCATTATCTCGGCCGGGTGACCATCACCGCAAGCCAGATTTACCAGCCGACCTTCTCCCAACAGATACAACTTTTTGCCATCAGCAAACTTAAACTCTTCGATGCCATCCTTCACCTGTACCCGGGACTCAGTCATAGCCTCCAGTTCCGGAATATTTATCTCTACATCAAAATGACCGGAATTAGCCATCACAGCACCATTTTTCATGGAGGCAAAGTGACGCTCCCGCAAAATATCCTTATCGCCGGTCAGGGTCAGGAAAATGTCACCTATCTTGGCAGCCTCATCCATCGGCATAACTCTGAAGCCATCAAATACCGCTTCAATAGCCTTGATTGGGTCCACCTCAGTAATGATAACATTGGCACCAAGTCCCTTGGCCCGCATAGCGCCGCCCTTGCCGCACCAGCCATAGCCAGCAATAACTACTGTCTTGCCGGAAATAACCAGATTGGTAGCCCGCATGATGCCTTCCCAGGTAGATTGACCCGTACCATACCGGTTGTCAAACAGATACTTGCAATATGCGTCATTGGCTGCCATCATTGGGAACTCCAGCTTTCCGGCCGCTTCCAGGGCCTTATCCCGAATAACACCGGTAGTGGTTTCCTCAGATCCGCCAATTATCTTTGGCAAGAGCTCCCGCCGATCATTGTGCAGACGATAAATCAAGTCACCACCATCATCCATAATAATGTCCGGCTCACAGTCCAGTGCCATATCAATGTATTTGTCATACTCTTCCATAGTACAGCCGTGATGAGCAAAAACCGTTACCCCGGACTCCACCAGAGCAGCACACACATCATCCTGAGTGGATAATGGGTTGGATGCGGTGGCAATAACCTCCGCCCCAGCATTTTTCAATACAATGGCCAGGTAAGCCGTCTTGGCTTCCAGATGCATGGTCATAACCATCCGCTTGCCGGCAAATGGCTTGGAAACAGAATACTCATCATTTATAGCCTTCATCACTGGCATAAAATTCTTTACCCAGTTGATTTTATCATGTCCAGAAGGTGCTAATTTAATATCTTTGATTTTTGACTCCATAATACGCCTCCTATTTTAAATCAATTATTTGCTCTAACAATTCATTTTAACATTATTTAACACAGTTATAAAGCTTTTCCTGCCTTATCAGACAAGAATTTGTGATCAGCTACCTTCAGTCGGATAGGGGTCACAGTAACATTGCCCTGGTTGCACAGAACCACATCTGAAACCGGGCTGTTACCATCATCGATAATGTCACCCTCCACAATATAATAAGTGCGACCATCCGGATCCGTCTTGGGAATGTAAGCATTTTCATAGTTTCTGATTCCCTGATAAGCCCACAGCCATTGATAGTTTTCCGCCAGCTTTACCGGAAAATTGATATTAAGCAGATATTCATTTTCTTCCCGTTCCATGCCCAAAATCACCGGCAGCTTCTTTGCCAGTTCAGCCGCGGCTTCATCAAAGGTCATAATAGGCCGGTAGCTAAGGGAGACGGCAATAGCCCGAATATTATGAATGAAGCCTTCCTTGGCAGCCCCCACCGTACCGGAATAAATCAAGTCAGTCCCCAAGTTAGAACCGTCATTTATCCCGGAAATAACCAGATCCGGGAACAATGTCTCATTATTATCCAAAACGCCTTCCAAATAGAGCTTAACACTGTCAGCCGGCGTACCTCCAATACTGTACGCCTTGATACCGTATCTATCCATCAAGGGCTTGTATTCATCAATATAAATCGGTTTACCAACGGTAATGGCATGTGCCTTGGCACTTTGCTGACTGGCCGGCGCTGCAACTATTACCTCATGTTCCCGGCAGAGAACCTTTACCAGAGCTTCAATTCCCGGAGACTGAACCCCGTCATCATTGCTGATAAGAATTTTCATAGTCTATTCCTTTCTACCTGCATATATACAAAAAACAGGCTGGAAAAAATCCAACCTGCCAACATTCAAATGGTGACCCACCGGGGACTCGAACCCCGAACCTGCTGATTAAGAGTCAGATGCTCTACCAGTTGAGCTAGTGAGTCATTTGCTCGGCACATCCTTGCCTCACAACGATGTATATTATATCTTTATCTTACCATCGTGTCAACAGTATTTTGAAATTTATTCCTCATATATTTCCTTTATATATTTTTCTCCCAAAACACTCTTACACTTATCCACCATAGGATTTAGCAGCCGCAACGCTTTGTCCCGATTCTCGGCTGCTGCCGTTACCCTGATAAGGCACCCATCAGTTTTGGCATAGGTTGCCACAGTTGGATTGGCATTATCCACCAGGTCACCCAACCGCTCTGCACAAGGCCCCTCACCCACAATAGTCACCGGTGCGTCCTCCTTGCTTATCATTTTTATATTTATGGAAACAAAGACCCGGTCACTGAACTGTTTTAAATAGGGCAAGGCATATTCCTCAAACATCGGCTCCATTTCCTTTGGTGGGCCGGGAAATAACAGGCAATATTTTCCATTATCTTCCACGATACAGCCCGGTGCCGTACCATTATGGTTGTACATTATAATAGCATCCTTTGGCACATAGGCCTGCTTTTTCTGACTGTCGGACAGCGGGCCAAAGCCCCGTGCCATCAATCGCTTTTCCATCATGGACAGAGCCTGCTCATCCAGAATAACTTCCTTATGGAAATAATCCATTATCATTTCCTTGGTAAGGTCATCCTTGGTCGGGCCCAATCCACCAGTAAGAATAACCATATCGCTCCTGGAAAAGGCTACATCCAATGCAGCCTTTATCCGTTCCGGATTATCCCCTACCACTGTCTGATAATAACAGGCCAGTCCCAGCTTGGCCAGCTGCCGGGCCAGATACCGGGCATTGGTGTTCACAATATCCCCCAGCAAAAGCTCCGTGCCAACACTAATCAACTCTACAACCATCTAAACATCTCCAATGAATATTTCTATATAACGAGCTTTAAGATGTCCCCCACCTCTTTAGGTGGGGGAAAACAAACTACAACAGCTGGCGAGCATATCTCCCAGCTCGTTGAAACGCTAATTGTCAAAGAATACCACTTTTCTCAGCCAAAGCAAAGCTCCACTGCCTGGGAGAGCACCTGGCCTATCGGTTCCCTAATTACCAGCTGAGCTCGATTATCCGCCTTGGTAGCCGTTTTATTTATCAGTACCAAATTTTTCCCTTGAAAATAATCAATCAACCCCGCCGCCGGATAGACAATCAGGGACGTACCACCTACTATCAGGGTATCCGCCCTGGCAATCGCCGCCACCGAGCGGGCAATCACCTGATTATCCAGCCCTTCCTCGTACAACACTACCCCTGGTCTTACAATTCCGCCGCAGTCCTCACAACGAGGAATTGGTTTATTGGCCTCTGCCAATACATAGTCCGCCGGATAGGCTTTATCGCAATCCATACAGTGCCACCGATAGCTTGAACCGTGTAGCTCATAAACCGTTTTGCTGCCCGCCATCTGGTGCAGTCCATCAATATTTTGAGTAACTACTGCCTGTAATTTCCCCTTTTCCTCCAGTTTGGCCAGTGCATAATGCCCGGGATTAGGCTTTACATCCATATACATCAGCCGGGTCCGATAAAAATCAAAGAACTCAGCGGGATGATTTATCATAAAACTGTGAGAAACCATCTCCTCCGGCGTAAATTCCCGATGAAGGCTTTGGCTATATATACCATCCGCACTGCGAAAATCCGGTATGCCAGACTCGGTGGACATTCCAGCCCCGCCAAAAAACACCACATTAGAGCTTTCTTTTAGCATTTGCGCCAATTCCTGTATCTTATCCATAGCTACTTCCTCACTGCAGAAACAAGAAACGGGACCGATGAACCAGTCCCGCTTCCACTAATACTAAACTATAACTATTTTATACTCTGAACTTGGCAACCTCAGTCTGGAGTCCCTGAGCCAATACAGCCAGGGAATGACTGGCCTTGGAGATTTCATCCATCATAGCCGCCTGCTCCTCAGTAGAAGCGCTGACACCCTGAGCTTCCTGGTTGGACCGGTCACCCAAGGCAACGACATCAGTCATTACTCCCTGAATCTCGTTACAGGTAGTACCGGTCTTCTCAATAGCTGCCAAGGATACATCAATCTGCTGATACATATTATCAATCAGAGTAGCAATCTGACGGAAAGCTTCACCGGCTTCAGCCACAATCTGGGTTCCATTTTGAACCCCCTCGTTGTTCTCCTGCATGGCCTTAACTGCCTTGGCGGTATCTTCCTGAATACTCATAATCATATTGGAAATACTCTGGGTTGCTACTTCGGACTGCTCAGCCAGTTTCCGGACTTCCTCAGCAACTACCGCAAAGCCACGACCGGCCTCACCGGCCCGAGCGGCCTCAATGGCGGCATTAAGAGCCAACAGATTGGTCTGGCTGGCAATATTGGAAATGGTCTCAATAACCTGAACAATGTTAGCAGAACGCTCACCCAAGGTCTCCACGATAACAGAAGACTCATTGATTTGCTTGGACATATTGTTCATGGTATCAATAGCCCGCTGAACAGTAACCTGACCGCCCTTGACCCCTTCCATACTCTCTTGGGCAGCCTGCTTCATCAAATTGGAGCATTCCGTAAGGTTATCCATATCATTGCTCATATCATTGGTTTTATCATTGGTAACATTCAGCATAGAAACCTGATGCTGATTGTTTTCCGCCATCTTTACCGCGCTCTCGGCTACCAGGCGGATACTTTCAGCTGTTTGATTGGCACTGGCCGTCAGCTCTTCACTGGCCGCCGCTACCTGCTCAGCCGAGTTGGTAATCTTCTTCATCATACCCCGTACGGCAGCTTTCATCCGATCTGTATCATGGGCCAGATGCGCAATTTCATCGTTACCATCAATATTGAGGCTCGGAGCACTCAAATCACCTTCTGCCACTACAGCCAACGCTTTCTGAACCCGAACCAGCGGCTGCAGCTGACGTCTTACCACGAAGGTTACAATTACCCCCATAATAATCAACAATACCAAAACGGCAATCGTCATATTAAATGCGAAATCATGGGCCAGATTTTCCATAACACCGGATGGAACACCAACAAAAACCATACCTATATTCTGACCGCTGGCATCCTTAATTGGCTGATAACATACAAAGTGAGGCTGGTTCAAAACCTTTGTTTCCATAACAACAGTCTCACCATGCTTCAGTACCCGATCGGCAATTTCCGGTGATGCCTTGGTACCAATTGCCCGCTCACCCTTTTCATTCTTTACGGTAGTTGACACACGGGTATCACCTAAAAATAAGGTAAATGAATTACCGGTATCCTCGTGAAGCTTATCCATAATGGTGGTCTTGCCCTCAACCATGACATCGCCTTTATAGAGCTGACCATTTCTTACATTCCAGTCACCTTTGTAATTATTCTCCACAAACTGGGAAAATAAGACTCCACAGTCAGTAACCTGATCATCCAGTGACTCTTCGAAGCCTTTTACAGCATCCCGATACCCCACAATTGCCACGATAATACAGACCAGAACTATGCAGGCCGACAGAAAAATAATGGCCTTTTTCTGCATATTCATATTTATCCCTCCTCAGATAATTTAAACTGTAAAAATTATTGCCTAATATATATATAGCAGATGACAGTATCACCCATTTCACGAGTTATGATTCGATAAATTTCCTCTATAATCCTTCTTTTCTCACAAAAATTTTTTAACTTTTTCTATGAAAATTGCACATATTTCCTTTTATTATTATTTTAATAACCTTTAGTTATTATTTTTATTTTTATTGTAGAAGAAATACTTATTCTTAAATTGACAGACAAATTTGTAATATGTTTTTTAGTATTTTTTTCTTCTTATTCCTTAAAATTCACTAATAATACAATTTTTTATCTCTTTTTCTTTGTTTCTCGGTAGTATTTTTTAACTAAATTGTTTATAATAGTCATATGAATTTTATTTTTTTAAATAATTGAAACAATTTTTTCAATGAGGAGCGGCGCTAGTATGAAAGAGGATAGTGGAAAGACACTGGTAGAACTCACCACCGACAAAATTATCAGATACATCACCTCTCGACAGCTTCAGCCTGGTGACAAGGTCCCAACCGAAGCTGAGTTTCTGGAGAAATTTGCGGTCAGCCGTGGAACCTTGCGGGAAGCCTTCAAGGTTCTCATCGCCCGTAACATTCTGGAAAGCCGTCAGGGAGCCGGCACTTTTATTTCTGAAAAGCAGGGCATACCAGACGATCCATTGGGGCTGACCTTTATTTATGACGACCAAATGCTGGCACTTGATATGATTGATTTACGGCTTATGATCGAGCCTAAGGCCGCCCAGCTGGCTGCCGCCAACGCTACTGAGGAACAGAAGCAGGCCCTGATTGATTTGATGAACCAACTGGAAGAACGCATCAGCAAAGGCGAGCCTTATGTAGAAATCGATGGCAAATTTCATCAGCTCATTTCCGAAGCCACCGGCAACCGGGTTATAGGCAACCTTACCTATATTCTCTTTACTTCAATCGAGAAAAACATTGAACTGACATTGAATAATTTAAGTGTCACCAATACATTGTATTATCACCGGAAAATTCTTGATGCCATACTCAACGGTCGAATCTTTGATGCCTGCAATTTTATGACCAGCCATCTCAGCCTGATTCGGGAATATATGTATGAAAATATGACCAAGAAGCTGGACAACGAAAAAAAATAAATCCCATAATAAAAATGCTCTCATAAATATCGAGAGCATTTTTTAGTGCCAATTCAGGCATTATTTAAAATCAACGAATTCATTTATTTTGGCGCCGCCTTTAATCATCGGCTCCACAAAGCTGCGATGCAGATTTATCACAATAACATGCGGTTTGTCAGCCTCATTCATGGATTTGGAAAATGCGTCAGCAAATTCATCAGAGGTAGAAACATTATAAGTATCGATACCAAAACTTTTGGCATAGCCGGCGTAATCCATATCATAGTCAAATTCACAGGCAATGTACCTTTCCTTATAATATACATTCTGCAGCTGGCGTATCATCCCCAGGCTTCGATTATTCACAATGATGGAAATAATCGGCAAATTCAATCTGGCAATGGTGTAATATTCATTGCCGGTCATTTTGATACCGCCATCACCTGCCACATGGATTACCCGCCGCTTGCTGCCACTCCCCATATAGGCCAGTTGGGCCCCCATGGCAGCCGGCAGGCCAAACCCCATGGTGCCTAATCCGCCCGAGGTAAACCAAGTCCGTGGCTCCTCCACCCGTAAATGCAGAGCACACCACATCTGGTGCTGCCCCACATCCGTGGCATAGGCAAATTCTTTTCCGGTCGTAGCCCTGGCAATATGATTCAACGCCCATGGCAAGGTAAGCCGGTTTACAGCATAATCATAGGCATACTCCGACTTCCAGGACCGAATGGTTTCCCACCATTCCTCCAGCTTTTGGGTCGGTTCCCGCCGCATCAGCATACTGAGAATAACCTTCATATTTCCCGCCAAACCAATACTGCTGGCAATATTCTTATCTATTTCCGCCGGATCAATATCCACATGAATAAATTTGGTTTCAGCAGTGTATTTATCCAGATTACCAGTTTGCCGGTCCGCAAACCGGCTGCCCAGAGAAATAACCAAATCAGCATTAGCAATCGCATTATTGGCCGCTTTTTTTCCGTGCATACCGGCAAAGCCCAGCACATTTTTGTGGGATTTAGGTATGCCACCAATTCCCATCAAGGTATATACCACCGGCAGATTAAAATGCTCGGCAAAAGCCGTTACCTCCTTGGATGCATTGGCTGAGACCACGCCACCACCAACAATAACCACCGGTCGCTGTGCCTTGCAGATAACATCAGCCGCCTCAGCTGCACAAATTTTAAAGTCCACATCCGGCTCAGAATTCCTTGGCTCCTCACAAACAGCCTCATAATATGGAGCTTCATTTAAAAGAATATCCCGTGGCACATCCACCAGCACCGGTCCAGGGCGACCACTTTTGGCTATTTTAAAGGCTTCCCGTAGTATTTCTGCCAATTTGGCCGGATTTTTCACCTTGTAATTATGCTTAGTAATGGGCATGGTTACATCCAATATGTCCGTTTCCTGAAATGAATCCCGCCCCAACAGGCCGGTATCCACCTGACCGGTTATGGCCACCACCGGAATAGAGTCCATAAAAGCCGTGGCAATACCCGTGACCAGATTGGTGGCTCCCGGTCCGGAGGTGGCAATGCACACTCCCACCTTGCCGGTCGCCCGGGCGTATCCATCCGCTGCATGGGCGGCGTTTTGCTCATGGGTTACCAAAATCTGTTTTATGTTCTTTTCATCATAAAGGGCATCATATAATGGCAAAATCATACCACCGGGATAACCAAATAATGTATCGATTTCCTGTTCCTGCAAAATTTTTACAATAACCTGTGCGCCATTCATTTGCCTTACCCCCATCAGATACAGTCAATAACTGCCTGAGTCATAGTTTCAGTATCGGCCTTCTTTAAGCCGTCATGCCAAAGGTCAGCTGTTCGCCAGCCGGCTTCCAATGCCTTATCTACCGCCTGTTCAATGGCCACTGCTGCCCCTTCCTCCTTCAGGGAATATCTGAGCAACATCGCAGCTGACAAAATAGTCCCCACCGGATTGGCAATTCCCTTGCCGGCAATAT
Source organism: uncultured Anaerovibrio sp. (assembly GCA_902786545.1). Classification (GTDB taxonomy): domain Bacteria; phylum Bacillota; class Negativicutes; order Selenomonadales; family Selenomonadaceae; genus Anaerovibrio. The sequence goes on from CADACU010000030.1 coordinate 24,888, forward strand.
CCGGTGCCGAACCGTGAATTGGCTCATACAAGCTGGTAAGCTCTCCAATGGAGGCCGATGGCATCATCCCTATGGAACCGCCGATAACTGCCGCTTCATCACTTAATATATCTCCAAACAGATTGCCGGTGAGAATCACATCAAATTGGGTTGGCCGCACAGCCAGCTGCATGGCGGTATTATCTACATAGAGATTGTTCATTTCTACATCAGGATAATCCTTGGCGATTTCCGCTACCGTCCGGCGCCACAGCCGGGAAGTAGCCAAAACATTGGCCTTGTCTACCGAAGTCACCTTATTGCGGCGCAGCTTAGCTGTCTCAAAGGCCAGTTTGGCAATACGCCGAACCTCCGGCACAGAATAATTTTCTAAATCCCAAGCCCGTTCTGCCCCATTGTGCTGCTCAGACTCGCACTTATCGCCAAAATAAATTCCACCCACCAGCTCCCGGACAATTACCAGATCAACTCCCTTGACCAGCTCCGGTTTCAACGGAGAATACTCTACCAGTGAGTCCGCTACCTTCACCGGACGGAGATTGGCATATAACCCCAGGCCTTTCCTCAGTCCCAGAATGGCCTTTTCCGGCCGCAGGGATGGTTCCACATTGTCCCATTTGTCGCCGCCTACAGCACCAAACAAAATACCATCGGCCGCCTTACAGGCTGACAGCGTATCCTCCGGCAATGGTACACCGAATTTATCATAAGCGGTGCCCCCGGCATCCTTATACTCATAGCTAAGATCCAAAGAGAATTTATCCGCAACCTTTTTTATTACTTCCACGGCTGAATCGGTAATTTCCTTGCCAATTCCATCCCCAGGGATGACAACAATTTTTTTCGCCATATTACTTTTTCTCCTTAATATAGTTTATGAGTCCACCAGCCTTGGCAATTTCCTGTACAAAGCCCGGCAGTGGCTGAGCCTGAAAAGTATCCCCGGTGGTGAGATTTTCAATTTTACCAGTGGATACATCCACCTTCAATTTATCACCGTGATTGATTTTCTTTACATCATCGCCAATTTCCAACAGTGGTAAACCAATATTTATCCCATTACGATAGAAAATACGGGCAAAATCCGCGGCGATTACCACGGGGACGCCAGCTGCCTTGATAGCAATCGGGGCATGTTCCCGGGATGAACCACAGCCAAAATTCTTACCTCCCACCATAATGTCCCCCTCAGCCACATTAGTGGCAAAAGGAGCCTCCTGATGTTCATCGCTGTCTTCCATACAATGAGCCGCCAAATCCTTTGGATCAAATGAATTCAGATACCTGGCCGGAATGATAACATCTGTATCTATATTGTCGCCATAGCGCCAAACCTTACCTTCGTGGGCCATATCACTCAACCTCCTCTGGTACGCCAATTCGACCTAAAATTGCACTGGCAGCCGCCACATACGGGCCAGCCAAATATACTTCCGAGTCGACATGACCCATCCGCCCCCGGAAATTTCGATTGGTAGTGGACACAGCCCGCTCTCCGGCGGTCATTATTCCCATATGCGCCCCCAGACATGGACCGCAGGTCGGTGTACTAACCGCACAGCCTGCCTCCACAAAAATGTCTACCAGCCCTTCATGAATGGCATCCATATATACCTGCTGGGACCCTGGGATAATAATACACCGTACATCCGGATGAACCTTATGCCCCTTAAACACCTCTGCCGCCTGCCGCAAGTCTTCCAAACGGCCGTTGGTACAGGAACCGATAACCACCTGGTCAATTTTAATTTCATCAATTTCAGACACTGGATGGGTATTTTCCGGCAAGTGTGGGAATGCCACTACCGGCGTCAGCTTGGCCAAATCTATTTCAATGACCTGTTCGTAGCCGGCATCCTCATCCGGCGCCACCGGCTCATACTCATAATCCACCCTATCCTTGAGATATTCTTCCGTGATTTTGTCATACGGGAAAATACCGTTCTTGCCACCGGCTTCAATCGCCATATTGGCAATGGTTAACCGGTCGGTCATGGTCAGTTCGGCAACGCCTTCTCCAGCAAATTCCAGAGATTTGTACAAGGCTCCATCCACCCCAATCATACCAATCAGGGTCAAAATTACATCCTTGCCACAGATATTTTTGGGTTTCTTTCCCGTAAGTACCACCTTTATGGCCTTTGGTACCTTGAACCAGGCTTCTCCGGTAGCCATAGCTACCCCCAAATCAGTAGAACCAACCCCTGTAGAAAATGCATTAACTGCACCATAAGTACAAGTATGGGAATCCGCTCCAATAATACACATACCCGGTGCCACAATGCCCTTTTCCGGCAGGATAACATGCTCGATGCCGACCCGGCCCACTTCAAAATAATTCTTTATTTTATGCTCCTTGGCAAAATCCCGGACAGTTTTGGCCAGTCCAGCCGCCTTTATATCCTTGTTTGGGGTAAAATGGTCCGGCACCAAGGCAATTTTTGTATTATCAAACACCGGCCTTTCGATTTTGACAAATTCCTTAATAGCAGGCGGTGCCGTAACATCATTGGCCAGCACCATATCCAGCTTGCAGGTAATCAGCTGTCCCGGTTCCACCGAGGTCAGGCCGGCATGCTTCGCCAAAATCTTTTCGGTCATATTCATTCCCATAATATGTCCCCTCCTAAAATACACTTCTAAAAACGGCTTACACCAGAAATTGGCGTAAGCCGTTCTACACATAGACTATTCTATCTTAGAGGCCCAAAACCTCTTTTTATTTATTAGTCTTTGGAAAGGTCTGCTCCATCCTTCAGCCAGGACATCATACCACGGAGCTTGGCACCAACTTCTTCAATCTGATGCTCAGCATTCAAACGACGCATAGCATAGAAGTTAGCCCAGCCAGCTGCCCGATTGTCTGTGAGGAACTTGTTGGCAAAGGTACCATCCTGAATTTCCTTCAGAACCTGTTCCATAGCCTTGCGGCTTGGCTCACCAACTACCCGAGGACCGGATACATAGTCGCCAAACTCAGCCGTATTGGAAATGGACTTGCGCATCTTGGCCATACCACCCTCATACATCAGGTCAACGATGAGCTTCATTTCGTGGAAGCACTCAAAATAAGCGATTTCTGGCTGATATCCGGCAGCCACCAGAGTTTCAAAGCCATTCTTGATAAGGGAGCATACACCACCGCACAAAACAGCCTGCTCACCAAAGAGGTCAGTTTCCGTTTCTTCTCTAAAAGTAGTCTGGATACAACCGGAACGGGTACCACCAATACCACGGGCATAAGCCAGAGCCAGCTCAAAAGCATGCCCAGTGGCATCCTGCTCAACAGCAAATACATCCGGAACACCGCCACCCTCAGTAAAGGTCCGGCGTACCAGGTGACCAGGTCCCTTTGGCGCAACCATAAATACATCCACATCTTTTGGCGGAATAATCTGCTGGAAATGAATATTAAAGCCATGAGCAAAAGCCAATGCTGCACCGGACTTCAAGTTTGGTGCAATCTCATTCTTATATACCTCAGCCTGCTTTTCATCAGGAATCAAAATCATTACGATATCTGCAGCCGCAGTAGCCTCACCAACCGGCAGAACCTTCAGCCCCTTGCTTTCGGCAACTGCCTTGGACTTGGAGCCTTCGTACAGACCAACAACCACATTCAGGCCGCTTTCCTTCAGATTCAATGCATGGGCATGACCCTGCGAACCATAGCCGATAATGGCAACGGTTTTATCCTTGATTACTTCCCAATTTACATCCTGATCATAAAAGATTTTTGCCATAATACTCTCTCTCCTCACAATATTCCTTTATAGTATGTTCACCCCGCTCAAGACCTGTAACCCCGGTCTGAATGACCTCCAAAACATTGTAGGAGGACAGGACACGGTTAAAGGCCTTGACCTTGTCCTCACTGCCAGTGATTTCAAAAATCAATGTTGTGGGCTGAACATCAATAACACGAGCCCCAAAGAGCTCGGCCATCTTTAAAACATCCAAGCGGTTGGTATCATCTGCCTGAACTTTTATCAGGGTCATCACCCGATAAACTGATGCATTGTCATCAAGGCGCTTGACGACCTCCACATCCGGTAGCTTGCCCAACTGCTTTAACACCTGGTCGATAATGTATTCATCACCGCTGACCATAACGGTAATACGGGAAAAATCACTTGACTCAGTTTCCCCTACCGTCAGGCTTTCTATGTTAAATTCCCGCCGGGAAAACATACTGGCCACCCGTACCAGTACCCCTGGCTGGTTTTTAACCAGCACAGACAGAATATGTTTCATAAAAACCTCCATCAATACGGCTTTTAAAACGAATTACACTATCTACTATTTGTAAACTGAGACTTACTCCGTTGAAGCCTTAAACTCCAACTGAATGTAGTCGAATAAATCCTTGGCACCCGTTAGCGCAGGATAAACATGTGTATATTATTGCGCTATTAAAGTGTTTTGTCAACAGTTTTTGCCTATTATATCCACTTCTTATTACATTATAGAAATTTTTGTGCATTTCAAATGAACATATGTGTTTGCGATTTATAATAAAATTTCCCTGTGCAACGAACTATACACAGGGAATTTTTAATGCTTATTTGTCGCCGGAGATAATTACTTCATTCATTCCATCCACCAAACTATCAGCTGACACTTTTATAACATTGTTTTCCATCTTGGCATTTTCAATGTTTATACCAGTATCCTCAATGGTAATATAACGAATACTTTCCTTACCTTCTCTAGCAATATGCCCTCCATGGGCAATTTCTTCACTTTGTTCCTCCGGAACATGTTCATTACTGGCTTTATTCACCTCAAATTCGACTATTTCAGGAATATTTTCACTGCTACTCAATGAAGTAACCGTTTCGGGGTCCACTACCGGCTCTGGTTCAACCACTGGCTCCACTACAGGCTCCGGTTCAACCACTGGCTCCACTACAGGCTCCGGTTCAACCACCGGCTCCACTACAGGCTCCGGTTCAACCACCGGCTCCACTACAGGCTCCGGTTCAACCACCGGCTCTACTACAGGCTCCGGTTCAACCACCGGCTCTACTACAGGCTCCGGTGCAACCACCGGCTCTACTACAGGCTCCGGTGCTGGTTTCACAGTAAGCTTATCCACAAATTTTACTGTGTAGTTATGATTATTATCCTTGCCTGTAATTTTCGGATTTACAAATTCGCTGATATCATCATATGTACCAACATCCAACTTATCAGAATCATTTTTGTACTTAGTATCAGTTTTATCAATGTTCAATACTGCCTCGGCCGTATCACCATTAACAAACCCTTTCACTGAAACTGTGTAATCATCTCCACCGACTGCATCCTCACCATAGTTTTTGATCGCCGTAACAGTAGCGGTAAGTTCACGGGGAGTTATCGTAAGCTCCCCCTGGCTGCCCTTACTGTGATCAAAAATTATATTATAATTTTTGGATACAGCTGCGGTATTGAATGTACCTGGTTTCACATCAACCTCAGCTAAACCATATTGTCCAGCTTCGAAGCTGGTGCCGCTTCCTGTACCAATCACATTGGATTTTGCACCGATTTTATTATCAGGCTGCTTAACTGTATTGGCATATACATCTTCTGTCGCCGTCATCGAATTTATATTTTTACCATCAAGCTTGACAGCAGCTTCCCGACTTACAGGAAAACTGTCCCAACTCTTCAGGCTTCCGTTATTTAGCCGATCCAAATCAGATATTGATCCAGCGGTTGCATCGTTTTTATTGGTTGCATAATAAGAATATGTGCCGGCCTGAACATTGTCACCATATTTCTTTTGTCCAACAATATTGATATAAAGGTCAGCCTTCTTGACATTCAGCTCATTAGTAACCTTGGCATTATAGTTATGGTTTACCTGGTCACTGTCTGCAAAATTCTTATTGGTAACCAGCGGATTAACAAAATGCGCATTAGCATCCGTATATTTCCCGGCTCCAAGCTGATTTGAGTCCTCCTCGCAGGAAACGCCACTCATATCCACATCAAATACCAAATCCGAAGTATCCCCCGATGTAAGACCGGTTACAGCTACTGAATACTTACCATTTGCACCGGCAACAACAGGTGTAACCCCCAGTTCTCCACCAACAAGCTTATCCGCACCATAAACCTTTTCTCCTACAACCTTTACAACTGCATTCCGAGGAGTTACAGTCAGCTTTCCAGTGCTTCCCTTGGAAGCATCATAAATTACATTGTAGTTTTTCTCTAAAGAAGCCGAAGATTTTATCTGGGCATCAGCCAAATTATACGCATCTCTGACGAAATTTCCTTCAGCATCGTAATGGCCAATAACATCCGATTTGGCATCTATTTCCTTGGAACCTGTTGATTGGTTATTATGCATAACATCCATATCAGCAGTTAACGAGGTTACCGTGCCAGCAAATTTCTTGGCAGCGGCTTCTGTAGTAGGTATATTATCCCAACTTTTAAGCTTGCCGTCATTTTGCACATCGTTTTCTGAAATCTGTCCTTCTTCAGCCGTGTTTTTCTCAACAGCATAGTATTTGTATGTTCCTTTATTTATTGCATTACCATATACCTTTTCTCCCACCAGATTTACATACAGATTTGCTTTATCAACTGTCAGCTTGTTCTTAAATCTGACATTGTAATTATAGTTGTTATCCTTGCGATTAAATAACGGATTTATAAAGCCAGCTGTATTTTCGTAGGTACCGGCGGCCAACTGATTGCTGTCAGGAGAATATTTGGTAACAGACAGATCTACATCAAACACGCTATCCGAAGTATCGTCATTGATGTAACCAGTTGCTTCAACAGCATACTTGCCACTGTCCTTAACGGCCTCAGAGGCATATTCGGCGCCACTTACCACATTATTACCATAAGTCTTGGCTCCGATAACAGTAACATCAACCGTTTTTGGCGTAATGATCATACGGGCATCATCGCTGGTATAATAACCGTGCTGCGGTGACCACATAGTGGATTTATCATAACGATATACCGAGGAATGACTTGTATCCGCACTGCTGCTACCGGATTTAATGACCCAATCAGCGGCGTTATAGCTTTCCAGCACATCATAATTAACGGAATAAACATTCTTTCCGTCCCCGTTGCCAAAAAAAGCACCACCATAATAATTATTGACATCCGTAGTCATTAGATTATGGACTGTACCATCGTATTCATATTGACGATTGATGTTAATCCACCGCATAAAATGATTTAACAATGGTGTGGAAGAATAATTATAAATTGTCCAGCCATTGCCAGTGTTTTTCATACCGGTCCAGTTGGTATCACTGGTATTCTGGGCTTCATAAAGGGTCTTGGCAAATATTCCTGCCGGGCTAATACCATTACCTGCTACCTGGTCCTGAGCCGTTACTCGGGTCCCATTGTTTTGGGTAGTAACAAAAAAGCTGTCCGTCACCGTACCATCGGTAAACTTACCCACAAAAGCCCCAATATTGTCTGCCCCGGTTAATGCCTTGACCTGTCCGGCATTATAGGCCTGATTGATGGAGCCACTGCTCATACTACCAACCACGCCACCTACATTTTTTTGCCCCTGTACCACTGCATCCCGGTAAGCCAAGCGATTATAGTATGTCCGTTGATTTTCTTCCGGTAAATCAGCAAGAGCAATTACTGAGCTGATTTCATCCGTATCAGTCTTCAACCATCTCTGATCAGCCTGATTGTATGTGTATGAATTACCGGCATTGTCCGTAAAACCGTAATATGCCTTTTCATTGATACTGGTATACAAAACAGTATTATTATCAGCATTGTAGGCTTTTTCAATGGAACCACCATTCATATTGCCTACTATACCACCTACAGAATTGTCACCAGTAATATTCCCGGCATTATAGGATTGTTCAATGCTACCATCCATCATTTTTCCAACAATACCGCCAACATTAGTTACACCACTTACCTTACCATATATGGAATTCCCATCTCCCACACCGGCAGTGTTAACCACGGAGCTGTCGCCCAATATGGTATCTTCATTGGTATTATAAGAGTAAAGTAGCTTTCCCCCAGCAAGCTGACCTGCCAATCCGCCCACATTATCCTGGCCATGCACCTGACCATTGGATGAGGATTCCGTAACAGATATTTCTGCAGTGGAATTTAGACTTCCCACCAATCCACCAGCATTTATACCGGTACCTTCTACTACGCCATATCCCTGCCCAGCAGTTTCATCGGCACTGTAGTACCCCTTGTTATGGCTGGAATAAATATTGGCATAATAACCTGTACCGTATTGTGTCCCGATGGCCTCACCGATAATTTCACCAGCTAAGCCACCTACATTATTGTTACCGGCAACAGTAGCGCCTGAAACAGAATAACGGATTGAGCTATCGACCATTTTGCCGGCGATACCGCCTACATTTTCCTGACCAGCTATATTATTTTCAGATGCAGTTATGGTAGTCTGGCCATCAGACGCCTTCACCCGCTTCCGTACAGTGTCGCTGCCGAAATGAGCGTGATTTACAGTCTGCCCGACAATACCGCCCACATTATTACGGCCGACAATTCTGGAATCAATAACATTTACTGCACCAAATCCCGCACCGCTGGCATAGCCAAATAAGCCCACATTATCTTCATCAGGGCGATTGATATTTAAATCAAAAATCTTATAAGTAGCCGATCCACCATTGCCACTAAAATAACCGGTAAATGGTTTCAACTCGCTGCCAACAGGTATAAATCCGGCCCCATCGTTCCAATTGGCTGTATCAAAAGCAGCAAAGCTTGTCCCCTGGGCATAGGATCCTCCCATATGGCCAAAGGTTGCATCCTGAATAGCTTCCAACTGATATATATCATTTACCAGCATGGAATAATTCTGATTTTTTATGCTGCCGCCGTCAAAGTTCTGGGCCACCTTGCTCTTTAAAGCAGTAGTCTCTGCACTATATTTTGAATAGTCCTTTTGCGTAAATACACTTTTAGCAGTATTGGAAAGCCCCAGTGAATTAACCTCAGTTCCATCAATCCCTGCTTCTGTAACATCTGCATCATAATAAACGCTGACATTCTGGGAAGCTATCTGGGCCCTGTCCACATTATTGAGATACACCTTAGCAGTTTTGAAAGTTCCCTCCACTCCTCGGCTGGATTTATCATAAACCGTTATATCAGCATTATCTATACCGGCAACAGACAAAACATTTGCATCAACAGTTGCTACATCATCGGCATTCTGGTCAGCCCGCAAAACAATGGCGCCATCCCGGGTAGAACTGTCACTTTCTACACTGAATTGTTCCGCACCAACCGTTTTGTCACCAGCAATAATAGTCGTAGCAGTAGCCTGCAGTACACCATTCTGCCCTACTGCAATATCGCCATCAGCCACCAGGCGAATAGTGTTGTTGGCAAAGGAAAAGCCCGTGGCTAACTGTACATCCGTGGTATTCAGAACTGATTCATCTACATTTTTTATCACCTTGGCCAGCATACCGTCTGCCCCGGTGAGGTATGCACCATTAGTGGCCGCATTTATTGTTCCGTTAACAATAATGTTATTGTTGTTATCCTTGTTTTGGGCAAAAACCAGCTTATTGTTCTTGAAAGCATTTTCATCAATTTCAGCAGTTGAAACTACCACCCCGGCCGCATTGACATTAGAACCATCATAAAACACCGTTCCATTAGGATTTACCAAAATGAATGATCCTATGGAGTTTATATTACCAGCTATTTCTGACATTCCACCAGCCGCATCCACCCGATTAAGAGTCATAGCTGCTGTATTCGGTTTACCGGCTAGGGTCTGAACAAAATTTACCGTAGCATCCCTGCCTACATTAAAAGACTGCCAGTTTATAATTGCCTTATCACTGGTCTGGGCTATATTTATTGTGGGTGTATCAGCCTCCTGATTTATTTCTGCAATACCGTATGCCACAGCTCCACCTGCCGGCAATGCAGCATCAGCAACATTTGCATAAGCTATATTTGTACCATATGAGCTGCATAACACCGAGACTGTTGTTAAACCAACAATTATCCTACGGCGCAGCATTTCCTTCTTGCTCACAAGACGACCTACCTTTCCAAACATGTTTATCCGCATCATATTTTTGCCACAACCTGGAACCACCAAATTCCGTGCATATCATGGCCATAGCTTTCCGAATATTTATTCCCTAACGGCAACGCATAATCCAATCTTGCGTACACGCCGCCCGTCTTTTGCCATATAATGCCCACACCGGCACCATTGATATAGCGGGAATTCGGACCATCATGATTGTCGTGCATATATTTCACCCAGCCGGCATCATAAAATGCTGCCAGCTGCCAATTGGAATCACCAAAAGTATATCTGAATTCAACATTGCCCAATATACCATTGTCACCACTGGCTTCACCCTGAGGAAAAGCCCTCACACCATTGTAGCCACCAATATAGAATTTCTCTGAAGAATCCAGATTAGTCCATGATTTCTGCCCTGATAAGGAACAATGCAAATTCAAATTATCACTTAGTTTATGAATATAAAATCCATCGAAAACAGTTTTTTGATACACACCATCAATATGAAGCAAATCATTTTTTAGCGCATCAGCAGAATCCAATACCATATGCCCAACCGTATGCATCAGCTTATAGGACGAAGCATAGGCCTTGTTTCGGTAATCTCCATCCAAACCAAAGCGCATAAAATATCCATGCTTACGATTATCGGTTCCCCACAATCTGATCCGATCGGTCAATTTGGTATAACCTAAATTGAATATAAAATAAAGATTATTATCTATTGAGCGTTTCCAAGGTGTTTTGGTAAATAATCGGATAGTATCTGCCATACCATAGGCATTCATAAAACGATATTTTCCCCCCAGCTCATAATCCGTCCGATAATATTCCAATCCACCAAAGGTGCCAAAATTGAACATCGGCAATTCATATTTTAGAGAGAAATTCTGAAGATCATCTCCCTGGATACTGCGCAGATATCCGGCCTGCAGCTGATCTCCCACATGAGAAATATTATTCCAATGATAAATAGCTCCCAAGCGGTTGCGCCCAGTAAAGTGATTTCCAAAATTATCAGCATAGATAAATCCACCGGATTTCTCTATATCGGTAAGTTGCAGTACGGTCTTAGCCTTCCCCGGTTCCTGGCCCGGCGAGAGAATGGCATGGGCTTTTATTCCAGGTATATCATTCAATATCAAAAGGGCACGATCCAGTTCCTGACGACTAATAATCCGATCTTTTTTGACACTATGCGCAATGCCAGCTGCCCGACTAGTCAGCAGGCTGGAGGCGTTATCAAAGGAAGCCGCATCATAGGCCCCTTCCATAATGTCGATTATTACCGTCCCATGAACAATATCCTGGGTCGGAATATACGCTATCGTGGTCATATATCCCTTACTGCGGTAAAAATCAGTTATACACTGGGCTACAACCAATAAATCATTAAAGGACATTTCCGGCTGTATACTATCGCCGGCCTGAGCCAATAGCTTTTCTGCGGGATATATCGTGTTACCCCGTAGCTGTATTTCTTTTACTTTAATTTTTACATTCGCATTACCATTTTGAATCTTACCCAAATTGATATTTACATCAACTTCATCTTTATCTTCTTTCGGCTTCCAGCTTCTGTCATCATAAATAGACGCTGATATGGAGCCGGAATCCGGCATATCTAACATATCAGCGGCAGCATGGGAACAAGGCAGCAACGCTAAGGATAAACCTAAGCTGTACGAGCATATTTTTTTAGAATACGACAAAAAGATAACTCCTTTCCAGACCATATTAAAACCTCCCTGAGGTTAAAAACTTCAAGGAGGCAAATAATTCACATAATCTCGTTATGAAATCTTCGTACATCGGATCTGAAATACAAAAATGACCCTAGATTTCGTGTAAGTGCTGATGAAACCCGTATGTTTTCATCCTGCATATTCAGATATGTAAATTCACCGTGTATTATAATAACACAAATAGTCCAAAATACACAATAGTTTAAGGTAAAAAGCTCAAAAAGATAAAATATTTTAACTTATAATATGAAATCACCAATTTTTAAATGGGTTCTTTGACAAGCAGGCATTGTAATAGCGTTTATCATCAGATACTTCTCGGGTTATCCATTCCGGCAGTTCCACCGGCTCATCTACACTGGCCAGCTCCACCTCGGCCACAACAAGCCCATCATTGTCCCCATAAAAAACATCAATTTCCCAGGTATGTCCCAAATGGGGTTCAACATACCGGATTTTTTCAATCAAGGGCTTTTGGCACATTGTATCAAGAAGCTTGGCCGCATCCGCCAATGGAATTTCATACTCCATTTCCAGACGAGAAATCCCTTTCGTAGCTCCCTTGATAGTTAAATAACCTTTATTGCCCTTTATCCGAACCCGTATCGTTCGGTCTTCATCAGCCACAATGTACCCCTGACGAATATTTACTCCGGCCACAGCTGGCTGCCATTTTTGCTTATCAATGAGATATTTACGCTCGATTTCAATTCCCATTATTGTTCCCCAATAATCCGTACCTCAGGATAGAGCTTTACCCCCTTCTCCTTATATACCCGGTCCTGTACCTCTTTGATAAGGTTCAACACATCCTGGGCTGTAGCATTACCGGAATTAACCACAAAGCCGGCGTGCTTGGTGGAAATCTGGGCCCCACCTACCTGCAGCCCCTTGAGACCGGTGTTATCAATCAAAGTACCGGCATAATATCCCTCCGGCCGTTTAAAGGTACTGCCGGCGCTTGGCATTTCCAAAGGCTGCTTGCTTTCCCGCCGCTGGGTATAATCATCCATCTTGGCCTGAATTTCGTCCTTATTCCCTGGCTGAAGCTCCAATGTAACTTCCGAAATAGCCTGTCCATTGGCCTGAAATACACTGTGACGATAGCCAAAGTTAAACTCATCCGGACCATATGTCAATATTTTACCGGTAGTAGTAACTGTTTTTACTTCCTTGACAACATTTTTCATTTCCCCGTCATAGGCCCCGGCATTCATAAACACCGCTCCCCCCAAGGATCCGGGAATACCACAGGCAAATTCCATACCTGAAAGGCCATTATCTGCAGCAAATTGGGATATATGCTTCAAATAGGCTCCGGCACCGGCAACAATCCGATTGCCCTCACAGCGCTTGTAGGACATAGGTGCATGAAATTTAATCACTGCCCCCCGAATGCCTTTGTCCAATACCAGCACATTGGAGCCATTCCCCAAAATAGTCGAAGGAATATCGTGCTTGTTCAAAAGCTTAAAAATCTGGGCCAGCTGCATCATGTCCGCCGGAAAAATAAGATAATCCGCCGGCCCACCAATATTGAAGGTGGTATGCTTGCACATTGGCTCATTTATATAAAATTGTTCCTTTGGCAAAATTTCGCCCAGCTCATCCACAAATGCCTGATTTATTTCCATTTTATCATTTCCTCATATTTATTTTAATGTAGCACACACATTAACCACTTAATTATACTAGCTAAGTGCTGATTTGAAAAGAGTTTATCTTACTATATTATTTATAACGCCATTGTTCAAATTTTTCTTCTTTAGAAGAAAAATCTTCCAATTAGCGTTTCAACGAGCTGGGAGATATGCTCGCCAGCTGTTGTAGTTTTGTTAATTTCAATTTATTGTATAATAAAATTTGTTAGCCAATGATTTTAAAAGGTGATTTTTTAATGCGAAAAGTTATTTTGTTTTTTATATCTTTCCTAATATTGATTTTAGGTTTTACAACCCTATGTATTTTTCTTACGGAAAAATTTGATATATTTCATTTGCAGGACTATACCATCGAAGCCAGCTTTAGCGAGACTGACGGCAAAATGACCATGACCTGGACCCGCTATCCCTATCCGTGCTTCTACAAAGTGGATACATATTCCAAGACCACCGGCAAGCTCTCCGGCAGTGATGAATATCATCTTGTAAACTCTGAATATACATTTTCAGATACCTATGAAGTATCAACTACAGCCATCCCCACCTATTACAAGGTCACCGCCTATGGTATCTTTGGCAAGCTGTCCTCCGATGAGATTATGCTGGCCAATCCAAACTATTCCAATCCAATAAAACCGGTTCCCATATATCAATACACCAAGGATAACCCCGCCAGTGTTATTCCATATCTGGTATGGCACAGTGTACCTGATGGGGTGCTTTATGAGCTGGAAATTCTGTCCGGGCCACCGGACAAAGAGAATACTGTCACATTGTCAACGGTGAACCATTTGACATCTACCCAATTGGTATTTACCAACGGGGTTCAGTTTGATTTACGACCGTATGCCAATCAAACCAGACTTTACTGGCGGGTACGGGCCCTCAATCTCCGCAAGGAGCCCATCGGAGTTTTTTCCACGGCTGAGCCAATCGTTATTGATCAAAAGAAGGCCATTCCCAACAAACCATTGCTGAACAACTTTGATAGAATGCCTGGCTTCAGGCAGCCAGTTTATCCGGTATATCATTGGATTCCAATGTTTGGTGCTGAAAAATATGAAGTAGAGCTGATGTCCCATCCACCAGCTGCTGAAAATAACACAAAGCCTACATCCGATCGGGCCTGGGCCAAAATAGTCAATGGGGCCTTCAGTTGTTACGATGAATATCCGCGGTATTACGCCGGAACATATTATTGGCGGGTACGGGCCATAAATGATAAAGGAGAAACCATAGGTGTCTATTCCGATACAGATACCTTTGAAGTACCTTCCTACACCAATCGGCCACGGGTAGCTACATTTGGTGACAGCATTACCCATGGTGGCGGAGCAGTATCCTTCGCTCCATCCTGCATTGAATATAGCTACACTACTTATCTGGATTTTCCGGCCATAAATATCGGACGCAGTGGAGATACCTCAACCACTTCGCTGGAACGGTTTGATCGGGATGTATTGCCAATAAATCCACGCAATCTCATCATTATGACCGGGTCCAATTCCCTGAGAGCTCAGGATATTTCTGCTGATACAGTGATAAATGACCTGGAAGGTATTTATCTTAAGTGCATAAAAAATGATATACGGCCAATTCTGCTTACATTGCCGCCTATCAACCCATCCAACATAATGCTGGCCTTCCACACGCCAACTGACCCGATGTGGTACCAAAAAATGCAAAAAATCAACAAATACATAAAATCCAAGCCTTATTATATTGATTTGGAGCCATATTTCTATGACCAGAACCACTCCATTATGGATCCGGTCCTTGCCAACGATGGTCTCCATCCGGATATAACAGGGAAAAAGCTTATGGCAGAAATAATCAATCGCCACAAGGATGTTTTTCAGGAATAGCAAAAACCAGTCAGCAAATGTTCGCTGACTGGTTTTTTTCTGACAACATCATAGCAATACAGGATCAGCCGGGTTGCCAAAATGGATATCCCATTCACGACTGAACCAGCGGCCACCAATTACCCGTTTTGCAATGATTGTTTTGCTTTCTTTTGAAACTGATGAATCGGCATCATACTGGGCGAATACATCCTCATAGTTGAAT
>CADACU010000031.1 GCA_902786545.1 uncultured Anaerovibrio sp.
TCGGGATTATGACCCATCTGTACGGCTGGCTGGGGTGATTTTAAATCGCTTGGGCTCGGATAATCATGAACGCATTATCCGGGAGGCGATGGAACAACTGCATATTCCGGTGTTGGGAGCTGTTCGGCGTAATGACAAATTTAAAATGCCTGAGCGCCATCTGGGCCTTTTGCCGGCTGAGGAAAATCAGGAGCGGGATGTACTCAATCAGTTGGGTCAAGTACTGGCTGCCCAGGTGGATATAGATAAGATAATCTCTATAGTTAATCAGGCGCCGCCGATGATTGTTCAGGGAATGTTTGACCAGGCCGGGAAGTCGCCAAAGGTAAAAATCGGGCTGGCCCGGGATGAGGCCTTTTCCTTTTATTATCCGGAAAGTATCCGGGTGTTGGAACATAATGGCGCAGAAATCATTGAATATTGCCGGAGGTTGACGGCTTGATATTTGGCGGCGGATTTCCGGAAATGTTTGCGGAAAGGCTGACGGACAATCAGTCAATTATGAAATCCATAAAGGATAAAGCTGGTCAGGGGATGCCGATTTATGCTGAGTGTGGTGGCTTCATGTATCTTAGCCAGTCGTTGACAGATTTTGATGGGAATATTTATCCTATGTGCGGTGTTTTACCCGGACAGGTAAAGATGAATACCAAGCTGCAGATGGTGGGTTATGTGGAGGCTGAGCTGCTTTGTGACGGGCTTTTAGGCAAAAAAGGTGATGTTATCAAAGGCCACGAATTTCATTTCTCCGGGGAAACAGACCCGTCCATGCAGGATCAGCGGGCTTTTCGGTTTACCCGATCAAGAAATGGAGAACGCTATTATGGTGGTTACAGCATAGGAAATGTGCTGGGTTCTTATTTGCATATGCATTTTGCCGGTTATCCGAAAGCGGCAGTAAATTTTGTGGAAAAATGCCTGTTGTACAAGGCGGGGAAAAGGGATAATAACTGATGGGAAAAATAATTTTGGTCACTGGCGGTGCCAGAAGCGGGAAAAGTACCTTTGCAGAGCAGTATGTAGCGAAAAATGGTAAAAAAATTGGCTATATTGCCACTTCACAGATATGTGATGATGAGATGGAGTTTCGGGTGAAGCTGCATCAAGAGCGTCGGCCTCAGGACTGGACTACCTTTGAAGCAGCCTTTGACGCCCATACTGTTTTGGCGGAACAGGGGAAAAAATATGATATGTTCCTGTTTGATTGTATGACTATTTACATCAGCAATATTTTAAGCCATGTTCATGATATAGGGGCTTTTGACCAGATCTATGAGCTGGTCACCAGGAAATTAAATGAACTGATAATGGCCATAAAAAATTCGGATGCCACGGTGGTAATTGTCACTAACGAGGTGGGGGCCGGCATTGTACCGGAAAATAAATTGGCCAGAATATACCGTGACTTGGCGGGGCTGTCCAATCAGATATTGGCTCAGGCGGCAGAGGATGTGTATCTGGTGGTAGCCGGGATGCCAGTCAACCTGAAAAATATCAAGGAAAATATATAGGAATTGGCAAGGGGAAATAAATGGCTAGGAAGATAATGTGCATGGGAACATCATCTCATGTGGGAAAAAGTATTTTGGCAACAGCACTGTGCCGGATTTTTTATCGGCAGGGAAAACGGGTAGTACCCTTTAAAGCTCAGAATATGGCTCTGAATTCTTATGTAACCCGTGATGGGGGAGAAATGGGCCGGGCTCAGGTGGCCCAGGCAGAGGCGGCTGGAATGGAGCCGGAGGTGGATATGAATCCGGTTTTGTTGAAGCCGACGGGTAACGCCTGCTCTCAGGTTATTATTAAGGGGAAGCCGGTGGGTAATATGTCCGCCAGAGAATACCATAATGGGTATTCGTTAAAGGCCTTTGATGCTGTCAAGGAGTCTTTAGCCCGTTTGGACAAGGAATTTGATACCATTGTGATTGAAGGGGCCGGCAGTCCTGCTGAGGTGAATTTGAAGGCCAATGATATTGTGAATATGCGGGTAGCCAAATATCTGAATGCACCGGTGCTGTTGATTGCTGATATTGACCGGGGGGGAGCTTTAGCCTCACTGGTGGGGACTCTGGAATTGCTGGATGAAGATGAACGGGCGCTGGTCAAGGGCTTGGTTATCAATAAATTTCGGGGCGATGTGAGTCTTTTGACGCCAGCTATTGATTTCTTGGAGGAAAAAACCGGCAAGCCGGTGCTGGGCATTATTCCCCATATTGACCAAATGGGAATTGATGATGAGGATTCTGTGTCCCTGCAGGAAAAGGTATCGGTTGAAGAAGCGGCTGAGCTGAAAATAGCGGTTATTCAAACACCGAAAATTTCTAATTTTACTGATTTTGACGCCTTAGCCAATGAAAAGGATGTTTCCCTGTATTATGTGAAAGAGGCGGCGGATTTTGGAACGCCGGATATTGTTATATTGCCGGGAAGCAAGAATACCTCCGAAGATATGCTTTATTTGGATGAGTCGGGAATTGCCCGGCTGATAAGGTCCCACGCCGAAACCGGCAAGGCGGTTATCGGTATATGTGGTGGCTACCAGATGCTGGGCGAAGAAATACAGGATCCGCACCATACGGAGTCGGATTTGGACAGTATTAAGGGCTTGGGTCTTTTGGGGATGGTTACGGTTTTTTCCGACAAAAAGCTGACCAATCAGGTAAAGGCTGACTGCCAGGACATGCTGTTTATGGGGCAGACCATCAGGGCCAGTGAGCTGACTGGCTATGAAATTCACATGGGCAAGACAGAATTTAAAAATGATACTGACCTGCATCCGTTTACTATTAAAGAGCGGAGCCGTAAGGCCTGCCACGATGTGGAAGGGACTGCCTGTGCTATGGGGAATGTATTTGGCACATATATTCACGGCGTTTTTGATAACGATGATTTTCGACGGCAGCTTTTAAATGCCGTCAGACTGACCAAGGGGCTTCCTGCATTGGCCAATACCCGTAATGTAATGGCGGAAAAACAGCAAAATTATGAGCGGCTGGCGGATGTTGTGGAGCAGCATTTGGATATGGATAAACTGGAAAAAATAATGAGTGAGAGTAGTATATGATAACGGCTATTGCAGCGTTTTTTATTGATGCGGTCATAGGTGATCCCCGAAGCAACCTGCATCCGGTGGTGCTTATCGGCAGACTGATTGCCGGACTGGAGCGGACGCTTTACAGCAAGGAGGCCACCCCCCGGTGGCAGATGATATCCGGCGGTGTGTTGGTAGTTCTGGTTTTGGTATTCACCTTTTTGACGGTAAATGGTATAATGAATTTGGTTGGTTTGTGGGGAAACAGCGTGTTGACAATGATAGTTGAGGCGTTTCTCCTGAGCTTTACCATCTCACCCAAAAGTCTGGCGGCCGCTGGTAAAGAGCTTTATGGTTATTTGTTGGCCAAGGACATGGAGCAGGCCAGATTTAAAGTAGGCTGGATAGTCGGCCGGGACACTGAAAATCTGGACGCGGGGGAGATTTCCCGGGCTACGGTGGAAACCATTGCCGAAAACACGGTGGACGGTATTATTTCTCCGCTGTTGTTTTTTGCTATAGGTGGGGTACCATTGGCCTTTGTTTATCGGGCGGTAAATACCCTGGATTCCATGGTGGGGTATAAAAATGAACGGTACTTGTATTTTGGCCGGATAGCGGCCAGAATTGACGATGTGTTGAATTATATTCCGGCCAGGATTACGGGACTGTTATTTGTGATATCGGCCCTGATACTGGGCTTTGATTGGAAAAAATCCTGGAAAATCCTGCGACGGGATGCCAGCAAGCATCCAAGTCCCAATGGCGGTTGGGCGGAGGCCTCTGTGGCAGGGGCCCTGCATATACGCTTGGGGGGCTATAATTCCTATTTTGGCAAGGTTCATTTTCGGGCCTATATGGGGGATCCGATGGAGGATTTGTCACCGGGGAATATAATGCAGACTATTCGTATGATGTATACGGCGTCTATTTTGTTTTTGATAATTTCTCATGGTGTGTTTGTTGTTTTGAGTGTAGGAGTGCTGTAAATGCAGGCGTTTTTTATCGGACTGCAATTTTTGACCAGAATAAATATCGTTAAACAGACAGTTTGGACGGAAGATGATTTCGGCAAGAGTGTCCGCTATTTTCCCTTGGTGGGAGCTGTTTTAGGCAGTATATATGGCGGTATAGCCTGGATAATGTGTTGTTTGTTGCCAAGCTATGGGATATTTTTACCACATCACCTGACCTGCGTATTTTTTGTGGCTTTGCCGGTTCTTTTGACAGGTGGCATTCACTGCGATGGGTTTATGGATACGGTGGATGGCATTTTTTCCGGCCGGGACCGGGAGCGGATGCTGGAAATCATGAAGGACAGCTGTACGGGGGCTTTTGGGGTAGTTGCCTTTGTGTTGCTGATGATGTTCCAATATGGGGCTGTATCAGATATGCTGCCGGAGAATTTGCCGATAGCCTTGTTTGTAATGCCAATAATTGCCAGAATGATGATGGTGGTGGCCATCTCCCTTTATCCTTATGCCAGACCGGAGGGGATGGGGAAGGCTTTTACCCGCTACGCTGACCGAAAATCATTATTTTTTGTGTTTTTATACGGGCTGTTGCTGGTGCTCCCCTGGGGAATGATTGGGGCCCTGGCAACTATTTGCGCCCTTTTGTTTACTTTTTTCTTTTGCAATTATGTGACCAGAATTTTAGGGGGCCTCACCGGGGATGTATATGGTGCGGTGACCACATTATGTGAGCTGGTTGTTATGGTTGCTTTTGTGTTTGGAAATTACCTTTTCGGGAGGGGGATAATATAATATGGTTTTAGAGGTTTGGGTACCTGGCTCTTGTGGAGAGATAGCCCAGGGCTGGCGGGATGGTCAACCGTTTATGGTGACCTGTCCAATCGGCTTGTATTCAAGGGCTTTGGTTACAGATAGTACTTCTGCTAAAACCGGTTTTGGCAGAAAAGCAAATATTGCGTTAAAAAATACAGTGAGCTTTATGGGCTTTACGGATTTTCCATTGGGAATTGCCCTGGAATCCCAGTTGCCGACCGGCAAGGGAATGGCGGCCAGTACGGCTGATATTGTGGCGGTTATTCAGGCTGTGGCAACCGCTATTGATGATGAACTTGCCCCGGAAACTCTGGCTGAATTGGCGGCTGGTATTGAACCAACTGACGGCGTGTTTTATCCGGGCATTGTCCGGATGAATTATATGACCGGTGAATTGCTGGAAACCTATGGAGATGTTCCTAAGCTGATTATTGCTATGTTTGATACTGGTGGAACAATCAATACTGTGGAGTTCCATTCGGATTATTCGACCAATGCCGGCAATACGGACAGTCCGGCTGAGCTGTTGGAGGCTGTGGATTCCCTGACCAAGGATTTTTCGCCGGAAAATATTGCCCGTGTGGCCACTATAAGTGCCCGGGCTAATCAAAAGCTGGTGGAAAAGCCTCAGCTTGAGGAAATAATTGAATTTGTGAAATCTCAGGGGGCCCTGGGGGTTAATGTGGCCCACAGCGGCACCATGATGGGAATTTTGTTCAGTCCGGATGAGTCCATGAAAAAGGTTATGAATGTGGTTCAGCTGATAGGGGAGAAGTTCCCACACATGGAATATTTTGAAACAGAGCGCTTGATTTCAGGCGGCTGCAATGTAAGAAATAGGTAATATGCCATAATGAAGCCTTTTGAACACGGGGGAAATGTGTATGACGCCGGGGACTGCAATGAAGAGTTGCTGGACTTCAGCGCCAATATCAATCCGCTGGGATTATCAGAACAAGTAAAAAAAGCAATAATGAATAATATGGAAAACCTGGTTCACTACCCTGATCCGTCAGGGGCTAAGCTGAAGCAGGTTATTTCCGTTTATTATGGGACACACCCTGAAAATATTATTTTGGGCAACGGGGCAGTGGAATTGTTGTACATTTATTTCCATAGCCAACGGCCACAACGGGTGCTTATACCGGTGCCTTCGTTCAGTGAATACGAGCGGGCAGCCAGGGCTGCAGACTGTCAGATTGAATATATGTATTTGGATAAGGCTTCGGATTTTGTTTTGGACAAGAAAAAGCTGCTGGAGCTGTTGCCGGATTTTGATGCAGTAATATTGGGAAATCCAAATAATCCTACGGGGAAGCTTATAAGTCGGGCCGATGTCCTTGAGTTGGTTGAAGGTGCTAAAAAAACTGGTTCAACTGTAATAATGGATGAGTCCTTTTTGGATTTTTTGACTGATAGTGACCAATATACTGTAATTGACCAGGCGGCTAATTATAAAAATCTTTTTGTGATACAGTCTATGACGAAGTTTTTTGCCATTCCGGGCCTGCGATTGGGCTTTGCAGTGGCAGATCCAGCTCTGGTAACGGTTCTCGAACAGGGAAAAGATCCTTGGAATGTAAATCTGCTGGCTCAGGTCGCCGGAGTAGCAGCTTTGGGGGATGAATATTACCAAAAAGCGGCCCGGCGGATTGTGGCTGATTGTCGGGATAGCCTTTATAGGGGATTATCAGAAGAAAAGATGCTGATTGTGTACGAGCCAACAGTGAATTTTATTCTGGTCAGTCTGGCGAACACAGGCCTGCGCAGCGGTGTTTTTGTGAAAGCAATGCGGGATAAAGGGATTTTGGTGCGAGATTGCAGTAATTATCCCGGGCTGGATGATTATCATGTTAGATTTGCCGTAAGGCTCAAAGAAGAAAATGACCAGCTGCTGAAGACTGTTCGGCAGGTTTTGGCAGAAAACCGGGGGTGACAGCATGACGAAACTAATATTGGTACGGCACGGTCAGACCGTATGGAACAAGCTGGGCAAATACCAGGGGCAAGCGGATATTGAACTCAGTGAAGCGGGAATAGAGCAGGCTAAACTTTTAGGTGAGAGGTTTCCTTTTGATCAAGTTTCAGCGATATATTCCAGTCCACTGAAAAGGGCTCGGGACACAGCTGAGGCAGTAGCAAAAAAATTCAAGCTTCCGATAGTGGCCTGCGAGGCGTTTCGTGAGATAAATTTTGGTCAGTGGGAAGGCCTGACCTATGAGGAAATTCACGCCAAGTGGGAAAAAGAGCATACCCTTTTGTTTAAGAGCCCGGATTTACTTACCTGCCCACAAGGTGAGGGCTTTTCGGATGTCCAGGACCGGGCTGTAAAGAAAATGCTGGAAATAGTGAAGGCACATGATGGTGAGACTGTTGTTATAACGGCCCATGGCGGTGTTATAAGAACCTTGCTTTGCTATGCCTTGGGGATGCCATTAAAGAATATGTGGAAGATAAGACAGGATAACACAGCCGTAAATGTGGTTTCGGCTTATGATGAGGGAATGGTGGTGGAGCTGATGAATTCCACCGTGCATCTGGCTGAGTCAGCCAAAACCATTTGTGATAATTTTTCCGCAGCCAGCGTCAAAGGGAAAAAGGATTGAAAACTGACAAAAAATGCTGGGTAAAGGCCATGTTTATGGGTCGTAGGTACTATCGGTGATGGTTTCTTTTCTTTTGTTTTTGTTGTATAATTAAAATATATTTTTGCTGACAAGTAGGAAATTTCACATTTTTATTGAATATACACACTGGGTAGATAAAGTGTGATTATTTTTATTGATAACAGAATGTAATGAACATATATTGTGTTGAACAGGGGGAATTATTTTGGAATTAGCTACGATCGTTGGCTTGGTTATGGGGCTTATATCAGTATTTGTTGGTATGGTAATAAAAGGCGCTCCTATATCAGCATTAAATAATCCTGCGGCGTTCCTTATCATCATAGGAGGAACAGCATCCTGCATATTTATCGGCTTTAGAATGGATCAGGTTGTAAGATTTCCTAAGCTAATAGGTATGACATTCAAAAAGAATAATTTACAATCTTCTGGTGAGCTTCTGCAGCTGTTTATTGAGTTGTCACAGCTGGCCCGCCGGGAAGGTATTCTGGCTTTGGAGAGCAAGGTTCAGGAAATAGAGGATCCGTTCTTCCGTACTGGTCTTGGTATGGTTATTGATGGTATGGAGCCGGAATTCGTAAGTGATGTTTTGGATGCGGAGCTGTCGATTATGCAGTCCCGTCATACAGAAAACCGTTCAATGTTTTCTCAGGCAGGAACCTATGCGCCGACCCTGGGCGTACTTGGTGCCGTAGTAGGTCTGATTGCAGCTCTTGGTAACTTGAATGATATCGATAAGCTGGGTCACTCCATTGCGGCGGCGTTCGTTGCGACAATTCTTGGTATATTTACCGGTTATGTACTTTGGCTTCCGTTCTGTAACAAGCTGAAGATTCTGTCCGAGCAGGAAATCAATCAGAAGCGTATGATTATCGAAGGCATTTTGTCTCTGCAGGCAGGTGACTCTCCTACTGCAATCGAGGCCAAGCTGATGGTATTTATCCCTCAGACAGCCCGTGAGGACTTGAAGAAGGAGGAATAGTAGATGGCTAAGAAAAAAAGACCAAAGCCTCATGAAGAAGAAGCATCAGAGGCGTGGCTGCTGCCTTATTCCGACTTGATGACATTGCTGTTGGCCCTGTTTATTTGCTTGTTTGCAATTTCTCAGACTGATGAAACTAAGCTGACTCAGATGGCACAGGCTTTCAGTTCAGCCTTTAATACAGGTGGTCCGTCCTTCTTCCAGGGGGCAGGCCCGTCTTCCACCAGTTCCCGTGATTATCTGTCTGATGAGGACGGCGGTGCGGAGGCTTATCTGGCTGAGAACAGTCAGCTGGAGGCAGTAAAGAAAAATCTTGAGGAATATATTTCACAAAATGAATTGCAGGATGATTTGAATGCGACCATGACGGAAGAAGGCCTGATGATACGAATCAAGGAAAAGGCTTTGTTCCCATCCGGTTCTGCTGATTTGGTACCAGGGGTACAGCGTATTGGTCCGGCTATTGCAGCTTTGGTGGCACCTATTCCACAGCGGATACTAATTTCCGGTCATACGGATAATGTGCCAATAAACAGTGCTCAATTTCCGTCCAACTGGGAGTTGAGCTCAATGCGTGCCCTGAATTTTATGAAGTTCATTTTGGCACAGGATAACAGAATAAATCCAGCCCGGTTTAGTGCGCTTGGTTGCAGTGAGTACCGACCGATTGCGGACAATTCCACTGAGGAAGGGCGAACCCAAAACCGTCGGGTTGAAGTGTTGATTGAACGGGCTGTGCATCTTGATAAGTCGGATATGCAGACGGTTCGTTAAAAAAATAGGGGCTGTGGCAACAGCCTCTTTTTTTGTGTGAGGTGTAGTAGCTGTGATAATTGGTATAGGTGTGGATATTATTGAATTGGACCGGGTACGGAAAGCAGTGGAGCGGGAGGCCTTTATTCAAAAGGTGTATACGGCTGCAGAAATTGACTACTGTCAAAGTAGGGGCAGAAGCAGTGTTCAATCCTTTGCGGGACGGTTTGCAGCCAAGGAAGCAATATTGAAGGCTTTTGGTACCGGCCTTAGAAATGGCTCTATGCAGGACATAGAAATTGTCAATGATGAGCTGGGGTGCCCCAAAGTACATTTGTCTGGCTGGTTTGAAGGTTTTGCCAGGGAAAAATCCGTGAAAAAAATTTGGGTCAGCATAAGTCATTCCAAGGATAGTGCAGTGGCTCAGTGTGTAATTGAGGGATAGATATGATTATCGATGAAGAGGCAGCTAAGGGATTTATAGTGCAGCGGGCTACTGATACGCATAAAGGTGAATGCGGGCGGATTCTGGTGGTTGCCGGATCTACCGGTTTGACGGGAGCGGCAGCACTGGCCTCTATGGCTGCCATACGGGCTGGGGCCGGTATTGTGAGTCTGGCTTGCGCTCAAAGCCTAAATCATATATTTGAAATAAAGCTTACAGAAGTAATGACTATTCCAGTTGCTGAGTCAGAGCCGGGACATATTGGCAAGAATTCTCTGCCAGTGCTGGTGGAGCGGGAAAAAAACTTTGATGTCACCCTGCTGGGGCCAGGACTTGGTCGACAGGCAGAAACCATGGAGCTGGTACGGGAGCTTATCCTAAAGGCTGATTCTCAGCTGATATTGGATGCGGATGCATTATATGCGCTGAGAAATCAAGGCGAGCTTTTGCGGAATTGCCACCGGATACCGGTACTTACGCCACATTTAGGGGAAATGGCAACCCTTCTTGGAATATCGGTTGAAAAGCTGCGCCATGATGTTTTGGGTATCACTCAAAGGGCGGCCGGCGAATTCAATGCCATTTTTGTGGTAAAAAGCGAGAAAACCATTGTGGTATTTCCCGATGGTAGAAGCTATGCTACTGGGGTCGGTAACGCTGGTATGGCTACAGCCGGTAGTGGCGATGTACTGGCCGGCACCATCGCCGGGGCTTATAAATTGGCGAAAAAGGATACTTTTCCACAACTGGGGGTTTATCTGCACGGACGGGCTGGGGACTTGGCCTTTGAAGAAAATGGCATTGGCCTTATTGCGTCAGATATATTAAATAATATTGGGAGGGTCCTGCTGGAGGTGCATGGATAAATTAAGCTAAAATAACTTTAAAAAAGTGGATAAAAAATGATATAAAGTCTTGAATTATTATAACAACGGCGTTATAATTCTTACTATATTGTTAACAATGTAACAAGAATTTGTATATTATGATAAGGGGATGTGTGTTTATGGCGGATATTCGTTTTGTTAAAGCGGACAAATTAAAGGATAAGCCAGATGTTTCCAAAATTGGTTTTGGAACCCATTTTACTGACTATATGTTTGTAATGGATTATAATGATGGTCAGGGGTGGCATGACCCACGAATTATTCCTTATCAGGATATTAAGGTGAGTCCGGCAAATACAACACTTCATTATGGTCAGGCTATTTTTGAGGGATGCAAGGCGTATCGCTACAAGGATGGCAAGGCAGTGGTATTCCGAGCTAAGGACCATATAGCCCGCTTGAATAAATCAGCGAAAATCCTTGATATTCCTCAGGTGGATGAAAAATTGGTATTCGAAGCTTTGATGAAGCTGATTGATATTGAAAAGGACTGGATACCGGATGGAGAAGGCCAGAGTCTGTACATCCGTCCATTTATTTTTGCTGATGACCCATATTTGGGAGTAAGCGTTAGTGATTCCTATAAGCTGATGATTATCCTCAGCCCGGTAGGCGCATATTATGCCCATGGATTTGCACCGGTAAAGATTATGGTGGAGGGTACTTATGTAAGAGCTGTCCGGGGCGGGCTGGGTGCCGCCAAGACACCAGCCAATTATGCAGCTTCCCTGCACGCCGGTCTGGTAGCTCATCAGAAGGGCTATGATCAGACCCTTTGGCTGGATGGTGTAGAGCGCAAGTACATCGGTGAAGTTGGTTCTATGAATATCCTCTTTAAGATTGATAACAAAATTGTTACACCGGAGCTGGATGGTACCATTTTGGACGGTATCACCCGACGCACGGTACTGCAGGTGGCCAAGGCCTGGGGATACGAGGTTGAAGAACGACGGATTTCCACTGATGAGCTGATTGAGGCATATAAATCCGGCAAGCTGGAGGAAGTATTTGGTTCCGGTACGGCAGCGGTTATTTCACCGGTAGGGGAGCTGGGCTATGAGAAAGCAGGCATAAATATGGTATTAAATGATGGTGCTATTGGTCCATTTGCCCAGAAGATGTATGACTATATTGATGGATTGCACACCGGCAAGGTGGAGGATACCTTTGGCTTTATAGATGTGGCTGGTACCTACTAATTGTATAATTGTCTTATATGAAAAAACGCTTCCTGGTTTATCCGGCGGGAGGCGTTTTTATTTACCCTTTACAGCTTGTTTTCATAGTTTTTTGCTTATATAATATAATAAAAGAATAATTATTATTGAAAAATGATAAAATATCCAGATATATTTAATAGTTAACACTTATAATTGTAATTATTAAAAGGTGGAAAAATGTTTTTTCGTCAGGCAGGATTTTGTGTTAAGTTGCTAGAATGTGTTTATTATATTGAGTGAGGGGTCTTGCGTATGCCATTTGAATTACCGATGCTATCCCAGTTTCACGCCCTGTTGGGGACGGTTGGAATTTGGGATTTGGTTGATGTTCTGATAGTAGCTATTATTTTTTATAAAGTATACGAAATGCTGAAGGATACCCGTGCCATAACTTTGGTAAAGGGTCTTGTTGTGTTGATGATTGTTACCATGATTGCCAGCGTTATGGAGCTGCATGTTATTTCCTGGTTGCTGCAGAAAACGGTAACATTACTCTTTGTGGCTTTGCCAATCGTGTTCCAGCCGGAGCTGCGGCGGGCATTGGAACGACTGGGGCAGGGCAAATTCCTTGGGATGGATAACCGCCTCAATATGGAAGAAGCCAATTCGTTGGTAAATGAAATAGATAAAGCCGTGTTCAATATGGCGGATAAAAAAATTGGTGCGCTTTTGGTTGTGGAAAAAAATGTAGGTCTCAATGAAATAATTGATACCGGAATTAAGATAGATGCCCTGGTAACCTCGGAATTTTTGATGAATGTATTTATCCCCAATACCCCGTTGCATGATGGAGCAGCAATAATTCGGGGCAAGCGTCTGGTGGCGGCAGGGTGTTATCTTCCACTGACCGATGACCGCACTCTTGGCACCGAGCTGGGGACCAGACATCGGTCTGCTATTGGGTTATCCGAACAGTGCGATGCAGTTATTATTATTGTCAGTGAGGAAACCGGCGTGGTTTCCATTGCGGAAAATGGCCGGATACAACGCTATATGAACCATGATAGCCTGCGGCAGCGCTTGCGGCCACTGTTCCAGGAAGAAAAAGTAAGTCTGAATTTTAAGGACATTATTGCCAATTGGAGGAAGAAAGATGATGAATAGTATTCAAAATTTATTCAGAAGAAATCTTCCTGCCAAGATAATGGCTATAATTGGTGCGGTTGTCATGTGGGGATTTGTGATGAATGAACAGAATCCGTCAGTGAATTCCACTATTACGGTGCCAATTTACACTATGAACGCCCCGGAGGGGTATCAGGTTGAAATGGAAGTCCGGGAAGTTACCCTGCGGGTTCGGGCCCCTCGGGCCTCGTTTACTTCAGTTAAGGATGATGATTTCAAGGCCTATGTTGATTTGGCAGAGGCTACTGAAGGTAAAAATGATATCAAGGTAAGAACTGTTGTGCCACAAGGATTTGAGGTACTGGAGGTATCTGTTCCCCATGTTCAGGTCACTTTGGAGGCCCTAATGGAAAAGGTAATGTCACTGGATATACAGGTGACAGGTAATACCGGTGCCGGCAGTGCACTGGAACGAATTATTCCCGACAAGGACAGTGCAAAAATCACCGGTCCGAGAAGTGCTGTGTCTAAAGTGGCCCGTTTGGTTGGTTATTTGCCTTTGGCGAATAATACCACAGATTTTAAGAGCAAGGTAAAGCTGACTCCGGTGGATAGCGATGGAAATATTGTTGGATCGGTTGTTGTGGTGCCACAGGAGATTGAAATAACGGCCAAAATTATGAACGGAGTGGAGAAGAAGCTGATACCAATCAAGGTGGTATACAGTGGTACTCCGGGCAGAAAGTTTGTGGTGGCAGGTACTGCCGTACAGCCGGAACGGCTAGAGGTTATTGGTAAAAAAGATCAGCTGGCCAATATGAATGAGATAAATACGGAAATGATTTCTATTGATGGCGTTCAGGAGGATGTTAACAAGGAAGTTAATCTGGAGCTGCCGGATGGAATTATTGTACCAAGCAAACGGGTTTCCGTGAAAATAAGTATAAACAAGGTTCTGCAGGATAAGTAATTAGCGAGGTATAGAGCTGTGATTAGGATTCAGAATTTTAGCGTTTCCTTTGATGACAAACGGTCCCTTGCAGTTTTGGCAGAAAAACGATTGGAATTACCACCCCACTCTGTCAGTGGGGTGGTAATTGTGCGTAAAGCGATAGATGCCAGACGGTATAAGGGAGCCAGCATTAAATTTATCTACATTTTGGATGTAACGGTAGATGGTAACGAAAAAAAGATTTTAAGCCGATTAAAGAAGGATAAAAATATTGGACCAGCACCGATAAAACCGATGCGAAAGAAGTATTTACCGCCAAACGACGGGGATTTGCCACCGATAGTAGTCGGATTTGGACCAGCGGGGATGTTTGCAGCCCTTACTTTGGCCCGGGCAGGCTATCGGCCTATTGTGCTGGAACGGGGTCGGGATGTGGACAGCCGTCACGCTGATATACAGAAATTCTGGTCAGGCGGTGGCTTTACACCAAAATCCAATGTACAGTTTGGCGAAGGTGGAGCGGGTACCTTTTCCGATGGCAAGCTGACCACAAGAGTATCTGACCCACTGATAAGAGAGGTGTTGGAGGATTTTGTGGAGGCCGGGGCACCGGAGGATATAAAATATTTACACAAACCTCATATAGGGACGGATATTCTTCGGAAGGTAGTAAAAAATATACGAAAGGAAATAATCCGACTGGGGGGGCAGGTGCGGTTTGAAAGTCAGGTAACTGGTATCGAAAAAAATAGTGATGAAGCCATTAGTAGCATTATCATAAATGACAGTGAGAAAATACCGGTATCAGCAGTGTTTTTCGGGATTGGCCATTCAGCCCGGGATACATACCATATGCTGTATGAGGCTGGGCTGCATATGGAGGCCAAGCCTTTTGCTGTAGGAGTTCGCATCGAGCATCCCCAGGAGATGATTGATCGGTCCCAATATGGACCGGATGCCGGCCACGAGCTGTTGCCGGTGGCTGATTATGCTCTTACCTATAATGACAAAGAGCTGGGACGGGGGGCGTATTCCTTTTGTATGTGTCCCGGTGGTCAGGTGGTGGCTGCTGCTTCAGAGGAAGGCGGGGTAGTCACCAACGGAATGAGCAATTATCACCGAGATTCCGGTGTGGCTAATTCCGCTCTATTGGTAACGGTCAACACTAGTGATTTTGCGGACCATCCATTGGGGGGGATTGAGTTTCAGCGCAAATGGGAACGGGCGGCGTTCAAGGCCGGTGGCGGTGAGTACTATGCTCCGGTTCAGACAGTGGGGGATTTTTTGCAGGAAAAATCCGGGTCAGAAAGTTTTTTGACCAAGCCATCATATCATCCTGGGGTACAAGCCACGGATTTGCGGCAATGTCTGCCAGGATTTGTCAGTCAGATGCTAAAGGATGCTCTGCCATATTTTGGCCGGAAAATCCAAGGCTTTGACGATGCAGGCACCGTAATGACCGGCATAGAAAGTCGTTCATCGGCTCCGTGCCGTATAGTACGGAATCGGACCAGCTATCAGTCGGTGTCGGTGGCAGGGTTGTATCCGATTGGCGAAGGGGCCGGCTATGCCGGCGGCATAATGAGTGCCGCGGTGGACGGTATAAACGCAGCACTTGCTTTTTTAGAGAAAAAGGGGCATACTATGTAGGTATGATTTGATTCTTATCAATATATGGAGGTTTATTGATTATGGCTAGATTGTTTGGTACTGATGGTGTCCGGGGAGAGGCTAATGTTGAATTGACGCCGGAGTTGGCTTATCGTCTGGGACGGGCCGCAACCTTGTATTTTGGGGAAAACTCTGAGACAATGCCAAAAATCCTCATTGGCCGTGATACCCGTATTTCCGGTCAGATGTTTGAGGCGGCACTTTGCGCCGGTATTTGTTCTGCCGGTGGACGGGCGATTATTGTTGGAGTTATACCAACCCCAGCGATTGCTTATCTTACCAAGAAGAAAAAGGCCAATGCCGGTATTGTAATTTCGGCTTCCCATAATCCGTTCCATGATAACGGAATTAAGTTCTTTGGCGGCAATGGTTATAAGCTGCCTGATTCCGTTGAGGATGAGCTGGAGCGTATTGTGAAGAAAATCGAGGCCGGTGATGATTATCCACGGGCTACCGGGGCCAAGATGGGCTATATTGATTATCGCCATGAATATATTAACGAGTACAAGGATTTTATTTTATCCACCTGTACTGAACGGTTTGACGGCATGAAGATTGTTTTGGACTGCTCCAACGGGGCAGCCTATGAGGTAATGCCAATGGTACTGAACCGTTTGGGTGCTGATGTAATTGTATTAAACAACGCACCAAATGGCCGTAATATTAACGATAACTGTGGTTCAACCCATATGGACCGTATTCAGAATGCTGTGGTAGGTTTGGGGGCTGATTTTGGTATTGCTCATGATGGGGATGCAGACCGTTGCCTGTGCGTCGATGAAAAGGGCAACATTATTGATGGTGACCACATTCTGGTGATGTGTGCCAAGGAAATGATTGCAGCTGGTACATTGACTCACAACACGGTGGTAACGACTGTTATGGCCAATATTGGTTTTCATAAGGCAATAAAGGAATTGGGCGGCAAGGCTGAAATCACCAAGGTGGGTGACCGGTATGTATTGGAAAATATGTTGGCCAACGGTTACAAGCTGGGCGGCGAGCAGTCCGGACATATAATTTTCACGGATTATAACACTACTGGTGATGGCCCGGTGACGGCTATTCAGGTATTGTCTGCCATAAAGCGCAGTGGCAAGAAGGCTTCTGAGCTGAATGAAATGATGGTAAGCTATCCGCAGCTGCTGGTAAATGTAGCAGTAAAGACCAAGGATGGCTGGGAGGACAACGAAAAAATCAAGGAAGCCATTAAGGCTGGTGAGGCTGAGCTGGGGAGCGAAGGCCGGATTTTAGTGCGTCCATCCGGCACAGAACCACTTATCCGGGTGATGGCTGAGGGACCTGATCAGGCCGTATTGGACAAGATTTGTCATTCCATTGCTGATGTGGTGGTAGCCGAACAGGGAGCACGGTAATGAAGCAGGCCATAGTGGTAACCAGTTTTGGCGTGTATGACCAAAAAGTAAAAAAAGAATGTATTGATACGGTGATTGACGATGTTCGCCGGGAATTTCCCAGGTATGATGTTTTTGAGGCTTGGACATGCCGTTTTTTAGTCAGAAAGCTGGCTAAGGAGGGAATTAGCTATGGGCTTTTGGATGATGTTTTGGCCAATCTTGTTGAGGCTGGCTACCAGACGGTAATCGTTTTGCCGACCCATTTGACGCCGGGAGAGGAATTTAATAATAAAATTCTCACAGCGACTGAGGCGGTAAGAGGGCGTTTTGACCAGCTTACAGTGGTTAATCCGGTGTTGACAGGCAATGGACCGGCGGATTATGCCGGAATAACGGAAATCCTGGCAGATTTGGATGCTTTGGGGAACGGAGAAGAACTGGTGTTGATGGGACATGGCTCGCCAAATCACCATAATCCGGTTTATGAGTGGATACAGCAGTATGCTGATGAAAAGCATCTGCCACTGCATATTGGTGTGGTAGAAACCGAAGATTATCCAAATTTACAGAATGTCATCAGACGATTAACTGCCAAGGGCGTAAAAAAAGTATTTTTACGCCCGATGATGCTGGTAGGGGGCGACCATGCCAACAATGATATGGCCGGTGACGAGCCGACATCGTGGAAAAATACGATAATGACGGCTGGTATTGAGGTTCGTTGCTCAACCAAAGGCTTGGGCGCCAATCCGGGTTATCGGTCATTATACCTAAATAAGCTAAAAGAAGTTGAATAATTACCATAATTTATAAAATTATGCCAATATGGTCCTTTAAAGAAAGGGTAATTTCTGTTATAATAATAAAGCATTGTTAGACAAATATTTTTGTGGGGTACTGCCTCCAGGGTTTACCTTATAACGAGGTGAAGATGTCCCCCTCCTCTTTAGGTGGGGGTGAAAACAAATTACAACAGGTGGTGAGCATATCTTTTACCTCGTTGAAACGCTAATTGGAAGATTTTTCTTCTGAAAGAAGAAAAATTTGAACAATGGCGTTATAAACTTTAAGAAGCAGTAATGATAAATTTATTTTATAATATGATAAGGCGGTGTATGTATGGGTACTCAAGTGTCAAATCCAATTGTTATTATGCTTATCAATATGACAATTGTGTTTGCTGTGCTGTTTGTGCTTAGTCTCTACATCAGATTGATTCACAAAATCGATCCTACGGCTAAACCAGCACCAGCAGCTCCAAAAGTGGAGGCTCCAAAGGCGGCGGCTCCAGCTCCAGCAGCAAAACCAGAGGTTCAGAAGGGGATTGCTGGGGAGACCGTAGCAGCTATTGCAGCAGCATTGGCTTCTGTAGGTATTGGTTTTTCGCAGGTTAAGGCTATCAGGGTGGCTGATCGTCCAGGCTGGACCAACGCAGCCCGGAACGAAGGCTTGACCAGCTTGAAAATGAAGAAATAAGGAGGGACTGAAATAATGGAAATTTTAACAGCGTTTTCGACTTCTATTCAGTCCGTTTGGTTTGATAGTGGTTTTGCCTCTTTTACCTGGGGTAATTTTGCCATGATTTTGGTTGGCTTGGCCCTGCTGTATATGGCTATAGTTAAAGAGTATGAGCCATTACTTCTGGCACCTATTGCTTTCGGTTGTATTATGGCAAATTTCCCATGCACTGGCTTTTTGACTGAGCCAGGTGTTATGCAGCTCATTCACTATGGTATTCAGTTTGAGATCTTCCCACCATTGATTTTCTTGGGTGTTGGTGCGATGACAGACTTTGGTCCGTTGATTGCCAATCCAAATACCTTGTTCTTGGGTGCAGCTGCACAGTTTGGTGTGTTTGTATCCTTGGCCGGTGCAATGGCGTTGGGCTTCACTGCTCAGGAAGCATCTGCAATCGGTATCATCGGTGGCGCTGATGGCCCTACAGCAATTTATATGGCTTCCAAGATGGCACCAAACCTTTTGGGTGCTATTGCGGTAGCAGCCTATTCCTATATGTCTTTGGTTCCACTCATTCAGCCTCCTATTATGAAGCTGATGACTTCCCAGGAAGAGCGTGCTATCAAGATGGATCAGCTCCGCAGTGTAACCAAGTTTGAGCGGGTGGTATTCCCAATTTCTGCAGCAATCATTATTTCCTTGCTGTTGCCACCTGTAGCAGCTTTGATCAGCTGTCTGATGTTGGGTAATTTGTTCCGTGAGTCCGGTGTAACTGACCGTCTGTCAGATACTTCCCAGAATGCATTGTGCAATATGGTTACCATTTTCTTGGCAACCGGTACTGGTATGACCATGAGTGCAGAAAGCTTCCTTACTGTACAGACTATCGAGATCATTCTCCTCGGTCTGTTGGCATTTGCTGGCGGTACTGCAGCTGGCGTATTGCTTGGTAAGATTATGTGCCGTCTTTCCGGTGGCAAAATCAATCCGCTTATCGGTTCTGCAGGCGTTTCTGCTGTTCCTATGGCAGCCCGTGTATCCCAGATGGTTGGTCAGAAGGCAAATCCTTCCAACTTCCTGCTGATGCACGCTATGGGGCCTAATGT
>CADACU010000032.1 GCA_902786545.1 uncultured Anaerovibrio sp.
TCTCCCAGCTCGTTGCGACGCGAAGCTAGTCCTTTAGGGAAACGCTAATTGGAAGATTTTTCTTCTAAAGAAGAAAAATTTGAACAATGGCGTTATAACCTAAAAATTGGCATAGATTGTTTTGTATGAAAAAGGGCTATGAACAAAGCATTTTTGGTGTTTTGTCATAGCCCTTTGCTGTATTCAATTAAATGTCTTCCAGTTGTTTTTGGCGTGTTTCGGTACCCATGGCCAGTACCACTACGGATACTATAATGAATACACCGGCGAACATCATAAATACCTTATCAATTCCCAGCTGGTTACCAATCATTATTCCCACCAGTGCCGGGGCAATCATGCCGCCGATACGGCCAAAACCAGCGGCCCAACCACTGCCCAGAGCCCGCATGGAGGTTGGGTAAAGCTCCGGAGTGTATGTATAGATAACCCCCCATGCCCCCAGATTAAAGAATGACATGGTAGCGCCCCAGATAAGCAAGGTTTCGGAGGATCCGGCATTGCCGAAGAAATAACTGGCCACGCCGCTCATCAAAAGGAATATGGACAGAGTATATTTTCGGCCGATTACATCTACTAGCCAGGCAGCACAGTAATATCCAGGCAGCTGGGCTAAGGTCATAATCAGCACATATTCAAAGGTTTTTACCACCGCAAAGCCCTGCTTAAACACTATAGATGGCAACCACATAAATATACCATAATAGCTGAATACGATACCGAACCAGGCCAACCACAGCATAATGGTCCGCTTGATATACTTGCCGGACCATAGTGATCCCGGACCGGCGTTATCCGCTTCAACTGAGCCCTGTTCAGCCGGGCTGAGTTCATTGGTAAATGGCTGACTATCTACATGAAGCTTTTTTTCCAAGGAAAGTATTATTTCCTTAGCCTCATCAAGCTTTTTCTGGGAAATCAAATACCGTACCGATTCAGGCATATGCAGTCGTATTAAAAATACATACAGAGCTGGTAGAGAACCAATCAGAAAGGCCATTTTCCACCCAAACTCCGGAATGAGCAGATAAGCGATGCAGGCTGCTACCAACCAGCCAAGGCCCCAGAAGCTTTCCAGTAATACGATAAACCGGCCCCGCAGTTTGGTAGGAGCATATTCGGACATAAGGGTTGCTGCTACCGGTAGCTCGCCACCAAGGCCAAAACCTACTAAAAATCTGAAGAACAGCAAGGCATCATAGTTCCACGCCAAGGCACACATACCTGTGGCTATGGCATACATAAGCACCGTTATGGTAAAAACCTTCTTTCGGCCAATCCGGTCAGCCACTGTTCCGGATATAACGGCTCCCAGGGCCATGCCCACCAAACCAACGCTGCCAATCCAACCCATTTGGTCCGGGGTAAGTCCCCATTCCTTGGCCAGTACCGGCAATACAAAGGAAATGAGTCCTGTATCCATCGAGTCAAACAGCCATCCCAGACCGGTTACCAACAATAATTTGTAATGAAATGAGCCTACCGGCATTTTTTCTAATCTGTCTAAAATCAATTCTTTACACCCTTTCGTTTCATCTGTCAAGACAGTAAACAACACACAGTTATGTATTTTACTACTTTGTTGAAAAAAAGCAAGAGAAATGTGAAACTATCTTGACAATAAGTCTCAAAATGCTAAAATACATATGAATAGATATTCATATGTATTTTAGGGAGATGATTTATATGAAGAAGAATATTCGATTGGAAGGGCTGGATTGTGCCGTTTGCGCCGGTAAAATGGAGGAAGCTATTAGTAAGCTGGCTGGTGTTAACAGCTGTAAAATCAGTTATATGACCCAGCGGATGATTTTGGATGTGGTAGAAGAAAGCTATGCTGATGTAATGACGGCATCGGAAAAAATAATTCATGATTTGGAGCCGGATGTACTCATCAATGTGAAATAAGGTGGTGGTGTGATGACTACCAAGCAAAAGAAAAATTTATCCCGTATAATAGCTGCCATTGTCCTGTTGGTGGCAGGCATTTTTTTAGGGGAAGCAACCACATATGGTATTGTGCTGTCGTTATTGGCCTTTGGCCTTGCCGGATGGGATGTAATTTACAAGGCCATCCGCAATATCAGCAAAGGACAGGTTTTTGATGAATTTTTCCTTATGACAGTGGCATCATTTGGAGCCATATTTATTCAGGAATACGCTGAAGGAGCGGCCGTAATGAGCTTTTATCAGCTGGGAGAATGGTTTCAAGGTTATGCCACTGGCCGGGTGCGACAATCCATCAGTGATTTGATTGATATAAGGCCGGATTTTGCCAATGTACTACGGGATGGCGAAGTTCAACAAGTTGATCCATATGAGGTTGAAACAGGGGAGATTATAGTGGTGCGGCCCGGGGAACGCATTCCGTTAGATGGTATCGTAGTGGAGGGGCGTTCTCTGGTGGATACTGCTGCTTTGACCGGTGAGCCGGTTCCCCAGGAGCTGCTGACTGGTAAGTCGGCTATCAGTGGCTGTATAAATCAGTCTGCTACCTTGCAAATTAGGACTACCACTACCTATGACCAATCTACCGTAGAGCGGGTATTAGAGCTGGTGGAAACCTCTGGGGCCCAAAAGGCCAAGGTGGAAAATTTCATTACAAGGTTTGCCAGGGTTTATACGCCGCTGGTGGTTGGCTTGGCTTTGTTGGTGGCGCTTATTCCTCCGCTATTATTTGGTGGAGAAGTTATGGATTGGCTGTATCGGGCCTTGACATTCCTGGTTATTTCCTGCCCGTGTGCTTTGGTTATTTCCATCCCAATGAGCTTTTTCGGCGGAATAGGGGGAGCATCCAAGGCCGGTATACTGGTCAAGGGTGGTAACTATCTGGAACGACTGGCTGAGGTCGGGGTAATTGCCTTTGACAAGACTGGTACTTTAACGGAAGGTAATTTTGAGGTGCAGGAAATAGTGCCAAGCGACAGTTATACCAAAGCGGAGATTATTTATTATGCGGCGGCGGCCGAGCTAGATTCATTGCACCCAATTGCAGATTCCCTGCAGCGAGCTTTGGGGCGGGAAGTTGACCGGTCCGAGGTGGACAATGTGCAGGAAATAGCCGGACAAGGCGTCATAGCCAATGTAAAAAATCATCATGTTTTGGTGGGCCGGGCACTGCTCTTGGCGAACAACGGGATAGGCTTTGAGTCTGCCAACGAGTCTGGGACTACGGTTTATGTTGCGGTAGATGGACAATATGCCGGAAGAATTGCTATTGCGGATCGCATCAAGGCTGATGCAGGCAGCGCAATAAAAGCCCTACGGCAACTTGGTATAAGAAAACTGGTAATGCTATCTGGGGACAAAAAAGAAACAGCCTGCCGGGTGGCGGAGAAAATCGGTTTGGATGCTGTGTTGGCGGAGTTACTGCCGGAGGATAAGGTGAAGGGCCTCAATGAGTTGTTTCAAAGTGTGCCACACGGTAAATCCCTGGTATATGTAGGAGATGGTATAAATGATGCTCCGGTGCTGGCCCGGGCTGATGTTGGCGTGGCTATGGGGGGCATTGGCTCCGATGCGGCAATCGAGGCCGCTGATGTTGTGCTGATGACCGATGAACCGGGGAAATTGGTGACAGCAATTCAAATAGCCAAGAAAACTACAGGGATTTGTTGGCAAAATATTGTAATGGCCATAGGTGTCAAGGTACTGGTGATGATACTGGGAGCTGCGGGGGTGGCTTCACTGTGGGCGGCGGTGTTTGCCGATGTAGGTGTAGCATTTTTGGCCATTTTAAATTCCATGCGTTCGTTGTACGGAAACTTTTCATAGTTATGGCAAAATAATATGAAATGTGATAAAGTAATACTAGAAAAATTTACATAATTATTTACAGCATTACTATGGAGGATGTGGAATAAATGTTTTTAGAAGAACGCCAGGAAAGCATTATGAATATGTTGAACGCTGACGGTAAGGTACGGGTCAAGGATTTAAGTGCCAAGTTCAAGGTTACTGATGATTGTATTCGGAAAGATTTGGGTGCGTTGGAGAAGCAGGGGCGATTAAAGAGAACCTATGGCGGAGCGGTGGTTATCCGGGAAAATATCCATGCCATGGAAATCAGCAAGCATAAAAGCTCCGATGTTGACGCCAAGCGGCGGATAGCCCATGCAGCGGTAAAGCTTATTCATGAGCGGGATATGGTGTTCCTGGATATTTCCACCAGTAATTTGGCCATTGCTGAACTGTTGGCCAAGGACCAGCGGGAGCTGACCATTGTTACCAATATGATAGATGTTTTGGCTGTATTGGCTCGGCACCCGAAAATTCATTTGGTGTTTGCCGGTGGCAAAATCAACAAGAGCCGGGATGGTTTCTGGGGTGGTATGACCATGGATTTCATTTCCCGTCTGAAGCCGGATATCGCCTTTGTAGGTGCTGTTGGTGTTGATGTTATGGAAAACAGCGTATCTACCTATGATATAGAAGACGGTATCAATAAAGCCAAAATCATTCGGGTGAGCAAACGGGCCTATGTTGTAGCAGAGGCCAAGAAGCTCAGCACTGACGGTAACTATAACTATGCTACGCTGGATACCCTGTCCGGCCTGATTACGGATTCTTTGCCAAGTGAAAAGGTGCGGAAGGCTGCGGCTGATTATGGTGTGGAAATCATTGTGCCATAACAGGGGGACGGTATGACAACAAGTAAATTTCAGCATATTGGCTGGAATGAAGTTTATAAAGTGGCAGTTAGGGGACTGAAGGTATTTCTATTTTATCTCTCAGTCCTTTCTCTTTGCCGGGTTATATTTATATATATACTGCGGGAATACATGGGAGCAGGTGTAACCTCCGGCGATATATGGCTGGCAATTTTTGGTGGCAGCCGGCTTAGTGTGCAGACTGCCGGGATTATGACCTTGGTGGTTCTGGTGCCATATGTTGTGGTGTCTATTTTCCATAGTAAAGCCGGGAAAAAGGTTTTCAAAATACTTAATGCTGTAGTAGCAAGTGTAACTACTATTTTGTTTTTTGCCAGTATTCCTTATTATCACCAGTTTCACTCCCGCTTTCATCAGATCTTGTTCAACGCGGTAAATGACGATATGTATGCCCTGCTGGTGTCATTGGTGCAGGAATTTAATCTGCCAGTAAGGTTGTTGGGAGCGTTGGTTGTAGGCTTTGGCCTGTATTGGAGCTTGAACCGATTTTTGGATTTCCAGATGGCAAAAAAGCTGAAGCTGGATGGCTTCTTCGCCAGTAGGGGGAAGCCGGGGATATGGGCAGAACGAATAATTGTCATTTCGGTGTTTTATCTGGTGGCTCGTCTGGTGTTTTTCGGTGGCAGCCTTAGCTGGGAAAATTCCGTAAATTGGGAAAATGCTGGCATTACCAAGGACCAGTTTCTAAATGAGGCAATTCTGGATGATTATCAGGCTGTTTATCGTGGCTATCGGATGAATGGTCGACTGCTGTCCAGTGAGGGATTGGATTTTACCACGGAGCAAATACGAAGCTTGGCGGCACATATGGCCAACCGGCCGGCTGACAGTGATGATTTAACTGTTTACCTTACTAGGACAGCGCAGGGGCCGGCTATAAACCGTCCAAAACACATCTTTGTTATTTTGTCGGAAAGCTATGCCAACTGGCCTTTATTGGACAAGTATGCCAACCTTCATATTGCCGATGAGGTGAAACGGATTATTGATGAAGATGATACTGCCTATTGTCGTTCCTTTCTACCTAATGGAGGCAGCACGGTGTCGGCAGTAACTGGTGTAGTAACTGGTTTGGCGGACTCCAATCTGTACCTTACCACCATGCCGGAATCATTTAAAGCGCCGTATCCTACGGCCATTGCACCTCAGATGAAGCAGCTGGGTTATGAAACCAATTTTTGGTATGCCGGGCCAGCGACTTGGGAGCGAATTGAACCCTTCACGCTAGCGCAAGGCTTTGATCATTTTTATGGCAAAGGAAATATGCCGGCTGAGGCTACCGGCAGTGTGTGGGGCTGTGATGATGAATACCTGTATCAGGCGGTTTTGGCGGGGGTGTCTCCGGATAAAAGCAGTTTCAATGTGGTTTTAAATGTGTCCAATCATTCGCCCTTTAATGTGGATTTGGCCAGCAAGGGCTTTGATTCGTCCAAAGTGGTGGCTGGTTTGCCAGCGGAGGAACAGGATAATTTTGAGCTGATAAATCAGTTAGGGCATTTTTGGTATGCAGACCGGGAAATCGGTAAATTTATCCGAACCATCAAGAAAACATACCCGGACAGTCTGATTATTGTGGTGGGTGACCATGCGGAACGGTATAATATCGATAAAAAGCCGTCTGTTTATGAGCGTTTTGGCGTGCCATTCATTGTAACTGGTAAGGGCGTAACAAAGGATATGTTAATCCCGAAGGCAGCAGGCAGTCATATTGATATCGGTCCGACAATAATAGAACTCATTGCCCCGAAAGGATATAAATATTTGTCCATTGGGTCAAGCCTGACCCGTCATAACACTATGGGGGTAAATTATGTAGTGTGGTTTACCCATGACTATTATGGGGAAGCAGATGTATTGCCTTTGGTTCCTACGGCGATTGATGACCCGCCGGGGCCAGCTGTTGATACCATGGAGCTGCAAATATACATTGATACCATGCGGGCGTTGTCCTGGTGGGTACCAAAGTATGGGATGATTTTGGACCAAGGCCGGCTGGAGGGAAATAAATGAGTATGTTGGCAGATTGTACTCTTTGTCCCAGAATGTGTCATGCCAATCGGCTGGTTGGGACTGGCTATTGTGGGGCTGGCAGTAAGGCTAAGGTGGCGTTGGTGAGCCTGCATAAGTGGGAGGAGCCGGTTATTGCCGGGGAAAATGGTGCCGGCACAGTGTTTTTTTCTGGCTGCAATCTAAGATGCCTTTTTTGTCAAAATTATGAAATCAGTCATCAGCAGACTGGAATCGAAATATCCGATGAGCGTCTGGGGGAAATTTTTTATGAGCAGCAGTTGCGGGGAGCCGCTACATTGGACTTGGTTACCCCGACGCATTTTATTCCGCAAATAATAAATGGAATTATTTTTGCACAAAAAAAGGGTTTTTCCCTGCCAGTGGTGTATAATTCAAGTGGATACGAAAATTTAGGTTCGCTGGATATGTTGCACCCATATGTGGATGTATTCTTGCCAGACTTAAAGTATTATTCATCGGAGCTATCCGGAGCGTATTCCAAGGCACCGGACTATTTTCAGGTTGCCGCGGGGGCAATTAAAAAAATGGTTAAACTGACCGGGGCGGCAGTATTGGAAGATGGCCTTATGAAGCGGGGGGTTTTGGTAAGACATATGGTGCTGCCAGGGGCCCGAAAGGACAGTATGAAGCTGCTTAGCTGGCTGTGGCAGGAATTTGGGGATAGCATTATGGTCAGCATTATGAGCCAGTATACGCCGACTTATCTGGCCAAAGATCATCCAAAGCTGCGGCGGAGGCTCACCACATTTGAATATGAATCAGTAGTGGATTGGGCCCGGGAGCTGGGTTTTACCAGATGTTTTGTGCAGGAGCCCCAGTCAGCCAGTGATGAATATGTGCCCCAATGGACCGGTGAAGGAGTGGAGCGATTTAGCAAATAAAATTAAATTGGTTGTTTAATAACGCCCATTTAGTTTATAATTGAGTTAAGTATTTTTATCCGTGAGATAAGTGTCATGAGGGGGAACGGTTTGACCCATGATTCTTAGGTATAAATAGTTCACTAAGGAGAGGTGTTTAATATGGCAGAAATGGATAATGTAAGATTTCGGGATATTATTAACCTGGGGGAGTACCAGCAGTTTCAGGATAGTATGGCCGCTGCCACCGGTTTTGCCCTTGTGACAGTTGACGATAAGGGACAGCAGATTACCCGCCCATCCGGTGGGGATGTAAAGGGGCTGCGTGATGCCAGTTCTGGTGTTAGTGTGGCTGTTAATGAAAGTGGTGGTATGTTTGAAATAAGCGTACCAGCTAGCTTATCTGGCAAGCGTTTAGGGGCAGTGCTTGGTTGCGCCGCCTGCGATAAAAAAGTGGCCAAGGGTTGTGCTGATGCCATATATTCTCATCTAAATGCCGTACTGGGTGGGGCAGATTATCAGGTGCAATTTGAGTCAGTGGCTGGCACCATTAACGATGCAGTGCTTCGGATTTCCACCACTATGGAAGAATTGGCTACTTCGGCTCATGATGTAGATGAGAATCAAAAGGGCTTGAATGAGGAAATC
This sequence comes from uncultured Anaerovibrio sp., assembly GCA_902786545.1. Lineage (GTDB taxonomy): Bacteria > Bacillota > Negativicutes > Selenomonadales > Selenomonadaceae > Anaerovibrio. Next base: position 8,210 of record CADACU010000032.1, read on the forward strand.
AGAAATGTAAACGATATTTCCAGCAAAATAAATGAATTTACCGGACTCATCCGGGATATCGCCAAGCAGACCCGTCTGCTGGGGCTTAACGCTTCTATCGAGGCGGCTCGGGCTGGTACTGCTGGAGCAGGTTTCGCTGTTGTATCCGAGGAAATCGGTAAGTTGGCGGACAGCTCCCGGGAGACCGTTGATAAAATTCAGGAATTTACTGACCGTATCGGTGAATCGGTAAATGAGACTGTGGCCAAGGGTGAGGCTACTTCCAAGATTGTGGAGCAGCAGTCCTCGTCTATTGCCGGGGTGGCTGACGAATTGGGTGATTTGTCAGTAACTGCTGCCAAGCTGGTTGAGCTGGTAGGCGTCAACAAGAAATAAAGAGGCATTTTAAAAGGTGTAGTTGATGAGCAACTACACCTTTTTCTTATTTTACGATATGTTTGGCGGCGACGAAGGCCTTTTTCCAGTAATCATTGGATAACTCATCAATGCGGACACCTTTGCTGGATGAGGCGTGGATAAACTGGCCCTTCCCCAGATAAATGCCACAATGGGTCACATAGCTGCTGGAGTCAGTGTGGAAAAACACCAAATCTCCGGCTTCAATGGCACTGATTGTGGATTTTTTTCCGAGTTCGTATTGTACATCAGCTGTACGGGGGATAGACAGACCATTTTGGGCAAAGACATATTGCACATAGCCGGAGCAGTCAAAGCCCTTGGGGGTAGTTCCACCTGACACATAAGGAACGCCAATCTGTCGCTTGGCTGTGGCAATAATACCCTTTACTTTACCGCGGGGCAAGAATGGGTTGCTTTCCGGGACAACTCTTGGTTTGACCACCGATGGGGTACTGTTCGGCGTTGCCGGTTTACTTTTTGGGGGTTCTATCTTTATTTCTGGCTGCTTGGCCCCTTTTTTTAAGGTCTTGATGGCTTCCATAGTCTTTTCGTCCACCATACCGCTCAGTTTTATTTTGTTATCCCGCTGGAAAGCCAGTACAGCCCGTTTTGTGCTGTTATCAAATACGCCGGTAACCTTTTTTATGTTATAGCCCATATCCTTTAGGCTTTGCTGCACAAAGGTTACTTCGGCTCCTTTGGAATTTATTGTCAGGGATTTTTAATGAAAATAAATTGTAATTCATCCTATTTCCGCCTCCCATTTTTAGAGATGCATAATGTGTTCCATACCTTGATGAAACAATTTTACTACATGATCATCATCCAATGTGTACCAAGCTTCTTTGCCTTCTTTCCGAAAGCGGACCAGATGAGCGTCCCGTAGTACGCGCAGTTGGTGGGACACGGCAGACTGTTCCATATTTAATGCCTCAGCAATGTCGCAGACACATAGTTCATCATTTGTTAACAGGGATAGAATTTTTATTCTGGTAGGAATACCTAATATTTTAAACAAATCTGCCAGCTTTTGGCTTTTTTCATCGTCCAGCGCCATAAGTACCTCCACAATTCCTAATAATACAAGTATAAAACAAAAAAATTAAAATTCCAATAGAATATGCAAATATGTTGTGAATAACTATTTACTTTTGTGGATAAGTAAGGGGATAATCACTAAAAAAGCACAAGTTATCCACATAATTATCCACTTTTACAAAAAAATGTGGATAATTTTATTAAAAAGTATTGACAAGATGAATTTAGAACAGACTATTCCTTTAGCTGGATAAAGTATTTTAGCTATAACGAGCTTTAAGATGTCCCCCACCTCTTTAGGTGGGGGGGAACAAACTTTAACAGCTGGCGAGCATATCTCTCAGCTCGTTGCGACGCGAAGCTAGTCCTTTAGGGAAACGCTAATTGGAAGATTTTTCTTCTTAAAGAAGAAAAATTTGAACAATGGCGTTATAAAAAAGGATGTGAAAACCAGGTTCACATCCTAATTTTTATACAATAATGTAAAAAACTTTAATATATTTTATCAACATCGTAACCGGCATCGTTCATAGCCTTGATTATTTTGTTGATGTGGTCATGGTTGTTGGTTTCCACGGTAATTTCCAATACAACCTTTTTAAAGCTGTCGGTAACCTTGGACTGATTGTGCTCCAGCTTAATAACATTGGCATTGGTCTCGGCCAGTACCTTGGACACATTCAGCAGCTGACCAGGTTTGTCTGGAAGCAGCACGGAGAAGCAGAATACCCGTCCCCGGGCGATAAGTGCCTTATCAATAAGAGCGGAAATAGTGGATATATCAATATTACCGCCGCTTATGATAGCCGCTACTTTCTTTCCCTTGAATGGCAGCTTATTCAGTGCAGCCAGACTAAGAACGCCGGCGCCTTCTGCTATTAGTTTATGCTTTTCAATTAGGAATAGCAGGGCAGACATTATTTCCATTTCTGAAACAGTTATAATTTGGTCCAGATATTTTTTACAGAAGGCATAGGTCAAATCGCCTGGTGTTTTTACAGCACAGCCATCTGCTACGGTGTCGACGGCCGTCAGGGATGAAACCTTGCCACGGGCAAAGGAGTTTTCCATGCAGGCAGCGCCTTCCGGTTCTACGCCAATAACTTTTACATTAGGATTAACTGCCTTGGTCGCCAATGCAACACCGCTGGCAAACCCACCGCCACCGATTGGCACCAGAATAGCATCCAAATCCTTTAATTCGTCAATGATTTCCAGTGCAGTAGTTCCCTGGCCTAAGAGTACTTCTTTGTCATTAAAAGGATGAATGTAAACATAGCCTTTTTTCTTCTGAAGCTCCATAGATTTTTCGTATGCATCATCAAAGGTATCGCCGTGCAGTACTACTTCAGCACCTAAGGCCCGAGTGGCTTCCACCTTTAAAATCGGGGTGATAGCCGGCATACATATAACAGCATGGGCTCCTAGCTGTTGAGCGGCAAAGGCCACTCCCTGAGCATGGTTTCCGGCCGAGGCAGTAATTACTCCCCGTTTCTTTTCAGCATCAGATAACTGACTGATTTTATTGTAAGCACCTCGCAGTTTGAAGGAACCGGTATTTTGCAAATTTTCCGGCTTTAAAAATACATTGTTGCCGCACATATCCGAAAAAAATGGGCTTTCGATTAGCCGAGTTTTTTTTGCAACGCCATCCAGCTGCTTGGCTGCCTTATATACATCAGCTATGGTGGTGTTTTCCAGGATTTCTTCCACGGAATTTACTTCTGGTTGTACTGCTTCTGCCATTTTGATTCTCCTTATCCATGCCTCTATACATTGTTTGTATGGAGCTATGCGAAAATTTTCATAAGTTGTTATCAAGTGTAGCACTATAGAAATGTGGTGTCAATTAAAGAAAAAGAGTAACAATAAAACAAGGGACAGCTATCAGTGTCCCTTGTAGAAATTAAAGATCATACAGAATAATTTGATTTTGTTTTAGACTTTCCTGAACATCAATGACCCGTTGATTGCTGCTTCCCCGGAAACTTAAGGAAATATCCCGTTTCCATTCCTCATAGGGGCCATCTACCAAAACATCAACTTCCCCTAGCAGCTCCACCTGCTCCGGAGTACCGTTCAGCAGACGCTCCATAGTATATCCTGTGTAACACCACACATCCAGATTATGCTGATGCAGCTTTCTGGCCAACTCAGCCAATGGCTTTGGTTGGCAAAATGGTTCACCACCGCTGAAGGTGGCACCGGAAAGCAACGGATTTTTCAGAATAAGTTCCAGTAACTGGTCGGTGTCGTCCTCATATCCTCCGGCAAAATCATGGGTTTGAGGATTGTGACAGCCAATGCAGTTGTGTGGGCAACCCTGGGTGAATATCGTGAAACGATATCCTTCCCCATCGACGATTGAGTCATTAACAGTTCCGGCCAGCTTAATTAAGGCCATGCTTTACGCGGTCATGTTCTTCGGAACGCTTGGCGTTGTTCCACCGGTCAATGGTGCCTACCAAATAACCGGTAATGCGGCGGATGCGCTCAAATTTTGCCGGCTGAAGAACATAATCCAAAGCCACTGAGCCTTCCTCGGCTGGAGAAATGGTCAGGCTGCTGAGCTCTTCCTTGTTTTCTTCCTCCAGCATATCAATGTAGCTGATAATCTCCTGCTCACTGACATCATTGAGCCCCTTTACCGTTACTTCAATTCCGTTTACAATCATTACTTACATCCCTTTCCTTATAAAATATGTATTAGTTCATTGATTTTGCTCTCTGTACCACCCGACGATACTTGTGGGCGGCCTCGGACCGTCCGCAACGAGGGCAAACATCATAAATAATGCCGTTATAACCGCATATTGGGTCCCGGTCTACCGGATGGTTTACCGAGCCGTAGCCGATGCCGTTGTCATGCATACAGCGGATAATCGCCTCAAAGGCCTTCAGATTTTTGGAAGGATCGCCGTCCATTTCCACATAACTGATGTGACCAGCGTTGGTAAGAGCGTGATAAGGACCCTCCAGCTCCAGCTTCTGTGCTGCCGCGATGGTGTAATTTACCGGAATGTGGAAGCTGTTGGTATAATAATCCTTGTCGGTAACTCCCTCGATAACGCCATATTCCTTTCGGTCCAGCCGGACAAAGCGTCCGCTTAGCCCCTCAGCCGGAGTAGCCAGCAGGGTGAAATTGAGACCTGTCTGCTGGGATTTCTCATCCATGAGCTTACGCATATGGCCGATTATTTCCAATCCTAACTTCTGGGCCTCGGCGTTTTCACCATGGTGACTGCCAATAAGAGCAGTGAGGCACTCGGCCAGGCCGATGAAGCCTACGGATAAGGTGCCGTGCTTTAATACCTCGGCAACACTGTCATCCTGTCGCAGCTTTTCCGAGTCAATCCAAATACCTTGCCCCATCAGGAAAGGATAATTCCTGACTGTTTTGCTGCACTGAATTTTAAATCTGTGCAGCAGCTGGCGGAAGACCAGTTCAATCAGGCTGTCCAGCTCCCGATAAAAAGTCTTTAAGTCCTTGTTGGCCTTTAGGGCCAACCGTGGCAGATTGATACTGGTAAAGCTGAGGTTGCCCCGTCCACAGGTCACCTGACGGTCCCTGTCGTGGACATTGCCCATCACTCTGGTGCGGCAACCCATGTAGGCTACCTCGGAGTTATAGTCATTTTTCTTGTAGAATTGCAGATTGAATGGGGCATCCAAAAAGCTGAAATTAGGGAAAAGCCGCTTTGCTGAGGTCCGAATGGCCTGTTGGAACAGGTCATAGTTCGGATCATGGCGGTTGTAGTTCACATCTTCCTTGACCTTGAAAATCTGTACCGGGAAGATTGGGGTTTCCCCGTTGCCCAAACCGGCATCGGTAGCTTTTAACAGATTGCGGATAACCATCCGGCCCTCCGGGGAAGTATCGGTACCATAATTTATAGAGCTGAATGGCACTTGAGCGCCTGCCCGGGAATTCATGGTATTGAGGTTATGAATAAAGGCTTCCATCGCCTGATAAGTTGCTTCATCAGTGGCATCCACGGCAGCTGTTACCGCGTAATTATGCGCCCGTTCCGTCTGGTTGGCCGAAATAAACTGATAATTGTGGCTCTCCTGATGGAATGGCAAAAAGTCGATAAGATGCTGCTTGTATTCATCGGTCTTCCCCAAGGATATGTCGATTGGTATGCAGCGTTGGATTTCCTCCACCAACAGTTTGGCGTCAGTTGGCGGCATACTTAAAACAGCCTGCAGAAAGGCTGAAAGTCCTTTGAAATACTCTTTTCGGAAGGTTTTTGCCACACCTGGCGCCATGGCGTAATCAAAGTTTGGAATGGACTGTCCACCGTGCATTTCATTTTGATTAGCCTGAATAGCTATACAGCCCAAGGCTGCGTAAGAACGGATGCCATTAGGCTCCCGTAGAAAACCATGGCCAGTGGAAAAGCCGTTAGTAAACAGTTTTATCAAGTCTATCTGGCAACAGGTTTCCGTCAGCATATAAAAATCCTTGTCATGGATGTGGATGTCGCCGTCGATGTGGGCAGCGGCAATATCCTTCGGCAGGATATAATGGTCAATATAATATTTAGAACCTTCGGAGCCATATTTTAACATGGTTCCCATAGCGGTATCCGCATCGATGTTGGCGTTTTCCCGCTTGATATCTGCATCGGCCGAGGCCTTGAAGGTAAGTTCTTCGTAAATATCCATCAAGCTCCCCTGAGCTTCCCGGATTTTGGTATGCTCTGCCCGGTACAGGATATAAGACTTGGCGGTGCTGGCAAAATTGTTGCTGATAAGTACCTTTTCCACCGCATCCTGGATGTATTCTACCGTTGGTATGTCCTTGTCCTCGATGGCGGCCTCGACCTCCTGAGTCAAGCGGTCCAGAACCTGTGGCGAAAAGGTATCATCGATAGATTCCAGATTGGCTTTCTTGATGGCATCAGAAATTTTGCGGGGAATAAATGGGACTATATCTCCATTGCGTTTTCGTATATTTTGTATAATGCCTGTCATATAAGTTTTCCCATCTCTTTCTTAATTCTAGGGCTAATTTTACAATATATAGTGGTGTGTGTCAATGTGAGACACTATATGTTGTGGTTACATTATCCACAGAACAATATGAATAGAATATAATAAAATGAATATTTATGCAAAAACTGTAAAAGGATAATATAACAGAACAGGGAATATGGATTTTGACCGGCAAAGTATTAACTTTTACGATGAATATACTATCCATGTATATAAATTTTTGGGGATAAGTTGATAAATAAAAATTATTTTTTTGAAAAAAAGAGAATGGAAAGACTCCATTCTCATGTCAAAATTTATTCAGTTTCGGTTGACTCATTTATTACACTGACTATTGGATACGGAATGATTATACCTTCTTCCCGGAATCGTTTGGTTAATGCCTTGATGAATTCGTGTTTCATTTTGTATTGATGGGAAAACTCCTTGCAATTTAAAGAAACGCTGAATTGAATAGCACTGTCACCAAAGGTATGGAAGTTAATCGCCGGTTCCGGGAGTGGCAGGGTATCACTTTCCGGCACTATGCCATCCTGGGCCAGTCGATCTTTGGTTACGGCCAGCTGAACATCCCGGGCCACCTCCATAGTAACGGCTTCTACTTGGTCCAAATCACTGTCGTAGGCTACACCGCATTGGATTTTGATTTTGATATCTTCGGCCGGCATGCTGAAATTGGTCAGTATAGATGCGGCGATGGTTTTGTTTGGTACAATGATGGTATTGCCACTTACATTGGAAACGGTGGTATATCGCCAGGTGATATCGGAGACTTGTCCCTCCTGTCCGGTACTGATGCGGATATAATCGCCGATATGGATTTGCCGGGAAAAAATCAGGAACAACCCGGAAAACAGGTTGGCCATACCCTCCTGCATACCTAAGGCAACGGCCATACCGCCAATACCCATGGCAGTGACGATAGGGGCTATTGGGATACCACATTCTGCTAAAATAATGACAATACCTACTGAGTAAACGCAAAAGCTGATTAAATTACTTAAAAGGGTAGTTTCCGGCATATTGTCGCTGCGGTCAATATAAGCACCAGCCAAGGCGTTGGCTGTTCGGGAAATACACCTTAGCACCGTAAACGCCAAAACGGTAAAGAGCAGATAGGACAGTAAATTGTCCACAGCTGTTGGCAGCTCCAGTATCTGCACCACAAAATATACATAAAAGGCCACTATAAACAGAAATGGTAAACCCTTACACCCATGGATAACCGCTGTTTTAAGGGAGGTTTTGTGCAATGAAGGATGATTGTTTATATAGCTGCTGACCTGATGATTTAAAAAAATACCCAGGGCAAAGGCCAAAATCAAACCGATTACCGGGGGGACCACCAGAAAGAGAATTTCATTAAAATTGAGACTGGATAGATAATTAAGGAAAGTATTGTAATCAAATTCTGTAAATGACATATATGCCTCCGTTTATTACCAATGAAATTTATACTTTATAGTATATAATATAGTATGCCTGAGCTCAATTATACAACGGAAAAATGAAGGTAATCAGGAAAAAATGTAGAAGTAAAAAAAGGAAGAAATTTAGGAGGTGCTATATGATTATAAATAGAGTTTTTTTGCTGGTACTGGACAGCTTTGGTATCGGTGCTGAACCGGATGCCGGTGAGTTTGGGGATGCTGCATCAGTAAATACATTGACCAGTGTAGCCACATCGGATAAATTTTCCGTTCCCAATCTGAAAAAGTTGGGACTGTTTAATATTGAAGGTGTGACCGTGGGGGAAAAGGACGGTGCACCTAGTGCATCCTTTGCCCGACTGAGGGAGTCCTCCAAGGGCAAGGACACCACCATTGGCCATTGGGAAATTGCCGGGCTGGTTTCCGATAAGCCATTGCCTACATATCCTGATGGATTTCCACCGGAAGTCATTGAAAAGCTGGAGGCGGCTTTCGGGCGGAAGGTGCTGTGCAATAAGCCTTATTCCGGGACACAGGTCATTCAGGATTATGGGCGGGAGCATATGGAAACCGGAGCTTTGATTGTTTATACTTCTGCCGACAGCGTGCTGCAGATTGCCGCCCACGAAGATGTGGTGCCGGTAGAGCAGCTTTACGATTACTGTCGTAAGGCCCGCAGTATTATGACCGGCGAACACTCGGTGGGGCGAATTATCGCCCGGCCGTTTGTGGGGGTATATCCGAATTTTGAACGGACACCAAGGCGACATGATTATTCTATGGAACCACCGGGAGAAACAATTCTTGATTTGCTGAAGATGTCCGGCAACTCCGTGGTCAGCGTGGGTAAGATAAACGATATATTCGCTGGCAAGGGGATTAGCCGTCATATAGCCATTGAGAATAACATTGATGGCATGAACAAGATGTTGTCTGAAGTGGACCGGGACTTTTTCGGGTTGTGCTTTGTTAATCTGGTGGATTTTGATATGAAATATGGTCATCGCCGGGATGTGGAGGGCTATGCCCAAGCCTTGACAGATTTTGATAAACAGTTGGGGGAGCTGTTGGGCAAGCTGAAGCGCAATGATGTGCTGATAATTACCGCTGATCATGGCTGTGATCCGAGAGGGGCTGGTACAGATCACACCAGGGAATATGTGCCGATGCTGATTTACGGTGAGGGTGTGAAACCGGGGATTGATTTGGGAACTCGGGAGACCTTTGCCGATATTGCAGCTACTATAAGCAAAATTATGCGGATACCGTATAAAACACCGGGAAAGAGTTTTTGGGATGAAGTGAAAAACGGTTGAAAGCGTTGAAAAAACGGACTGCGACAGCAGTCCGTTTTTGGCGTTTAACTCAAATATATTTGGAAATAGCAGTGATTAGCTTGTTTATATCCACCGGTTTGCTGATATGACACTGCATACCGGCTTCCAAGCAGGCTTTTACATCATTTTCATAGGCATCGGCCGATGTGGCGATAATTGGCACTATCAAAGCATCGTTGCGATGTAGAGCTCTTATTTTTTTTGTGGCAGTCATACCATCCATTATCGGCATTCGTAAATCCATAAGAATGACCTTGTAGTGAGCTGGCTCACTGGAGCTGTACAGCTCTAGTGCCTCCTGACCGTTGTGGGCCCAGTCAATCATGGTGGCCCCGTATTCAGCCAGCATCAGTTTCATCAGCTCGGCATTTATTTTATTATCCTCTACCAGCAAAATAGGAATGTTTTTCAGCAAATTTTTAGGAATTTCTTTGACTGAAGCCGTATTGGCCTGTATCTTGGCCGCCGGGGTGGTTGGTTTTAGTCGGCCGGTTTTTACCGGTATTTTTATTGTAAAGGTCGATCCCTTGTTAAGTTGGCTTTCAACTTGAATGGTTCCCTGCATCAGGGTGACGAATTTATGGACAAGGGAGAGACCCAGCCCAGTGCCACGGGCGTTTAGCGTTTCCTTTCTGGTCTCCTGGGTAAAGAGTTCAAACATATGCTGTTGGAAAGCTTCGCTCATTCCTATACCGTCATCCTTGATGACCTCCACCCAAAAATGTAGACCGCCTTCTTCGACGATGGATACATCCCAATGGACATGCCCGTTGGCATGGGTGTACTTGGTGGCATTGCTGAGCAGATTCATGGAAATTTGCTGCAACCGAAGGCGATCTGAATAAATGGCCATATCCTCCGGTACATTTATGGAAGAAGTAAAATGGATGTGACGGGTCTCGGCATTCATACTTATAGCAGATTTTATGCTATTGTAATGCTCCGATGGTGTTATTTCTTCCATCCTTAGTTCCATTTTGCCGCTTTCCAGTTTGGATAGATCCAAAATGTCGTTTACCAGCGCAAGCATAAGCTTGCTGGAAATATCAATACGCTCAAGGTATTGTTGGATATCGGCTATAGCTTTGGATTTGCGGGCTAGTCTGGTGTACCCCAGAATGCCATTTAGGGGAGTTCGCATATCATGGCTCATGGTAGACAGGAAATTACTCTCTGCTTGTCTGGCCCGTTCGGAAGCGTCAAGGGCGGCCTGCTTTGCACTGAGTTCAGCCGATATCCGCCGTTGATGGGAATAATACAGATATCGGCTGACGATGATGGTAATAATCAGCAGAACCGTAAAGAAAGCCACAATCAGCTTGGTAGGGATAGCCCGCAGGATGTCCATGGTGGTTGGCTGAGTGTAGATGTTACGGCTGATAATCCCCATTATATCTATATTACTGCTTTGGACCGTTTTGCTGAGAATGGAATTGAGAATATAATTTTGCGGTAGAAGCTGGCCGCAGCACTCAGAGTACAGATTGGCCATGCTTTCCACGACAAAACTGCCTGAGCCTCGTTTGATGGTGAGCCAATTCAGTTGGGCCATATTGCAAAATACGGCATCCACTTCTCGGTTTATCATGGCATCATAGCATTCATCCAGACTGTCATAGGCCCGAAATTCCACATCATTGCGCTGTTCCTGCATCATATTGGCGACATTCTGTGGCATCCGGCCAATGTAAGCAGCTGTACGAATTTTCTTTACATCAGGCCGGCTGATGGAGAAGATGTTCAGGGTAAAAAAACTGCGGGTAAGGGCCAGGCCGGCTTCTTCACTGGAAATGATGTCTTGGGTGGTTATGCCGTAAACATCTACTTCGTTGGCGTGCAGGGCATCGGCTATTTCCTGACGGTTTTTATAAACCTTGAACTCAACCTGCCAGTTTAATTCCTGAGCTATTTTATGATACAGATCAGGGATGATGCCCCGGGCTGTGCCATCGCTGTCTACCATGGAAAATGGTGCCTGATTTTCCATGATGGCTACCCTTAGTATCGGATTGTCGGCAATAAATTTCCGCTCAGCTTCAGAAAGGGGCAGGTCGTTACTCATCTTGTAATGACGGTATTTGTCAAAAAGCTTTTTGGCGTAAAGGGGATCCTCTTGCAGGATGCGGTTCATTATGGCATCGATCTTGTTTTTCAGTGCTTTTTGATTTTTGTTGAAGATAGGGTAATATGAGTTGGTAGAAATGCTGTAGGCTAATCGATAGTTTTCGGAAAATTTTGAGCCGCTGACAATAATGGCATCCAGTTGGCCGGCATCCATATCGGCGTACAACGCCAGTTCATCGTCATACTGCTTGAAAGTTGGTGAAATTCCTACTTCTCGTACCCATTCCTGGGCCCGTTCATACATAATGGAGGCACGGACCACTCCCATGGTTTTCCCGTCAAAGTCTGTTGCATTGCCAAAGGTGAATCGGTAATCATCGCTTCGTACCCGTATGCTGGCTTGCCCGGTAAAAAATTCATTGCTGGCAAACAAAAATTGCTGCTCACGTTCCGGCGTAGGGGATATTCCCAGAGCCATCTGAATCTCCCCGTTTTGCAGGGCATAAAACAATTCATCATTATTTTTATATGGATGATAAATAACCTTGAGATTGGCGTATTGAGCAATTTTGTACATATACTCAGTATCAAAACCGAAATACACCCCTTTATCAGTAGGCATAGCTATACCAGGCTGTAAAACAACGCCCACATCCACCGGCTCACGATTGTCTGGCATCTTATCTGCATACAATACCTGATATGGCAGCATGGCGAAGCACATAATCATTGTTATGCAAATACGAAATATCACAGATTTATCTATACGCATCAATGCTACCTCCTTTGGGGTGGCAACCGTTAATCGATTTTACCTAATAGTAAGATTTCGATATTTATTTAGCTAATCCTTTTTGAAGTAACTAAAAAATAGCCGTATTTGTGTGTAATACGACTATCTTTTAGGCCCCTTTATTTTAGTTCATCCCCCAGTATATATGCCTTGTAGGAAAGGCTGGGGACCATCTTCTGCAGATTGTCCAGATACTGGGATAACTCCAGCATGGACGCAGGGTTGGCTATCAAGGTGTAATCGTAGCCACTGAGATTGTCATAGCAGTTTTCTACCAGACAATCCTTGAGGATGATATTGAGAAATAATTTTTTTTCGGACAGATCATCTATGGATACATAGATATGCGCCTTTAGTCCTGTATCAGTGGTAGACTTAGCATCTTGATGTTTTTTTACGGTAGTTTTTGGCATATAATCCCCCCTCTGTTATAAGCACAAAACATAATTTTGTTTACCAACTTTACTTAAATTATAAGGTGTTTATACGCATATTTCAACATAAATTAAAAAATATTACAAAATAAATACTGGGAGTAAATCTATTGGTAAAAAAGTCCTAAACAAAAAGAATTGCTCCAGCCAGTATACCAGAGCAATTCTTGGGGTATTTTCCTTAATAGAATAATTCGGAGGCTATGCTGCGACTAGGCTTTAAAACCATTGGTTGCAGAGACAGCAATGGAGTCCCGTTCGCCGACAGCTTTATAGGGGCGTTTTCATCCGGAACGGCTATCATATGCGGTTTTTTTCGATACCGGCTGACAATTTTGCCATCATTGTACTCAGTAATCATAATACTGCCATCTGGCATAATTCGTCGGATTACCTCGGTAATTTTCCGGTCCTGTTCCAGGGATTTGATTTCCTCCCGCAGGGCTGTCATTTTTTTAGTGGTATCCTGAATGGAATCCAGCTTTTCCAATAAAAGCTCTCGGAAGGTGACGGCTGAAGCAGAAGTATCCACACTGGCTGCTGCCCCCCAATCACTGGCAAGCGTATTTATTTTATTGCTCATTTTTTCCGTGGTCCGGACAGACATATTCTCACCTTCTTTCCTGTTAAAAATTGTCCGCAAAATAACTCTAATAATATATCGTCATTTTGGCCAAAAATAAAAAGAGACGAGCATAAAGCTCGTCTCCTGTCAACAAATCTGGAGCGGGCGAGGGGAATCGAACCCCCCTCTAAAGCTTGGGAAGCTTCCATTCTACCAATGAACTACGCCCGCGCTCAAGTACATATTATATTATAATTCTTCCTCGACATCAACCCTTATTTATCAAGAAACGGACTTTTAGTACTGTTTTTATTGCTGTTCAAGGCAGCACTTAGGCCGGGAATGCTGTTTATCTTGTCCGCCAGCTTTATTTGGTCCTTTATAGCAGCTGCAGTCATTGGTGGGGACGAAAAGGCAGCTGCGGTTGGAGAGATAGGCATGCCATTATTGTCCGTGGCCGGTTTGTCTGGCTGCTCGCCAGCTGCCATAGCAGCCGATGGGTCATTTTTGGTGATAATAACATCCAGCTCATCGCCGTTTTTTATTGGGTCAGTGAAGTTCACCGGCTGTTTGTTTACTAAAATTTCAAAGGACACCCGGGATGATGCGGCTGGTGGCTCAAAACCCACTGCCAGCAACGCATCACTGACCGTGGTAACTGCCCGTAGAGATTTCATATATCGTATCTCTGCCCCATCATCGATGATGGTCCCCGTGCTGGCCGGATGGCCATTTACTTCCAATGATACAGTGGCAGATGGTATTTTGTGCTCTTCTCCCTTGTAATATATGGTCAAGGTTGCATCCAGCTCGGAAACATTCAGCACAGTACCCAAATTTGGCTCCTCGGCCGGAATATATTCAATATAATCCTTTTCGTGAACCTCAGTGGACAGGGTAGCCGGGTTATCGTTGAGCATTATTTCCGGTGTAATAGTATATTGGGACTCTTTACCATTTACCGTATATTTTACCTTGCGTCCCATAGGCGGTAAATTAAGGGTGTTCAGTACATCTCCCAACAACCGGGTGTCCTTGCTGACGATGATATCACCGTCTTTTAGGAGCTGGCCCGGCTGGGCAGCCTGACCGTTAATGGTAAACTGAGCATCAATCAGCTTTTCTTCTCCGTTTACATATACCATATAGGATGGTGGGATATCCAGAATATCCCGAATGGTAATCTCCGGCTGAGCACCATCCTCGCCAGGGATGATTTCAATATGGCTGTCTTCCTGAATAACTGTGTCCAGGGTTGCCGGTCTGTCGTCCACCTTTAGCTGAGCCAGAGTGCCCATGGTACCGGGAATGAATTTGTTTTCACCGTTAATGGTCAGCATAGCACCCAGTCCTGGTCGACCATTCATCTTTTTCAGCTGAATTCCGGCATTTAACAGGGCATCAGACACGGTAAGCTCTCGGAAATTGAACAGACTGTATTCGACATTATTAACGAAAATACGCAGGAAATGGAGGGAATTCTGGGCAGCAATTTTTAAAATACCCAACGGAGTAACAGCATCCGGTTTTTGTAATTCTTCCGGAATGTCCAGCACGCCATCAATTTTTTCCGGATGTCGTACTGCTACACGGCCTGCCGGCAGACCTAAAATGTCTCCGACAAATTTGGCCAGATTTGGTGTCAAAGAACCGCCACCAACCAATATAACCGCCTGTGGTGGTTCACTGCCGTTCAGTTCAACAATCTGATCGGCAATGGCCTCAGCCAGATTTTGGACATTGGCCATTATCGGGTCAAGAATTTCTTTGGCGGACAGTTCGTATTCGACCCCTAAAATATCAGTGAATTTGGCGGATTTGCCTTCCGCGGCATCCCGCTTTAGTTGTTCGGCTACATTAAAGTCCAGTAAGAACCGTTGGGAAATGGCTTCGGTGATTTCATCACCGGCCTGTGGAACCATACCATAGGCGATAACTGATCCGTTTTTGGTAATAGCCACATCAGAGGTACCGGCACCAATATCCACCAACACCAGATTGAGGTGTCGCATGGTTGGGGGAATCAGCACATTGATGGCCGCGATTGGCTCCAAGGTGAGAGCCCGCATATCCAGCTTGCTGGCCTGCAGAGCGGAATGCATGGAGTCAATAACCTGCCGTGGCAGGAAGGTGGCTATAACTGTGGCAGTGGCTATCCGCCCTCGCTGTCCCACCAGAGTTTTCAGCTGGGTGCCGTCCAAATTGTATTTAATGGTGCTATAACCTACGCAATAATATTTGGTAGGGTCATCTATAGTTTTTGATGTAGCCAGTTTGGATTGGGCCGCCTGTACGCCGGCAAAGTCCAGAGCCCGCTCTTGCTCCGGGGTGATAATGCCGTTTATTTCCATATCTGCTTCCGCTGTCATGGTATATAATGCCCGGCCGGCTGCGGCTACTGCTGCACTTTTTATGGTACCGGTCTTTTTTATCAGTTCTTTCTTCACGGAGTCGATAATGGCGGCTACCTGAGGTACATCGTGAATCTGTCCGTCCAGCATAGCTCTGGTTTTATGTTCCTGCCGCTCTGTTGCCACAATTTTCAGTCCGTCAGCTTCTTTTTCAGCCACAATACCTATGACACTGCGAGTTCCGATATCAAGGGCGAAAATTCGCTCCTTGCGTTCCTTGCGCTCTTTAGGTTCCTTGGCTGATTCTGCCTTTTTGGACGCAGTGGCACTCTTGGGTGGGCGCCCCCGTCTGGCTGGCTTGGCTGCCGGTGCTTCCGGTTTAACAGCCTGTTCCTCTGCTTTGGTGGTCTTGGCTGTCTTGGCAGAGGCTTTGCTGTTTTTTGAGGTGTTTTTTTCAGTTGTCTTGCTATTTTCGGTTTCTTTTAGGGAATTTTTCATGGAATTCTCCTTATTTATAAAAAATTAAAAGGTTAATTCAATTATTTCTCGAATAAGACAATAGAATCCTTTTTTATTTTTAAAAATCTACACTATAATATTGTAACGATTATGATGCCGTTGTTCAATATTTTCCTTTGTGATAAGGTAAATTATTCCATAAAGCGTTTCAAAAATCACCATGGAGGAGTATTTTTTATATGGCTGATGCAAACGAAGTGATAACCGGTAGCGATTACAAACGAATGGTACTGGGTGCCTACAGTGAATTTTTAAATGAGTTCGAAAATATAAATGCCGTAAAGGAAAACAGCCGATTCTTTTATTCGGGAAAACCTGGCTCAGATGTTTTGCGGACTATGGGTGCAGCCGTTATTCCCCTTTCGGAGGCGGTAAACGAAAGCATTGGTGGTCTTTCCCGCCGGGTAGCTGATGCCTCGGTTTTAGGGGCAAGAGGCAATGCCGGGGTAATTGTATCCCAGATATTGCGGGGGCTGGCCAAGGGATTGATTGGAAAATATAACGCCACATCCCAGGAATTTGGCAAAGCATTCCAATACGGTATTTTGTATGCCCAAAAAGCAGTGCCGGAGGAAAAAAACCGGCCGATAATTGTGGCTTCCAAGGTGGTGGCCAAGGGAGCTTATGATGCGGTAAGAGCCGGAAAGCATATCAGCGAAGTGCTTAACGCCGCTATTCAGGCCGGGACAGAGTCCTTTGCCCGGGATATGGACTGCGGTGAAAAAATATTACAGGTTTTTTTAGAGGGATGTCTGAAGGGACTGCAGGGGAATTTTTCCTTACCGCCACTGGATTTGGGGAGCAAAATATATGAGGCCAAGGGCATTGTCAGTCCGTTAAATGATATTGCCAGACCATATTGTGTTACCTTTATGGTGGCCAATCCGAAGCTGTCGGTGCCCCTGATTGAAAAAGAGTTGCAGGAAATCGGCAATTTTGTGGTGGTGGAGCGCCGCTTTAAAGCCATTTTCATTCATGTTCATTCCGAGCATCCGGGGACGGTGTTGGAACGGGCCGTAGCCTGGGGGCATGTGGGGGAAATTCATATAAATATTATGGCGGAGCCACACGCTATGGCTATGGTGCAGCAGTCCTGCATGATGCCGCTGGCTTTGCTGACAGTGGCCAGCACGGAGGAGTGGGGACAAAAGCTGCAGGATGCCGGGGCAATGGTTATAATCGATGGCAGTGATGAGTCTGGTCCGTCGGTGGAGGAGATTGTCAATGCGGCCCATAGTGATATTGCTAACAAATATATTTTGCTTACTGATTCAGAGCATTTGCGCCTGGTAATGCATCAAGCCAAGCGGATTTTGGGGGAGCGGGTCAGTGTGGTGGTGGCCAACAACCAGGAGGAGCAGATATATGCTGTGCGGGCCTTTTTTCCGGAGCTTTCCATGGAGGAAAATACGGCTCAGATGATAGAGGCTGTGCGAAAAATGGCCGCTGATGAGTAAGATTTGCCATATAAACCAAACAAGGAGTTGCTACTGCAGTAGCAACTCCTCTAAAGCGAGATCTGTATATGCCTATGTCCGCCAGGCTTAACCTGTATGTTCAGGTGGGTATCCTAAGTAACAGTTTCTGCTATTCGTTCGGAGACGATCCAGCATCTGCTGCACAAAATCAGATTCCCTTATAAATAAGAGTCGGTTAGACGATGAAAGGACAGACATATAAGAGTATCCCTCTTTAGGTGTATGATACCACAGTGGTAGGCTAATAACAAGACTTGACAAAAGTATACTTTACTGCGTAAGATTAAAGAATGAGTGGTAATTTTTTGTCAGGGAAGGATGTAAAATAGATGAGTAACGAGCAGCTTATGCGTGCTATATTGGTGGAACCGGGAAAAGACCCGTCTATTATCCGACTTCCGGCGGCCCATGGAGCCCATGATGAAGCAATCAAGGATACCTTGGAGGGTAACTATGGCGCCGTGGAATTTTTTCAAATTCAGCCGGGAATTTCCCTGTTTATATTGGTGAATGATTTGGCTGCCACGCTGGGAATGAAGCCCAACCGCCGGTTTCCCGGGGCTGACAGCGACCAGATTATTTGGGGCAAGGCCATATTCATTGCGGCCTATAATGGTGATGATGAAACCAAGGAGGGGACCTTGGATATGTCTGAGGATACCTGCCTGATGTTTATTGAACAGATTAAGCTGAACTTTCCGGCCTGTGATGGTTCGGAAGAACCGGGCCCGGAGGATACTTTGTATCATGATGAGGATGAAGACGGTAATCCAGCTCCATACCGTTGGCTGGAGATTTCTCGTCCGTCGGATTTGCCAGTACCACTGCAGGCTGGCCGGGTGAAATTTTATCGTATGCCGGCGCAGGAGGTCATGGAAATAAATGACCGCTATTTCAAGAAGGTGGCCGTTTATACGCCGGGTTCCAAACTAAACTAAAGAATAATCGCAATAAAATTTTGGCTAATTAAATGAATTTGCCGGAAAAATGTGATATTATTTTTAGCAAATATCTGATATAAGGAGTTAGAGCATGGATAAAATATACAGTGTGGCAGTTAGCTGCCGGGGGGCCATTGGCTGGGTAGAATATGATACTGAGGCAAAAACCGTAAAGGTGTTTTTGTCTGATGAGAAGGCAGTGGCTGATGCAGAAAAATTTCTCTCAGAGAAGCATAAAATAAATATTCCCCAGGATTCACTGTTGGATTTTGTGGAAAAGGAAATTGACCCACTGGCGGATGTGGAAAGCTTCCAGACAGTGCTTACCCGCTTGTGGGAAAACACCGATGTTCATGTGGACTGGAGCCGTCCTGTGGAGTATGTAAAGGCTCATCCAACCTTAGATTAAAAAAAGTGCCGTAAGGCACTTTTTTTGTGTTATTTTAGGAAGTCTTAATACATAAAGCCGTTACCTTCAGTTAAAACCTCATCCAAGTGCTACGCTCCATAGGAGATGGCTTTCCTCATCAACTATACATCTTCTTCCAGCCTGTCCTTTAAAAGTCCTACGGCGGCACTGGCTCCGATGCGGGCACAGCCCTCGTTGATGTACTGTTTCATATCCTCAATGGTACGGATGCCACCGGCAGCTTTTATTTTTACTGCAGGTCCGATGTTGTCACGAAACAATTTTATGTCTTCGTGGGTAGCTCCCCCGGGCCCGAATCCGGTGGATGTTTTGATAAAATCCGCCTTGGCGTCGGTCACGCAGCGACATAGCTGGATTTTTTCCTGTTCGGTCAAGTAGCAGGTTTCAATGATTACCTTTAACACATTATTTCCCACCGCTTTTTTTATGGCTGAAATTTCCTTGGTGATTTTTTCGAAAGCACCATTCTTGGCGTCTGTAATATTGATGACCATATCAACTTCTTTTGCGCCATCCAAAATACTCTGTTCTGCGGCTTTGATTTTTGCTTCCTTGCTGTCGTAGCCCAGTGGAAAACCGATTACAGTACAAATGTTGATTTTTTCTCCATATTTTTTATGGACCGGAGCTACATAACTGGCCGGTATGCAAATAGAGGCCGTGTTATAGTCGATGGCCTCCTGACATAACGACTGTATCTGTTCCCAGGTAGCCGTAGGCTTTAGCAGGGTATGGTCCACATGGGAAAGAATTTCAGATCCCTTCATAGAAAATCCTCCTGTATATTGTCATATTATGGTAGTATTATAGCATAATATGAATGATTACATAGGTGATAAAATGAAAGCGATTATAAATGGCCGGTTGATTGTTCCAGGCG
>CADACU010000033.1 GCA_902786545.1 uncultured Anaerovibrio sp.
GCTTCGCGTCGCAACGAGCTGGGAGATATGCTCGCCAGCTGTTGTAGTTTGTTTTCCCCCACCTAAAGAGGTGGGGGACATCTTAAAGCTCGTTATAAAATTACCGCTGGTCATTCAGCTGACTTTTGGCCTGCTGAACCGCCTGAAGGGCATCCCCAACACTTTCAATAACATGATTGAAAACCTGATCTGCGTAGGATTCCGCACTACTCTTCAGATCAGCTGCATACTGCTCAGTCTCAGTCTTTAACTGCTGGGCCTGGGCCATGGTCTGTTCCATAATCTGTCTTTCCTGAGCCTTGGCCTGCTGAACGATCTCGCTTTCTTCCACGGCCTTCTGGGCATATGATTTAGCCTGTTCTACCGTCTGCGTAGCCTCACGCTTTGCTCCCTCCAGCAGCCGGTCAGCCTCCGCCTGAGCAGCCTGGATAATATCATCACGACGCTTTACGATATCATAGGCATCCTGAATTTCCCGTGGCAACTCACTTCTCAAAACATCCATCAAGCGAAACAGCTCCACATCGTCAATCATAACCTTATCAACAAACGGAACTCGATTAGAAGACGCTACCAAATTCTCAATTTCCTCTAAAATGTTATCTATTTCCATCGTTCAAAGCCCACTTTCTACGAATACATATTTATACCCTAATAGCATATCATTTATTGGAAAAACATTCAATAGCCTTTAAGACCGATTTGGGCACCAAAGTGCTAATATCTCCCCCAAAATGATGAATTTCCCGTACCACAGAAGAACTTACAAAAGAACATTCCGGTTTGGTCAGGAGGAAAAATGTATCTATTGTCGGGTTCAGCTGATGAATAATCTGAGCCTGTCCCTGCTCGTATTCATAGTCGGTAACTGACCGCAGTCCACGAACAATCACTTTGATATCATTCTGCACCATATAGTCCGTCAGCAATCCGTCAAAGGATACTACCTGAACATTTTTTACATCCGTAAGAGCTTCCTGCAGAGCCACAACCCGGTCTTCCACCGGCAAAAAGGACTGTTTCCGCACATTGTTGAACACTCCTACCACCAATGTATCAAATACAGTAGCTGCCCGGCGGATAATATCAATATGTCCGTTAGTCACCGGATCAAAGCTTCCCGGGAAAACTGCCTTTTTCATTATTCATCCATCTCCTGTTAATCGATTGTATTGCCACTTTTATACTCAAAAATATTTATCTGAGTAGTTTTGCCATATCGCTGATTGCGCAACAGCTTTAAATGCGTCAGATCCGGCAGCTCGTTTTCATCACCACCCTGCTCCACTATCACCAGTGCCGCCTCATTCAGCAATCTCCCATTATCCAGCTGAGTCAAGGCCCGCTCCCACAGTCCCAAATGGTATGGCGGATCACAAAAAACTAT
The DNA here is from genome assembly GCA_902786545.1 of uncultured Anaerovibrio sp. GTDB lineage: Bacteria > Bacillota > Negativicutes > Selenomonadales > Selenomonadaceae > Anaerovibrio. The sequence goes on from CADACU010000033.1 coordinate 1,388, forward strand.
ATCAAACCTTTTGCCTTGGGCCGCCAACTGGTCCATAACGGCAAACACATCGCCTTTAAAAACATCTGCTTTATCCGCCAAATGGGTATGTTCAGCATTAAACCTTATGATATCTGCTGTGGCCTTATCAACAAAGGCAGCATACTTTGCCCCCCGGCTTAAAGCCTCCAATCCAAGGCCGCCAGTCCCGGCAAAAATATCCAGTATGGTTTTCCCCCATACCTCATTTCCAAGAATACTGAACAAGGATTCCTTCACCCGGTCCGAGGTTGGGCGGGTAGCCATCCCCCTCGGTGTTTTCAGCTTGCAACCCTTGGCCAGGCCAGTAATTATACGCATAAAAAAAGACCTCATTATCTGTTTTCTTCATTTTAACATAAAATAGTCAATTTTCAGATTAAATTCATCTATTTTCCATATTTTTTCCATTTTTTTACTGTATTATTTGACCATAGAAAGTTGCAAAACTCGTTTTCATATTCCATCCCTCCAAAAGGAACCATTCGCCTGGTTCCTTTTTTCTTTCCGAAAATTGACATCATCGGCTATTACCAATGATGTCAATATTTCTTTTCCCTGCTTTAAATTGTATAATAAGAGAAAATTACACTTTATCGAGGACTATATGAAAAAATTCGCGATTATTGCCGTTATTCTTATTTCCATTACCGGAATAATATATTATCTAACCAGTGACCCACACTACGATGCTGTACTCCCGGGCCCGGCCAGTACACACAAAATAATACTTATGCCACTGGACAGCCGTCCGCCCTGCACCAAGCTGGTAGCCGATAACGCCCGCACGGCCGGCATCACTGTCATCACTCCACCTGGCCAGTATATGGATTTTTACACCCAGCCGGGGGATATTGGTAGCCTGCAGAGCTGGCTGGCAACTGAATTAAAAAGCTCCCAGGCCGAGGAAGCCATTGTTTCCATTGATCAACTGCTGTATGGTGGGCTAATTGCTTCCCGCAACAAAAGCATCTCTGATGAAGATATAAACCGTCTTGTCGCCTATCTGCGAGAGCTCCATGCCAATAACCCATCGGTCAAGCTGTATGCCTTTGCCATCCTGCCGCGAATGACTCCACCGGACTACATCGAAGCCTACGAAGACCGGCAGCAGCTGATGGAATGGTCCCGAAGATTTCACCAGTATTTCTGTGAGCCAACAGCTGAAAACTACGAACTGCTATATGCCGCTGAACAGGGCCTTTCTCCCGCCCACCTGCAGGCCTATCAGGAAGTATATGAACGCAATTTACGGCTGAACTGCCGACTGGCCTGGCTGATGCAGGAAGGTGTTCTGCACCAGCTGGTACTGGCTCAGGATGACGGTGAAGAATACAGTCTTCCCAACCTAAAGCTGACTGAATTTATGAGCTATGTCCAGGAACAGGGTATCACCACCGATCGGCTGGCAGTAATTCACGGGGCAGATGAGGTTGCTCTTTCAATATTAACAAATATTACCACTAACAAGGTATACAGTACCGATAAAAACCGTCAGAAAAGCTTCAAGGTTTACCTCGCCTATAATTCCGAGGATGCCGCCGAGGAAATAATGCCATATATGGCCATAAGCAGCCGGGAAACCGCCCTCGAGCGGCTGGCATTCACCCACTCTCAGGTAGTGACCTCCGTCAACGAAGCTGACTACATTCTCTTCATCAGCTGTGGCAGCAAGGGGAATATGAACAACCGGCGGAGCAGCATTGAATGGCTGCGAAAGCAGGCTGACCAGGGAAAACACATTGCTCTGGTGGATCTCAGTCAAAAATTTTCCGCTACAGAAGCCCTTTTTCCACTTATGCTAAAGGAAAACTATCCAGTGAACAGTCTGATCGCCTATGCCGGCTGGAACACAGCCAGCAATTCCATTGGCACGGCCATTGCCCAGGCCGAAATTTATCTTTCATCCCTGGAAACAGCCTCTGACAAGGATACCGCTGTTTATTACAACCTGCATAACCTCAACAATCGGTTCTTGGAGGATTATTACTATTTGAAGGATATTATCGATGTAGTAAATATTTCGCTGAAGAAAAAGGGCTACGCCAATGTCTATGATTTGGATTTAAACCACAATTATGTATGGAGTGCGGATATGCTGCGGAGCGCCTTGAACCAACGGTTATCCCAGTACAAATATTCCCACTCCTTCAAGGCACCCTTTAGGCTTCCGGAAACCAACACCACCTATGCCGTGACTGATATATCAATGGATGCTTTTTTCCCATGGCCACGGACCTTTGAAATCAATCTTGATACCGCACTAAAAATCGAAAAGAAATAACTTTGTTTTTCTTGACAACCTACCCCAAAATAGCGTATACTGTGTATCGTTGTGAGCGCACAACTACAAATTATATAGGGGTATCGCCAAGTTGGTAAGGCACTGGATTCTGAATCCAGCATTCGTAGGTTCGAGTCCTGCTACCCCTGCCATTGCAAAAATAAAAGAGGCTATCAAGCCTCTTTTTTGTTTACATATTTTTCGGTTGAATAAACAACGCCCGGATAGTGATATTGACCTTTTTGACCGCCATACCAGTCAGCCGTTCCACTTCCTTCTTCACCAGTGCCTGCATCTGCTGTACCAAAGTCGGAATATGCTTTCCGAAGGAAATGGTCACCGCACAGCTTATCTCCACCCCCTGAGATTCGTAGCCAACGGCACCGTCCCCCTTGTATACATGGCGGACCTCAACTCCGGCCACCTTATTCACACTGCCACCATCAATGAGAATTCTTCGTACCATGGCCGCAATAGCCGAATCCTCAATGACCAGCTTACCGCAATAGCTGAATACCGGCCGAACAATGGATTTTTCGCCCAAATGGCGATGCCGCCGCTGCTGATCTGAGCTGCGTTTTACCATTGACTTCAGCGAATCCACTAAATACCCGGAAAAATGTGGCTTTAGCTCAATAGTTGGCACTGGCACCACATGCTTACCTTTTTGCAGACGATGCTCCTGCGCCTTTTTCATTTCTGCCTCGGTGGCAATATCCTCTATATGGATAAACTTGGAAATATCCGGCAACTCCAATGCCTTGGCAATCTTTATTACCATATTTTCCGAAGTCCCCAAAATCAAAATCCGCTTGGGACTGCTTTCCTTAATGGCCTCCCGCACTTCTTCAGCGTGCCCCGGCAAAACAAAAATCGCCCGTTTTACTGCCAGGACCTTGTTCTGCTCTTTCTTGGCCGAAGTACCGGCCATTATTCGGCCATCCTTAATATACAGGCCATCATCTATAATGGCATCTGCCTGAGTATTGTGGGCTACCAAAAGGGCTCTGTGACTTTTCCCCGTTCCACTGGGTCCAACAAATGCAATAACATCCATACAATCACCGCCTATGCAAAACAGCATCACGCTGTAGAACTCACAAAATATAAATTAAATATTCGGCTCACGATATATCTCAGCCGCATAGCTGTCCTCAATGGAAAACTCTCCCAAATTTTTGGGCATACGGCCTTCTATACCGTGAAAATCCGATCCGCCGGTTATCATTAGATTATACTTATTGGCCATAGCCACATATCTTTCCGTATCCTCCGGGCTGTGCTTTGGATAAAAGGCCTCCACACCCTCTATGCCCTGCTTCAGCAAATGCTCCACCAAAGCATCATCCTTGATTAGCTTTGGGTGGGCCAGTACCGGAATACCACCGCTCTGCTTTATCAGGTCAATAATCTCCTCCGGCTGAAGAAGATAATGGGACACATAAGCTGGCCTCCCCTTTTCCAAAACCTCGTCAAAACACTCCTTAACGGTGTGAAAATATCCTTTGCGCACCAAAGCCTGGGCTATATGAGACCGGCTGATGGAGGTGCTGTCACCGGCGATTTCCAATACATCAGTCTCTGAAATGTCGTATTCCAGCTCCTGCAACTTCTGTACCATACTGGAAAATCTGGTCCAACGCCCCTCTACCACATCGTTCAAACGGTCCGTCAAATTTTTATCATAAATGTCGATATTATAGCCCAAAATATGTATTTCCTGGGTTTCGTGGTGTGCACTGAACTCGATGCCCGGAATAATCTTTATTCCTTTGGCCGGGTACAGGCCTGCCTCATAAAGCTGGCAAACGCCGTTGACCGTATCGTGGTCAGTTATGGCTATATAGTTAAGGCCAGCCTCTTTGGCTGCTTCAATGAGCTCCTCCGGATTCAGCAATCCATCCGAGCATCTGGTATGTGTATGTAAATCACTTGCCATTATTTTTCTCTCCGTAAACTTATTTCAGCAATATATATTCTAAATTATCGCTGAAAGTCCTGCTTTATTTATGAAGGGATTTATTATTCTTCTTTAATCAACAGTCGTTCCACAGCTACAGCCTTATTGGTGGCATCATCGATTTCCACAATAACGGCCGAGTATACTGCCGGACCATCGGCCAGGTCAAACCGTACAGGCATACAGCTGGTAAATTTTTTTATAATAATATCCGATTTTACCCCTAGCACCGAGTTCCAAGGGCCTACCATCCCCAAATCAGTGATATAAGCTGTACTGTTGGGCAGCAACCGCTCATCCGCAGTCTGAATGTGCGTATGGGTGCCTACCACCACCTGAACCCGCCCATCAAGATAAAATCCCATGGCCATTTTTTCCGAGGTGGTTTCTGCGTGAAAATCCAGAATCTTTATATCCGCCTGGTCACCAATTTCAGATAATATATCATCAATTTTCTGGAAAGGGCAATCCATATCCGGCATAAATGCCCGCCCTGACAAATTGATGACGGCAATATTTTTTGCCTTAAATGGATACAGGCACCAGCCCTTGCCCGGAGCACCCTCCGGATAGTTAGCCGGTCGTACCAGATACGGCTCATCATCAATCAGCCCTTGGACCTCCCTGTTATCCCAGATATGATTGCCGGAGGTAACAATATCAGCCCCAGCCGCATACAACTCATCCAGGGATTTCCGGCTCACTCCCTTGCCACCGGCAGAATTCTCCCCATTTACTATCACAATATCTATATTATGCTTCTGGCGAAGCTCCTTGGTGTATTTGCCAAAGGCCTTGCGCCCTGGGCGTCCCACCACATCACCAACAATTAGTATTCGCACGGATATCACCTCATACTACAGCAAATCATGGTCATAAACCATAACCCGGCCTTCTTCCCGAACGCCCACCATGGATTCAGGAATACGGTTTTCCTTCAAGAATCTAATGCGATGGTCTATCATTTCCGCCTGGGTAGCCAACAGCTCCTCATCAGCATCCCGATTGTCATCTGATATTATGATAGCACCAAATTTATCCTTCAACAAGCTAAGCAGCAACCCCACCTCACCATGAGAAAAGGTATCCAGATCCCGATATATATGCAGGGCAAAATCCTGATAGAAAAAGGCAAACTTTGCTCCTCGGGTATATTCCAACGAATGGTACAGCTTCAAGCTGTCCACAATAAAGTCCTCTCCGGCAGCCATAGTCTCCTGGTCCGGGGCTTCCTTGACCGAAAGCTCCATTATAATTGCTTTACTTTTGGAGTCCAGGGTAATCTTGGAAAACTCTGGATAGCAGATGAGCAATGAAGCCACCAGCTGGATGCTGTCCATATTCACTTCGCTGTCAGTTCCCTTTGAATAATCCATTTTACCTGCCTCCTTTATCCAATAATATTCACCGCCTGATTCATCGCTATACACGACTTATCCCCATAGAAAAGGATGACATACAGGTGACGAAGTTATCTAAAAATTCTATTTTGATTACTGTGCTACTATATTATATAGCGAAATCGGGCTGCCGCAACAACATCACGGACAGCCCAACATCATTTTCCATTTTAAAATTTATTTTGCAAAATCTACTACACGGGTTTCACGAATGATAGTAGCCTTAATCTGACCCGGATATTCCAGCTCTGCCTCAATTTTCTTAACGATATCGTGAGCAAGAGCAACTGCCTCCACATCGTCAACCTTGTCTGGTTTAACCATTACGCGGATTTCGCGGCCAGCCTGAATAGCAAAGCATCGCTCAACACCAGGAAAGCTCTCTGCAATCTCCTCAAGACGACTAAGACGCTTGAGATAGGTCTCCAGGCTCTCGCGACGAGCACCAGGACGAGCGGCAGATACAGCATCGGCAGCGGCCACCAGAACGGCTTCCACTGTCATCGGCTGTTCATCACCATGGTGCGCGGCAATTGCATTGATTACCAGCTTGGATTCCCGATACTTCTTGGCAACATCAGCACCGATAGTAACATGAGTGCCTTCTACTTCATTATCAATGGATTTACCTATATCGTGAATAAGACCGGCCCGCTTTGCCAGCATAACATCTACGCCCAGCTCAGCAGCCATCATACCAGCTAAATGTGCCACCTCTACCGAATGGTTGAGTACATTTTGTCCGTAACTGGTACGATATCTTAAACGGCCCAACAGCTTAATGAGCTCTGGATGCAGTCCATGCACACCAGTATCAAAGGTAGCCTGTTCGCCAGCTTCCTTAATACGCTGATCAACCTCACGACGGGCCTTTTCCACCATTTCCTCAATCCGGGCCGGATGAATACGACCATCGGTTATGAGCTTTTCCAAAGCAATTCGGGCCACCTCACGGCGTACCGGATCAAAGCCGGACAAAATTACGGCCTCTGGTGTATCATCAATAATCAGGTCAATGCCGGTCATGGTCTCGAGAGCCCGGATATTACGGCCCTCACGCCCAATGATACGCCCCTTCATTTCATCATTTGGTAATGCCACCACAGAGACAGTGGTTTCGGCTACATGGTCAGCAGCACAGCGCTGAATAGCCAAAGAAATGATATTTCTGGCCTTCTTTTCCGCCTCATCCTTGGTCTGCTGCTCATATTCCTTAATCATAATTGCCTTTTCATGCTTCAGCTCTTCTTCAACCTCAACCAGAAGCATATTCTTGGCATCCTCAGTAGAAAGACCGGAAATCCGCTCCAGTTCCTCCTTCTGTTTCTCATGAAGTTCGTTGATTTCCACCCGAACCTTTTCCAGCTTAGCCTCGCGGGAAGCCAGATTTTCTTCCTTCTTTTCCAGTGCATCAATCTTCCGGTCCAGATTTTCTTCCTTCTGAACTATCCGGCGTTCATGACGCTGAATTTCCGACCGACGCTCACGGGTATCCTTATCAAGCTCCTGACGAAGCCGATGTACATCTTCCTTCGCCTCGAGCATTTTCATTTTTTTCGCTGCTTCACCTTTTTCTTCTGCTTCCTTGACAATGCGTCTTGCCTCTTCTTCCGCCGAGCCAATCTGCTTCTCTGCCGCCTGCTTACGCATCATATATCCGCCAAAGCCGCCTATAATAAGTGCACCAACAGCTGCAACAACCATCTCAATGATAATAACACACCTCCCCTGTTAATATTAAGCTTTTCAAGCATTCATTATCATCAAAACTGACCGTAATAATTTACACAGTCGTACCACTATATTTTACTATAAATGCCCAAGAAGTCAAGCCAAAGGCAATGACAGATTGATGCATTTATGTGGTCAAGGTGTTCTTGGCAAATGCACCCTTGAACGACACGCAAGCGCTGGGCACGGCTATGGCCTAACATGAATATAGCGTTGAGGAACAAAGGTCCGTAACCATTTAACGCTTCCAGTCCGCCGTGTCAAAAAGCAGGGTCACCGGTCCATCATTTTCTGAAACGACCTTCATATCCGCACCAAATTCTCCGTGCTCAACGGTAAATCCTCGCCTCTGACAATGGTTCATAAAGCTTTCATATAATGGAATGGCTATATCCGGCTTTCCAGCCCCGGAAAAGCTGGGGCGACGGCTCTTCAAATCAGCAAACAGAGTAAACTGGGACACCACCAGTAGGCTTCCTCCCACTGTTTCCAGGTTTAAATTCATCTTTCCATCTGCATCAGAAAACACCCGACAGTTGCAAATTTTTTCCGCCAAAAGCTCTGCCTCAGTTTCAGTATCATCCGGGCCAATTCCCAGCAACACCAAAAAGCCCTTGCCAATGGCACCGTTAATCTCCCCCTCAATTTCCACTGATGCCGAATTCACCCTGGTAACAACCGCTTTCATATGCTCCTCCTAAATCACACAAATAACAATAATAAAGAGGAGTATATTACTCCTCTTTAGACTTATAACGCCATTGTTCAAATTTTTCTTCTTTCAGAAGAAAAATCTTCCAATTAGCGTTTCAACGAGGTGGAGATATGCTCACCACCTGTTATAGTTTGTTTTCACCCCCACCTAAAGAGGAGGGGGACATCTTCACTTCGTTATAATCCTTTGGTTTGCCCCGACCAATAAGGTAGAGCGGCCGATTTTTTACTTCCTCATAAATCCGGGATATGTATTCCCCCATAATTCCCAATACGGTTAGCTGCACGCCTCCAAAGAACAGTATACAAGCCGTTATAGTAGCCCAACCGGCCACTGCATCATTGAACACATACTTGGATACCAAAACATGGAGGAATAACAGAAAGCTCAGAAAGCCACAACAAACTCCTATATATAATCCCATCCGTAGGGGTAAGCTTGAGAAAGCCATGACCCCATCTACGGCCAGATGAAGCATCTTCCGCGGCGAAAATTTTGAAACTCCCGCAAACCGCTTTGGTGCCACAAATTCAATGTATGTTTGCTTGAAGCCCATGGAACCAATCATACCGCGAATAAACCGGGCATGCTCCCGATACCGTCGAAAGGCCACTACCACCTTATGATCCATCAGGCGGAAATCAGCTCCGCCTTCCTGAATATGCACGGTGGACAAGGTATTTAAAATCTTGTAATAATAAGCTGATGTAATCTTTTTTAAGGCGGAAACCCCTTCAGTATTTTTGCGAATAGTATGAACCACCTCATACCCTTCTTCCCATTTGGCAACAAGGGTAGGAATCAGCTCTGGTGGATGCTGCATATCTCCATCCATCATTATTACCGCATCCCCATCGGCATGGTCAAGACCACAGGTGAGAGCCAGCTGATGGCCGGAATTCTTCGCCAAAAAAATGGACTGCACCCGCTCATCCTTTTCCTCCAACCGGCACAAAATATCCCGGCTACTGTCCTTTGAGCCGTCATCTACAAAAATCAGCTCGAATTCATAGTTTAACGATTCAAAGGTCTGGGCAACAGCCTCATAAAAATGTTCTATATTATCTTCTTCATTGAATACAGGTACAACTACTGATATAATCTTCATATGTAATCTCTTTTCTTATATATTAGCTATAAATTTCACCTAATCATTTTAATAGCTATGTGGCAATTTTTCAATAAATATTTTAATAACGATTAACAGAGGCTGCAAATGAATATAATCGACAAGGCAAAACATCATTTTCTTACCAAGGAATTTTTCCTATTTCTGGTGATAGGTTGTATCAATACCTTTAATGGCACCTTTATTGCCTGGCTCTGCTCCTATCTGACCCCTTACAATAATCTCAATTTCAACATCGGCTATATCATGGGCAATATTATCGCCTACTGGATGAACAGTGTCATTATTTTCCACGAAAAGCTGTCTCTGGGCCGATATGTCAAATTCTTTATATCCTATGTACCAAACTACATCATTCAAAACATTATCGTCTTGATATTTTACAATTGGCTGGACTTCCCGCCAGTGGTGAGTTACCTTTTGGCCGCCATCCTTGGCATACCGGTAACCTTCCTGATGGTGAAAATATTTGCTTTCGGACGAAAGTAAGCAAAAAGGAACTGCAAAAACGAAATGCAGTTCCTTTTTTATTCTGTTTAGAAATAATACTTTAATCCCACGCCACCGAAGATGACCCGCTTCTTCCCCGCAAAGGGAGTACACTTAAGCTCCACGGTCCATAGGTAATTAGGTCGAATTGTGCACCTACTTCTCCCAGAGGCGGCTATCCTTGGTGGGTAACTGTTATTGGGTTGCATATTGTTTAAAAGCGGTGACGGCGGGCTTTCGGCTTGGCCAAAATTTCTGACCAGATTATGGCCTGGGCCATAGGTGACATCACCCGTGTCCCGGTCTCCACCGCATAAGGCGATGGCTCTTCCTCTACATATTTTTCCGCTTTATTATCACTTATATGTCTGGTTAAATACTCCTGATAAGGATTATGCACCTGGGCATACTCCATAGGCTTGTGTGGCCTATGTTGGGGTGGCTCCGGCTCCGGAACAGGTTTTATATCCGGTGGAGTCCAGTCCCGGGGCATAGGCTTTGCCGGTGGCTTTTTCTTGTCCAGCACATTGCCTACCACCACCAGCAAAACAAAAACTATAATAGGAAGGATATCTTCCATAGTACTTCACCTACTTTATAGTCGGCGGAGTCAAGGTACTGTCCGATGCTCCACGGCTAATGCTGTCCCGCATATCAGTATCCGCCTTCACATTATTCAGGTTGTAATAATCCATCACACCCAAATTGCCATTTTTCAAAGCCTCAGCCATAGCATGCGGCACCTCGGCCTGAGCTTCTACTACCTTGGCTTCCATTTCCTGGGTATACGCCTTCATTTCCTGTTCCTTGGCTACAGCCATAGCCCGGCGTTCCTCGGCCTTGGCCTGGGCAATCCGCTTGTCAGCTTCCGCCTGATCGGTCATCAATTCGGCACCGATATTCCGCCCAACATCCACATCGGCAATATCAATGGAAAGAATTTCAAAGGCCGTACCGGCATCCAGACCTTTCCCCAATACCGTTTTGGAAATGTCATCCGGGTTGGCCAGCACATCAGTATGACTTACCGAAGAACCTACTGTAGTAACAATACCCTCACCAACACGGGCAATTATGGTTGGTTCGCCGGCACCACCCACCAAGCGGTCAATATTGGCCCGCACAGTGACTCTGGCCTTAATCTTCAACTCAATACCATTTTTCGCCACAGCGGAAACTACCGGGGTTTCAATAACCTTTGGATTAACGCTCATCTGTACAGCTTCCAGCACATCACGGCCAGCCAAATCAATAGCGGCAGACCGCTCAAACGGAAGGGGAATCTGGGCTCTATGGGCGGCAATCAACGCATCAACTACCTTGTCCACATTACCACCGGCCAAAAAATGTGCCTCCAGCTGGTTAACCTCCACGCTAAGGCCAGCTTTATTGGCTTTAATCAATGGATAAACTATTCTGGAAGGAATAACCTGCCGCAAACGCATACCAACCAGCGTAAATATGCCAACTGACACATTGGCCGCCTTGGCGGCAATCCACAGCCGAATCGGTACAAAATGCAAAAATACCAGCAAGAAAATAATAAAAAAGAAAATCCACAATCCGCTCATATCCAGCAGAAAATCCAACACTTCAACCATAATATCATCCTTTCAAAAGCCTCAACGGACAACCACCCTGTTGCCATTGACCGAAACCACTCTTACCTGTTGTCCTTTGGGTATATAATCTCCCTCTGAAACCACATCCACCGGTTCACCATCGATAATAACAGTACCGGCTGGCCGTAATTCACGGGATACTATGCCGGTGCAGCCAATCAATTCCTTGTGTTCTTCAGCACTGACATACCCTTGTTCAGTTTTGGTCTGGTCTTTCAGCACCAGACTGTGCCACAAATCACTTAAAACTCCCAACACAATCACCTCCGGGAGCAGCATAGAAATTACTGATTGCAAAGAATACCAGCTTCCTGCAGCTGATTCCTTATCCGGTCCAAAACCTCCTGCTCCGGCACTTCAATGGTATGGAGATGAACCCCTTCTGTGATAAGGGATAAAGGTTTTCCATCACATTCAGCCATCTGCTGCTGAAATACATCCACATCATGACGGGTAGACAACATCAAATCAGCCCGGATTTCACCATATAATGGATGCTCAACTATAACATCCCGCACATGTCCACCGTTGTCCACAATAATTTCCAGTTCCCGACGCATCAGCTTGTCATCATGCTTGCAGGCCAGAATAGCCACCAGCCCCAAGCTTTCCTCCTGAGGCATCACATATCCCCGTGGAGTGGCATATATGGTAACACCACCGGCCCGGATAACGCTTATGTCCCCTACAATTATCTGGCGGCTGACATTAAATTTTTTAGAAAGGAACGCCCCGGTAAGCGGTTTATTGGCTGTCCGCAAGCTATCCAGCAGCAGCCGGCGTCTTTCCTGTGTGTCCATCAAAATCCCTCCCCACTTCATTGTATTAGAGGTATATGAAAAAAGCAAGGAAAGCAACAAAAAAGACTGTCCGAAGACAGTCTTGAAGACAAATGGTGGGCGCTAACGGGATCGAACCGCTGACATTCTGCTTGTAAGGCAGACGCTCTCCCAGCTGAGCTAAGCGCCCTTGAAATATATAACAGGGATAATTCCCGTTTTTAATGAAATGGTGACGCGTACGGGATTCGAACCCGTGAAGCCGCCGTGAAAGGGCGGTGTCTTAACCACTTGACCAACGCGCCATTGGCTCCTCGAGCAGGACTCGAACCTGCGACATACGGATTAACAGTCCGTCGTTCTACCGGCTGAACTATCGAGGAATGCTCTGTCGTATTTCACCGACAGATGATATTCTACTATAATGCAAATTATAATGCAAGCACTTTTTTATTTTTTATCAATAATTTTTATCAAGGCAACAATTCTTGTATTTTTTGCCACTGCCACAAGGGCATGGATCATTGCGACCGATTTTTTTACCAACACGTACCATAGTAGGGCGAGGCATATCCTCCAGTTCCTCAAAGGTGTGGCCCTTTAAGGCCCACATTGGCAAAGTCCGGTTGTAGCGTTTTATCAACCCATATAACTCTTGAGTCTCATCTAAATCAGTCACAATCAGCTTACGGTCCTTCAGGAAGCCCACAATTTCCTGCATACCATAGCCATTCTGCATAATGATATTGATGGTGTGAACCGTTTCGGCCGCCTGAAGCACATCCAAAGAGCACTTATTCATAAAGAACTGGGCCAGCGCCCGATATGCTCCGGTGGACTCCACATAGGACTCTTCACCGGCATCCCAGGCTTTGTTATATGGAATATCAATAAAATCCAGCTGGGAATTCTTCAAATGCTCCTGCTGAAGGGCCTCCATATTTATCAAATCAACATTTTTCAGTTCATGCTGCCCAACAACCAGATTCTTGCACCAGCAGCCACCGTTAAAGAGTACCCCAATAAAATCGGAGAATTCCACTTCCGTGTCAATCAGTTCACCCACTCTGGCATACAGTTGGTCATAATCCATAACACCATAATAAAAAATCAGGCCAGCAGACAAACGGGCAATCTCATCGTTTAATGACACCATCTGCTGAAAAGCACCATTGTTAATCTTGGTGTATTCGGCCTGGATTTCCTCCGGCATATACCACAGCAGCTTGCCATCAGACATGCCGCAGAACATTACACCAATCCCCCGCAGATAATCCAGCCGGTAGTCCTCAATCTTTAATTCCCCAGCCATACCCTGGTGCTGGCAAACAAAATCAAAAATCGCCTTCTGGTCCTCAAAAATACTTACAAACCACCGCTGGGAGAACTTTACAACCTCCGGCAAAATTTCTGCCACCATATCGGCTTTTTTTACCCGGTTAATATTGGTTGCCATAGGCAGATTTAAGTTATATTGAATATCCTCCAACTCACTTTTGGTCAGGGCGTTCAGCGATGCTTCCAAAGTCAGCTTGGCCGGCAGCTTATGCCGACGCAGACTCTTCATCCGCTCCGCTTTCTGCTCTGCTGCCATTTTATCAAACTGTTCATCAGAGAATATAAACTCCTGCTCTGTTGATATTTCTTTATTATTATCCGTCAATTCAATCTACCTCACATTTTATCCAAAGAATTTCCGTATTCCATTCACAATACCAGTCGCTGCTTTTTTAATACCAGCTTCTGAATTCATCAGTCGCTCCTCTTTTTCATTGGAAATAAACGCCACTTCCAGCAATATGGCTGGCATAGTTGTATGCTTTACCACATAGAAATTACAGCTTCTTATACCACGATGAGCAGTGGACAAAGTCCCGGTAACACCGTCAGACACATACTGAGCTAACCGTTGAGACGCCTTGGTTCCCTTGCCGTAATAATAGCCGGTAGTGCCGCTTGGCGTGCTGTTAGTGAAGGAATCCATATGAATGGAAATAAAGATATCTCCATCATTGTTATTGGCTATGTCACAGCGGGCCTGCAGCTCCTCCGCATCAGAGGCCTTACTCCGTTTACTGGACACCTCAATATCCCGATTACGGGTCATAATAACCGTGGCGCCCTCGTTGGCCAACTGCTTTTGCAGCTCCTGGGACACCCGCAGGGTAATACTTTTCTCGGTAACCCCAGTTGGACCAATGGCCCCCACATCGCAACCGCCATGTCCAGGGTCAATAATTATTTTCTTTCCTTTAATACCAGGCGTAAACACAGGCTCCACTACAGGAACTACCGCTTCCTCCTTGCCGGTGCCGGCTGGCTCATTGTTATTTTTATCAGCTGGTCTGGCCCCGGAATTTACTGTCCCCTCCTCGTTATCAGGATCCGTAACAGGGGTTGGGCTTGATGTAGCATCCGTATTCTCACCATTTTTCTTGCCAAAATCTATGGCCGCACCGCCAGACCCCTTTTGGAAATTACCAAAATCCAGCACAACTCGGTGACCGGCACTGCCGCCCTTTAATGAAAAGAATTTACGGTTATTCTCCCCCAGTGAGCTTTCCACTACCAGCCGTACCGTATCAGGGTCATGCTGGGCTATCCGGACGCTTTTCACAAACCGGCTGCCCACTGATATGGTCTTTTTTAAGTCCGGTTTTATCCAAGCACTGTGTACATCAATAACAATGCGCTGAGGGTTGCTCAAGACACTGGTATCAAATTTCAATTCCTTGGTGCAGTCAATAACCACCCGGGTATGATCCTTATCAGAGCTGACCCGGACATCCTTTATCTCAGCCATAGTGGCCATTCGTTCGGCAAATGTGGCCGCCTGCACTGGCTTTCCGCCCCAAAACACCACAAAACCAGCTAAAAGCAGCATTATCATCCAAAATCGCAGACACACGCCTTTAGCTTCTATATTATACATAATAAAATTCCCCCAAAAACCAATGTACAAGGCATTTTATCATAGAATTCTGAAAAATTAAAGCATATTCTTTAGGAAGTCCCTGGTGCGATCCTCCTGCGGATTATCGATAACCTGCTGGGCCGTCCCCTGCTCCACGATGACACCGCCATCCATAAACACTACATGGTTAGCCGCCTCACGGGCAAAGGCCATTTCGTGGGTTACTACCACCATGGTCATATGCTCAGCCGCTAATTCCCGCATGGTTTTAAGCACCTCACCAGTCAGCTCCGGATCCAGAGCGGAAGTTGGTTCGTCAAAAAGCATGATATCCGGCTTCATACAAAGAGCCCTGGCAATGGCTACCCGCTGCTGCTGCCCACCGGACAGTCGGGCCGGATAACAATCCTTTTTATCCAAAAGTCCTACTTTTTTCAACAGAGCCTCAGCCTCTACAGTAACCTCCTGTTTATCCCGCTTCTGGACTAATATCGGTGCCTCCAGAAGATTTTGCAGCACCGTCATATGTGGGAAAAGGTTGAACTGCTGAAACACCATTCCCGTACAGGAAAGGATTTCTCTGGCTTCCTTTTCCGAAACATACTCCGCCACATTTTCCCCATTATTTTGGGCCAGTATCCGATTCTTAATTTCAATTTTGCCGGTGTCGATTTCCTCCAACCGGTTGATGCAACGGAGCAGCGTACTTTTCCCCGAGCCTGATGGGCCAATAATGGCCATAACTTGGCCTTTTTTTAATTCCAAATCGATACCCTTTAAAACTTCCAGGGAGCCGAATTTTTTATGTATGTCCGTCAAACGGAGCATTACTTCCTTATTTGTCATATTTTCCATAATGAGCCTCCAGCTTTTTAAATCCCCAGGTAAGAACAAAGGTCATAATAAGATAGAATACCGCTGCCACAACAAACGGCGTCATATCAAATTCCCGCTGAACAATAGTGCGGGCTACCCGCAACAAATCATTCATGGCCAAAATATAAATAAGGGAAGTATCCTTTACCAAATTGATGGTCTCATTGCTAACCGGTGGCAGAACATGACGAATCATTTGGGGGATAACTATACGCTGCATGGTCTGGGTATGAGTAAGCCCCAATGTCTTGGCCGCTTCATATTGCCCCCGGCTGATGGACTGAATACCTGCCCGGAAAATCTCCGCAAAATACGCAGCGTAATTTAAAGTAAACGCCAATAGGGCCGCTGCAATATCCGGCAACATGATTCCCACCATAGGCAGAGCGAAATAAACAAACAGCAGCTGGAGCATCAGTGGCGTTCCCCGCATCAGCCAAATGTAAAACTCCATAAACCGGCTAAGGGGCTTTATTTCGGAAATTCGTCCCAGTGCCGCCAACAACCCCAGGGGCAGGGATGCTATCAATGTTATAAAGAAAATCTGCAATGTCACCTGGGTACCTTCCAGCATCAGTACCACAGTATTTAGCAAGTTATCCATAAATATCTCGTATAATCCAATCATCGATGATGGTGATTGGATTTTCCTTTCTCCCGGATTATCCGGGTTATTTTTTAACCATCTCTGATATACTTACTTTGGCGCTGTGGATCTGTACCTATAAAACTACAGCTTTGACTGGTATGAGGTGACTCAGACCACAGCTTTTCGTCTATTACTGTTAATCAGTTTGTTAACGCTCGACGTTTCTATTTACGTGATTACACAGCCGGATTCTCTGTGGAAGACAACTCTGTGGAAGACAACAGCGCCAATTTTTCCTTAAGGAGGTGTTTCACCATGTCTCTATTCTTTGTTGGAATTGATATTTCCAAGTACAAACATGATTGCTGTATTATCTCTTCAGCTGATCAGCAGGTCGTTTCAAAGTTCACCTTCAAAAACAATAAAGATGGCTTCTCTGAACTTCTAACTACTCTGCATTCTCTCTCCAATCCCAAGAACATAAGAATAGGGTTTGAATCTACTTCTCATTATGCCCTCAATCTTGAACTCTTTCTTGAGAAAGCCCACCACAGCTTTATGGAAGTTAATCCAGTTCTCATTTCTCAGTACAAGAAGTCCACTACTCTTCGCAGAACGAAGACGGACCGTATCGATTGTGAATCGATTGCCTGCTGGCTAATGACCGTAGAGTACAAACCCCATCCAAAAGGATTTTATCATGCTTATTCTCTAAAGTCATTAACACGTTTACGGGACAAACTTATACGGCAGCGTTCTTTCTATCTCGTGAAGATCACCAATGTCCTGGATCACACTTTTCCAGAGTTTAAGCCTTTTTTCAATGAGCACTTCAGCAAGACAGCTCTGTATCTGCTAGAAAACTACGGCTCCGCAGAAAAGATGGCACATATGAATACTGCCTCTTATGAAAGGCTATATTCTCTTTCTCGTGGAAAGTTCTCTCCTCAACAGTTCCTTGAACTAAAATCTCTTGCAACCAATACCATTGGCGTAAACAATTCCATCTTTGAAATGGAGTTGAATACTCTTCTTACGCTTTATAAGGCTATAGCTGAACAGATATGCATTCTTGAGGCCCAAATAACCGAATTAATCGAAGAAATTCACCCTCACTACATGTCGATTCCGGGAATCGGGCCAATATCGGCAGCTGTCATCTACGCTGAATATGGAGATATCTCCAACTTCTCAAAGCCATCACAAATGTTAGCATTTGCAGGGCTAGAGCCTGGCGTAAATGATTCCGGCACAGAAAGCCACGGTGGAAGAATGGTTAAGCGTGGATCTTCACAGCTTCGTTATGTACTGATGAACTGTGCTCTACCATTAATCCGCTTTGATGTAATTTTTGCCGCTTACTATGCAAAAAAACGTTCAGAAGGTAAGCCACACAGAGTAGCCTTGTCCCATGTCGTCAAGAAGCTTGTCAGAGTAATTTTTGCATTGGAGAGGCAGAACACCGACTTCATACCTCAGTCTCTTCGCTGACTAATATTGTCTCTCATCCGATGCCACCTGAAATACAACTTCTTCAGATGGCTTGTTTGCTGTGCAATTTTCACGATTCATTAAAAATCTTCATTTTTTACTTGACTGTTTATAGTTTGTCACCTCAGTACATTATCATTTTTTCGCTTTACCGTGTCAAAGCACTAAGCCTATATATTTTACATCAAAAAAGGGACTATTGCAAACAACACAATAGTCCCTTTGTACCGCCTCTTGGAGAAAGTCAGTTATTCATCTCCATTACTTTTTGATGGTAATGTCCTTGGCGAACCATTTTTCAGAAATCTTTGCCACGGTACCATCGGCCTTCATCTCATCAAACACCTTCTGAACCTTATCCCGCAGTTCCTTGTTGTCCTTCTTGAAGGCAAAACCAAACTGGGTTACCTCACCGATTACAGTGTCAATAGCAGCAATCTTGTCCGGATGCTTGCTGATGTAATAACGGCCGATAATCTCATCGCCAACCACTGCATCAATTCGGCCATTCTCCAAATCCATAAATGCATTGATGAAATCAGGATAATACTTTACTTCCTTCATCGATGCCTTCAAACCGGCCTTGTTTTCAAAATACTCCTCGCTGGTACCACCACTCTGGGTACCAATTACCTTGCCTGCCAAATCTGCCTCAGAGGCAATCTTGATATCCTTGCCCTTGGCCACAAATACAATCTGACGGTTATCCATATAAGGGTCGGAGAAAAGCATATTTTCCTTGCGCTTCTCAGTAATATCAAGTCCGTTCCACAGCACATCTACCCGACCGCTCTGGAGCTCAGCCTCCTTGGAGTTCCAGTCAATGGCCTTGAATTCCACCTTGCAGCCCAGACGCTTGGAAGCCTCTTTCGCCAAATCAATATCAAAGCCCACAATTTCATTTTTTTCGTCCTTAAAGCCCATTGGTGGGAAATTATCATCCAAACCAACCACTATAGGCTTATCCGCATCTTTTTTGGCACCGTTGGTACCGCAGCCGGCCAATGCGCCAATAGCCAACACCAGCATCATACAAATCGCTAAAATTTTTCTCATTTTTCTTACTCCCCTTTTAATATTTTTCCAAAAACTAAACATATTATACTTTAACTCGTTAATACTTGACAAGATAAAATTAGTAAAATGTTTAAAAATCCCCAGATTTTGGTCCCATTTTATAAATTACCCTGTGACAAGCAGGAAAATCCCCCCACTATAGCGAACTTAATTCTTGATATCTATTTAATGGGAGGGCGTGTCTGTGAAATCACTTAGCCTTGACGAATTAGAGCCTGGAATGGAGCTGGCTCGTACAATATTAAACGACGATATGGTTGTTATTCTGTCTGAAAACACCATGTTGACCAAAGCTCACATCACCAGATTGAAATTTTTGGATGTTCCATTTGTATATGTAAAAGACGAGTATGAACTGAGTCCAAACTATCAAAATGTTATGGCCATGTTCAACCGCAGCAATGCTTTTGCATCCCAGTACAGGGAGGTTGTCCATGAGGTAAATGACATCTTTTCTTCCACTTTGACCAACAACCAGATTCCGGCGGAAAAAACCAAGGAGCTGGTCAAGGAAGACCTGATGCCTATGGCCAAGCAAAGTGGTGCCATTGATTATCTCTATGAATTAAATCATATGGCCAACGATGTGTATAACCACTCTATCCGGGTATCCATTTTGGCCGGTGTTATTGGCAAATGGATGCTGTTGCCGTCCAGAAAGGTTACCGAGCTGATTACCGCCGGTTTCCTCCATGACATAGGAAAGGTTCACTTTCCTGAACGGCTCCAGTCCCGTCAGCCCGAAACTTTAAAGGGGGAGGATTTTGAAACATACCTTCACCATACCACGGACGGATACAAGATTTTAGCCACCAGTCCGGATTTATCCGAAGATATTAAATTGGCTGCCCTGCAGCACCATGAAGCTATGGATGGCTCCGGGACCCCTGATGGCATCAAGGGTGATGCGATCAATATGTTCGCCCGGATTATTGCCATTGCGGACCTTTATGATAATATCACCACCGAACGGGAAGGCTTTGTGCGTCAGACTCCGTTTGCGGCTATCGCCCGAATTACTGAGCTGATGTACAGCAAACTGGACCCGGAAATCTGTGTGCTGATTTTGAAGCATATCAAGGATGCCTTCCTGGGCTCCACTGTTGTGCTGAACAACGGTCTCACCGGTACCATTCTCCGCTATCCAAATGATATGGCCATTCATCCATTGATCAAGATTGATCAGGACAATATCATTGACCTTAATGAGCATAGGGGCATAAAGATAGTGGAATACAATTCAAAATAACATTTTGTGATTATATAAATCCTTTGTGTGTGTTTAATAAGGAGGTATATTATGGCTAAGTTTGTTTGCAGCGTTTGCGGTTATGTCCACGAAGGGGATGCTCCACCGGATCAGTGCCCTATCTGTAAGGTGGGCCCGGAAAAGTTCAACAAGGTGGAAGAGGGTTCCCAACAGCTGGCCGATGAGCACAAGCTGGGTGTAGCTCAGGGTGTTGACTCGGAAATCGTTGATGGACTGAAGGAAAACTTCACCGGTGAATGCACCGAGGTGGGTATGTATCTGGCCATGAGCCGGGTAGCTGACCGGGAGGGTTATCCGGAAATTGCCGAGGCATTTAAGCGGTATGCCTTTGAAGAGGCGGAGCACGCCGCTAAATTTGCGGAATTATTGGGAGAAATCCTCACTGACAGTACCGAAAAGAATCTAAAAATGCGGGTAGATGCTGAGTTTGGCGCCTGTGAAGGCAAAAAGAAGCTGGCCGTTCACGCCAAGAAGCTTAATTTGGATGCCATCCATGACACCGTTCATGAAATGTGCAAAGATGAGGCCCGCCACTGCAAGGGATTTGCCGGTCTCTTAAAACGGTATTTCGGAAAATAAATACTACAAACGAAAAAGTCTGGGAATGTGTTGTCACACTTTCCCAGACTTTTATTTTTCGCCCAACTAACCTATCTGTTGGATAAACTTCAATGATTTCATCGGCTTTCCCAAAATATGATACAGGTATTTGAGCAGCAATTCCTCTGCCTGCATCATAATTTGTCCATTGACTGTAAAGGATGGTTTGTCCTGCCAGCTCAGCTTCAACAACTGACCGATAAACACCCGCATCGCTTCCGGATAATCCAGCATATCCCGGTCATCATCCTGCACCATATCCCGGGACACTGCGCCACCGGCTTCAATGGAAAAATAAGCATCCCCAGCTATTTCATCGTTACTTCGTATACACCGTTCGTAGGAAAGCTGCATTCCCGAATATTCCAGCAGCTGATACGCCGCTGCCAAAGCGCCAATCCTTGGATTGCGAGTACCAAAGGACGCAAATATCTCCAACAGCTTGTCATACATATCTCCCTGTGGGAATCGCTCTACTGCCAAATTAGTAGCCAGCTCAGCCACAAAAGCTCCATAGGCCATGGCCGAAAAATCTGCACTCATAGTCTTGTTGGCCTGCTTTAGTGTCGCCTGCCGCACGGTATCCAGGCGCTCTCCCTTGGTAAGCTGAACACTTACCTCATTAAACATTTGTAAAGCGCCAGCCAATGGGCTTTTGGGCCGACGACAGCCAAAGGCAGTAGCGACGATCTTTCCATGTTCCTTCGAAAGCAGGGTTACAATTTTATCTGCTTCGCCCCAGTTCTTCACCCCAAGCACCAAGGCATCTGTCTGATACTGTGCCATTATTCAAAACCGAATCCTTTTAGGATATTATCCCGGTTGCGCCAATCCTTCTTAACCTTTACCCAAAGATCCAGGAATACCTTACCGCCAAGCAGCATTTGAATATCCTGTCGGGACAATGCACCAATTTCTTTCAGCATAGCGCCCTTTTTGCCAATGATAATTCCCTTTTGGGAGTCTCTTTCCACATAGATTGTTACCCGGACATAATTATCCCCATTGTCCCGCAGCTTCATCTCATCCACATCCACCGCAATGGAATGTGGAACTTCATCTCTGGTCAGGTGCAGCACCTTTTCCCGCACCATTTCAGCAATAATAAGCCGTTCCGGCTGGTCAGTCACCATATCCTCCGGATAATACTGCGGTCCCTCCGACAAATGAGACTTTACCTCAGCAAGAAGTCCCTCCAGATTGTTTTCCTCCAAGGCGGAAATCGGTACAGTGGCGGCAAAATTATACTTTTCGTTATAGTTGGTAATAATCGGCAACAACGCATCTTTGTCCGCCAGCAAATCCACTTTGTTTATGGCCAGTACCACCGGCTTTTTGGTAGCCTTCAGCCGTTCCAAAATATAATGCTCCCCGGGACCGAATTTCTCGTTGGCATCAACCACAAAAATAATGGCATCAACCTCCTGCAGCGTCCCCTCCGCCGCCTTGACCATATATTCCCCCAGCTTGTCGATTGGCTTGTGAATACCCGGGGTATCCAAAAAGACCATCTGGACATCCGGCTTGGTCAATACGCACATAATCCTGTTACGGGTGGTTTGCGGCTTATCGGACATAATGGCAATTTTCTGGCCGATGAGACTATTTATCAGGGTGGATTTTCCTACATTTGGCCGGCCAATTACCGCCACAAAGCCTGATTTATAGCCCTTTGGCAGGTCCTTTTTCGGTGGAGCCGCCAAAGAATTGACATCTATATATGCGGCCTTGTCCTTCACTACATCCGGAGCCTGGGCCAGAGGCAGCTTCATGTCCTCCTCACCATCATCCCGGCTAATGCCCAGCTTGTGCATTACATACCGCTGTTCCTCTTCCATTTCCAGCCGTTCTTCTTCATCCATATGGTCATACCCCATAAGGTGCAGCATACCATGAACCGTTAAAAATGACAGCTCCCGTTTCAGGCTGTGACCATATTCTTTGGCCTGCTCCTGGGCCTTTTCCACCGATATTATAATATCCCCCAGCATTTCTGTTTCCGAACCGCCAGAAATTTCCGGTTCCTCCTCCATACTGTCGGCAAAGGCAAAGGATAATACATCTGTCGGACGGTCCAGCCCCCGATACTGATTGTTTAACTCATGGATATATTCATTATTAGTCAGGGTGATGCTTACCTCACCATTCTCCACCCCGTATAACGGCCCGGTAACCTCGGCGGCATGCCGCACAATTTCTTCGATTTCAGCATCTATTTGTAAATTTTCCGGCTCACGGCTAATAATAACATCCATCATTTTATCTCCTTATTCATCACGCTGACGCTCTTCGTAACGGTCATAGGCCTCCACAATTCTGGCCACCACATCATGCCTAATAACATCCATGGCTTCCATCTTCACAATCTCTATTCCCTTGACATTTTTCAATACCTGGGTAGCCTCCAACAAACCGGAGGTAACGCCCCTTGGCAAATCAATCTGCCCCGGATCACCGGTAACCACCATCTTGGAGCCAAAGCCCAATCTGGTCAAAAACATTTTCATCTGCTTTGAAGTGGTATTTTGGGCTTCATCTAAAATCACATAAGCGTTTTCCAAAGTTCGTCCCCGCATATACGCCAGCGGTGCAATTTCTATAACCCCTTTAGCCATCAGCTTCTGGTACAGCTCCTGCCCAATGATGTCCTGCAGGGCATCATACAGTGGCCGCAAATACGGATCCACTTTTTCCTGCAAGTCACCTGGCAAAAACCCCAGCTTTTCCCCAGCTTCCACAGCTGGTCTGGTAAGAATGAGCCGCTCCACTTCCCGGTTGCGAAGAGCAGCACAAGCCAACACTACCGCCAAATAGGTCTTGCCGGTTCCCGCTGGTCCCACACCAAAAGTAATGGAATTTTTCTTGATGGCATCCACATACACCCGTTGCCCCAGCGTCTTAGGCCGCACATGCCGCCCCCTGGAGGTGACTAATATAGTATCGCCAAATAGGCTGTGCAAGGCCTCTCCCTTACCGCCTTTCACCAATCCAATGCTGTACCGAACCTCATGCATGGTGATGGCATTACCCTGACGATACAGGTATTGCAGCTCCCGTATGATTTTGGCTGCCGGCTCCACCGCCGATGCCTCGCCGCTTATTTCCAGGGCTTCACCCCGACTGATAAACCTGGCATCAAAATTTTCCATCAAAACCCGGATATATTCATCCCGTTCTCCCAGCAAAGCCATGGCTTCGCTTCTATCGGCAAATTCAATAATTTCTTCCGCTATATTCTGCAAACAGACACCAGACCACCTTTCAAAATACTTCATATTATTTTACCGCAAGTAGTATTCTAAGACAATGGTATTTTATTTGAGTAACAAAAATAAAATCCTCCAAAGGCTTCAAACCCCTCGGAGGATATTTTTGTTGTCTGAAACTAACATAATTTAGTCGCGAAGCTTGCATTGTATCTTTACAATATTGCCGCCCACTACCTTAAATTCCAGCTTTTTTAAATAATCTGTACTGTAATAGGTATATTCCGTATCATTATAATCCCTGTCAATTTTATCCGGAGCCCCATAGGTAGCAGTAATAGATGACTCTGGCATACCCACAGTCAATCCCCCCGGGGTGGCATTGCCGGCAGCAGTAGTCTCTATTTCCTCTACCATGTTCGGATTGTAATCCGAACACTCAATAACAATCCCGTTGGTGAAGTAAATCTTATCCCCGGCATACTGAGGATTACCAAGCTTCGTTGTAGCATCAGCTACAGAAGAACCAGGAGCCACACCAGAAATCGCTATTCCCTCAGGAGAAATCATGGCACAACAAACTGCTGAAGCTGCCATGGTAAGACCGGCCACCAATGCTATCATTTTCTTTTTCATACAACCCCCACCTTATTGCAACATACCACACACTATCTTTTCTACATGATTTGATTCTATCTCAAAATTCAGTCCTACTGACGGATTATTGGCAGAATGATATATAATGTGGTCACCTACTACGGCATTAGGCTGCCCATAAGCCGCTACCACATCATCTACAGACGAACCAACCTTTATGCCTTTTGGAGTACCAAGAGCATTTAAATCGTCTACTTTAATTCGCTGAACGATTCCATTTGCCACATACAAATCAAATACATTTTTATATTCGTATTTCATCATTCCATCATCTCGGTCAATTTCGTTTGGTTCACCATGTCGTTGACGTACCGCATCAATTGACGCCCCATAGGAAATCTGTCCTAAGACCAACTGGTCATCCGTTAAGGTTGCCGCTGCCGAAGGCTGAATCTGCACGCCCCCCGCTGCTGCTACCTGAGTCTGAGTTGCCGCCGGTATGGTTGTATTACCAGCCGGTGGAACTGTTCCTGCTGGCTGTTGGGTAGTAGCCGGCGGAACTATAGGAGCCGTATTGGCCACATATAGTGAATGGATAAAGAAATAGGCCACTGTACCACCAATTCCTAAAAACAAAGCTACCACCACTGCCAAAATTGTTTTTTTGCTCATCAAGCTATCCTCCTTTAGCTTTATATCCTCTAAAGGCAATCTCCTTATGCAATAATAATCGGCTATTTTGTCCTCATTTCTTAACATATGTTCGTGCTCAATGTAGCTAATTCCTTTTTTCAATCAATTAGTTTTTCTGTTTTTACAACGGCCATATTAACCTTTGTAATTCTTTATGGCATTTATAACATCCCTATGATACAGTGTCTTGCCAATGTCCGCAGCCGTGTAGATATTGCAATCAGACCAGGTATCAGCACCCCAGTTAATCTGCGCTTTAATTCCCAGCTTTTCCAAGAGTGCTTTCGCCATAGCTTTATCATCTATGGTAATCTCCTGATTCACAGGAGGAGCAAAAAGACTGGGATAATCTTTCTGATAATGATTTTTGAAAAAAATACCGGATGCACCATAAAAGAACTGCCGCAAAATATGCGACAGTTCCAAATTATTATTGTAGTAAGCTCAGCACCATAGAGCTGTTCTTGTTGGACTGGCTGAGCATTGCCTGACCGGATTGAGCCAATATCTGGGCCGTTGCCAGACTCATGGCACTTTTAGCCATATCTGTATCGCGAATGGTACTTTCACTGGATTGGGTATTTTCCTCCTGAGTAATAATATTGTTATCCGTCATTTCCAAACGGCTAATCTGAGCCCCCACTAAAGTATTTGCCCCCGTCAGATAATCAATAGCCATATCCAGATAACCTCTGGTAGTTTTCGTTACTGTTTGGCCATTTTCTATTTTTGTACTAACAGTCCCCAAGAGAAGCTCCCGACTCTCCTTCGTCATTACATTATAATCTTCTATCCCCCCATACTCTTCCACATAATCAAACAGGTGATCCAAAGATGTCTGGGGAATTCTCACATGGATATTTTGGCTGGACCGGTCAGTATGATGAATCACCAAATCATTTACATAGATATCCTTATCGATTTTAATAACATCATCCATGGTTTGGTCGGCCAGTTTGGCACCCTTTTCCCGTAAGGCAGGATACATTGTATTGTACGGATATGACAGAACATCAAATGGCCTTGTATCATAAATGGTTACAGTGCCCTTTTCCACATTGCCAGCCACAGCCAACATATGGGGATGTCCATCTCGTATAGTTTGAATAGCCTGTCCTGCTTGGGTACGGACAGCTTCAACAAAGGACTCTAAATCCGTTACATGAGCAAGGTTAATAACATCCACCCTCACGGTCATAATATCTGCCCCCGATGAACCACTGGCTGGACGAAATTCCTCTGACTCATCACTGCCATCATAAAAATAGAAATTAACCCATTGCTCCGGACAGGTAGAACAATAAACCCGAAATCCCTTACCTACCAAATCTTCTGGCAGCTTTGGATTTTTTTCATCAAAAACCTTTTTAAAATCTATAGTATATTGAGCCAGCTTACTTTCACTAATTTTCAGTGTCAAGTCGTTACCGCTTTCGCCAATATAACCAGCCTTTGCGATTAAAGCTTTAGTTCCTGCTCCACCATCGCTTCCATCGGAAAAATGCCTGCTGTCTCTCGATGTCATTAAATTTATAAAGGCATCTGCTATACTGGTACCCTCTTCTACAGCCTGCCGCAATATCTTCAAATCAACATCATATACTGTACCATATTGTCCAGGCTTGTTTTGCTGAACTGCTTCCATGGAATTCGGTTCTGTTGTGTCAATAAAACCATAGTAACTCCCATTAGTAGACTTTAAGCATTTTCCTACCAAAGCATCCACAAATTCAGTTAATTTATCCTGGTCGGTGGTATCATAGGCTGTCAAATCCATGGTATAGCTTGCTTCCTTGCCAGGCAGCGTCTCGATTGGCCCTTTTGGTATACCACCAGATGAAAGAGATACGGAACTGGTATCCAATGCCGTAATTCCTTCATATTCTACAGGTGTACCTGGTACTGCTGGGATTGCAGTTTTCGCTTCAATCCCATTCTTCACATCAATATAATAAGAACTACCTTTACCAGTAGTCTCCAATGTCAGCACACCACCAGACATTGTAAGAGTAACACCAATAGTGGAACCAGCTTTAGGGTCTCCGATTTCTCTCCAAGCCTTTAATTGAGTTTTAGATACGCTGGCATTTTTCCCAACTACCCAAACGCCTTCACTATCCTGATGTAAGCCAGAACTACCGTCCTCAAATCTAAGATAGACGCTATTATTTATTGTAATACCAGTGCCTGCTGTTATACTGGTAATATTCTTCGACAAAACAGCAGAAGTGGCATCCTTGGTTTTCTCATACCAAGCCTCTTTATCAATCACAGTTTTTTCCAAATCTGTAGCAGGATCCCGTTCCTTATGCGTTATAGCTGGATGATGTATACCTTCCTCAGCAGTTCCATAAACGGTCTCATCGGAAAATACATTGGTGCCATTTGCTGCCGTACGACCATTATGGGCTGGCTCACCACCAACAGTGGTTGTACTGGCTGCTTCACTGTAACCAGATACATATTCTCTGTTATTAGCCGCATTATTAGTAGTAAATGTGATTTTAGAGTCCTCAACAGAAGCACTGGCTACCGGTGATTTTCCTGAAAGGGTGTTGGCAATTTTTGCAGCAATCTCCTCTGTTGTACTTAACCCACTAATATTAATCTTTTCCGCATTTTTATAATTCTTACTGGTATCAGTTGTCAACACATAGTTATATCCACCACAAGAAAATCCCTTCCCATTTAAATCGCCCACCAAATAGCTGCTCAAATCCCAAGTAAAGGTAGCAGGTGTAATCTCCTGTGGATCATGCTGAATATACTCATTATTCACGCCACCAGCTAAATTTACGCTGGATTTATCTCCCAAAAGTGGCTCAATCATAGACTCATGGGTGCCATAACGTGAAAAAACATCAAAGGGACCAAAAATACCATCCAAATCATCATATACATCATCTATAAAATTATATTCTGATTCTGGAATCCTTATAGGCTTATCCAGCACCTTCCACGAGGACATTTTTCCTGCCTTGGTATTGCCTACCAAAAGGAGCTTACCATTAAAGGTGGTTTCCCAGGCTATCTGCTGTATCTCATCAAAGCTCTGGTTCAGTTCCTTCTGAATAGTAGCTCTGTCTATATCAGTATTGGTATCATTATGGGCATCAA
The DNA here is from genome assembly GCA_902786545.1 of uncultured Anaerovibrio sp. GTDB lineage: Bacteria > Bacillota > Negativicutes > Selenomonadales > Selenomonadaceae > Anaerovibrio. The sequence continues at coordinate 29,945 of CADACU010000033.1, forward strand.
TAACCTTTTCTTTGATTTTTTTCATTATATCAAGCTGACTCTGAATAGCCCCCTCTGCTATTCGAAGCATTGACGAACCCTTCTGAACATTCTGGTCATCCTGATCCAATGCCCGTATACGTACTCGCATTTTCTCAGAAATAGCATAACCGGAAGCATCATCTCCCGCATTGCGTATCTTTTCCCCCAAAGCTAGTTCACCAGCAGCCTTGGACTTCTTCTTTGTATTTTTATGTAACTCCCCCAAAATCATATTTGAGGAAATGTTATTTGCAATTACCATTTGCCTTTCCCCCAAAACGTACAACCTAAGCACAAAACTCCGATTATGTTAAGACTACTTTAGCAAATATACATTTAAAAGTGTTGTACTCTGAGTCCAATATTCCGAAAAAAAAGAGTCGCTGCAGCGCAACGACTCCTCTAAATCTATGGCAAACTTATAGTTCAACTGCAAATTTGACAATTATTATTTATTCCATCATTAGCTCCTGCACTAGATATTCATCACTCATGCAGTGCATATCAGATATTCCTTCGCTTATAAGCTGATATAGCTGAGAATGATAAAATATAGTCAAAGCATCCATCAACGAAATATTTTTTCTTTTTGCCAACAGGGCTACTATCCTCGAATATTTCATTTGCAACAACACAGGATCAGCGTTCATAGCGTTCACTCCCAAATTTCCCCTTTTATTACCCTTTTCATACGTTTTCCACCAACTCATAGCAAAGTAGCTCTAATACACATATCCATTAGATGCCTGGATTACATTGTCATTAAAATCTCTTAGGTCAACATATCTCTTTGTTCTTATCTGCTCCAAACAATCCATTATCCCTGCTACAGCCTTTTCCCAACCATTTTCTTCCCCGGTGCTATATGGAGGTATTTTATCGGCTATCGTTATCTTCTTCGGAAATTTAGTAACCCGTCTCCATTTGGCCTCCCACAAGCCTTGGCTATGTGGCTTGGCCCCATACACTCTTTCTATGTTGAACTGCTTTGTTTTGGGATTTATTGTCACCCACATAATGTAGTCCATCATTTCATCAAAACGGTCATGATTGTTGTCTTCTAGGAAAAGGCAAGCCCTTACACGTCCCGTAGCATTATCAAATCTCACTGAATTCTTAAAGAGGCTGATCCCATAGCTGTCCCATATTCTATCACCATCTGCCGCCCTCCCTATAGGCATCATATGGGAGCCTACACTTTGTGGAATTCCTGCAGGAATTTTTTTCATATAAACTGGCACCTGCCCTGTTGATGAGGCTGATGAAGTTACTGTCCATGAAGCCTCCGTCAGTGAATGTCCACAAAATAATGTTATTGTTAACACACATAATATTGACAATATCCGTTTAAACATATAACCCCTCCTTACTGCTTATTTACAGCCCTAAGACCCTGTAAAAATCCTCGGATATTACTCTATTCCCACCATAGCCTGTAGTGCTACCAAAGAAGCGCATATTATATGCAGCTGCAAAAGCTGCTTCGGCGGAATAAGGGATAAGCGGATGACCATCAGCAACAGAATGGACCTGATAAATATCCCAATATTTCCAAACACCAGCACTACCTAATACCCATATTGCTTTAGTATCGTAATCATACCTAAACTTCATCAGTCTTTGGTCACTGTGCACCTTATATGGTCCCCCAATATAAGTACCATGGGCTCTGTAATAATCCTCAGAAAATTGCACACCTACAACATTGATAGCGATTTGATAATGAGGCGGATTATATATTTCAACTACACATGACGACATATCTACATATTGCCCTCCGCCCATGCGCCCACTCACTAAAACATATTTTCCATCATATAGTGTCCCAGGATATGGAGAGCCCCAAGCTCCGGCATTGGCATTGGGCAATAATAAACTCACTACAGCAAAAACTAGTAAAAAGATTTTTTTCATAATAGGTTCTCCCACAAAACACCTAAACATTTAACAAGCCATTACCAATTGACTATGACAAAACAGCCCGAAATTTCTTCATTATGGCCACATTTAAATATTTCTAATACTAATATAAGACACCCGCTGACTGGCTGGATTTACTGCAAAGCGCAGGGTGCTGCCCCCTGGACCGACAT